>DASVVX010000017.1:0-3299 GCA_036386295.1 Allosphingosinicella sp.
ACCTGAGGGCAAGGCGATGGACGCCCTTTCCGGCAGCTGGACTTTTGCAAGCGGCAGCGGGGGCCCCGGCAGCGGCGGCACGTCGCTCAGCGGCGAGCTTTCCACCGACCGCGCCTTCGCAGTGCCGCGCAAGGGCCGGCGCGCCGAGCGCCTCCCGGTCGAGCTCGGCGCGGGCCTTCGCCAGCGCGGCGCCCATGCGGTCACGGTCCAGGTCGTCGACCTCTCGGTCACCGGCTTCCGCGCCGCGACCCATCTCGAGCTGATGCCCGGCTCCGACATCTGGCTGAAGCTGCCGGGCCTCGAATCGCTCCACAGCCGGGTCGTCTGGATGAAGGGCCATTGGCTCGGCTGCGAGTTCGTCAGGCCGCTCCATCCCGCCGTGCTTGACATGATCGTTCGCAACTCTTCGCGCTGACCGGTGGACCCGCGCCGCGGATCGGCGCATTCCTCCCTGAATTGGATAGGGGGGACACCATGTTCGTCATTCTCGCCGCGTCCGGGCTCCTCGCGGCCGCTCAGGCCGGGCCGGTGCCGGGAACCGGCATCATCGTCGACACCGACAAGACCATGGCCGGCCAGGCGCTGGCGCTGCCGCCGGCGCCCTACCGGGTGGTGTCGACGCGGGTGGAGCTGGCGGCCGGGGCCGCCGTGCCGACCCACATGCATATCTGGGCGCGCTACGTCTATATCGAGCGCGGCGAGGTCGAACTGACCCTGCTCGATTCCGGCAGAACCCGAACCTTCAGGACCGGCGAGGTCATCGTCGAGCCGATCGGCAAGTGGCATTCGGGCAGGATCGTCAGCGATACCGTCCTGGTGTCGGTCGAACAGGTGCCGCCCGGCCGCTGCAACACGGTCAGGCCGCCGGAGACCGGGAAGTCGAACGACTGCTGACGGTCTCGTCCGTCATTGCGGAAAAAAGGGGCGAGTGGTGCTGCCGGTGAGGATTGAACTCACGACCTCAGCCTTACCAAGGATGCGCTCTACCACTGAGCTACGGCAGCATCTCGCCTCGCGGGAGAGGCGGCGCTATGGCCGCCGGGGGCGGTTGATGTCAAGGCGGAGCCATGGCGAAGCGCGACGAGGACAGGGAGAAGAGGCTGGCCGAGGCGCTTCGGGAGAATCTGCGGCGTAGGAAGGCGCAGGCGCGGGGGGAGGGCGAGCTCCTCCCCGGAACGGGGAGGGGGACCGCCGCCGAAGGCGGTGGTGGAGGGGGCCCGGAATCGCCGCAGCGCTGAGACGGGGCCCCCTCCACCAGCCTGCGGCTGGTCCCCCTCCCCGTTCCGGGGAGGAACTATAGCGGCGCGCAGCCCGCTTCGAGCCAGGCCTTCGCCTCGCCCTCCAGCTGCGGGCCGACCACCTTCAGCACCTTCACGTGATAGGCGTTGAGCCAGTCGCGCTCCTCGGGCGACAGCATTCCCGCTTCGATCAGGTTGCGGTCGATCGGAGCGAAGGTGAGGGTCTCGAAGCCGAGCATCGCCTTTTCCGCGCCCTCGATCACCCGCGGCTCGACGAGGACGAGATTCTCGATCCGGATGCCGTATTCGCCGGTCTTGTAGTAACCCGGCTCGTTGGACAGGAACATGCCCGCCTTGAGCGGCTCGTCGCCGCCGGCCTGGCTCGAGCCCACCGGCGAGATCCGCTGCGGGCCTTCGTGGACGGCGAGATAGGCGCCGACGCCGTGGCCGGTGCCGTGGGCGTAGTCGAGCCCCGCCTGCCAGAGGAACTGGCGCGCCAGGGTGTCGAGCTGGCTGCCGCGGGTGCCCTCCGGGAAGACGGCCCGGGCCACGGCGATATGGCCCTTGAGCACGCGGGTGAAGCGGTCGCGCATCTCCGCCGTCGGAGTTCCGACCACGACGGTGCGGGTGACGTCGGTGGTCCCGTCCGGATACTGGCCGCCCGAATCCACCAGATAGATCGAATCCATTTCGAGCTTGCGGTTGGTCTCCTCGCTCACCCGGTAGTGGACGATGGCGCCGTTGGGGCCGGATCCGGAGATGGTGTCGAAGCTGGTATCGCGAAGGTCGCCGCAGGCCTGGCGGAATTGCTGCAGCTTCTCGACCGCGCCGAGCTCGTCGACCGTCCCCTTCGGAGCCTCGATCGACAGCCAGTGGAGGAAGCGGCTCAGCGCGGCGCCGTCGCGAGCCTGGGCGGCGCGATGGCCCTCGATCTCGGCCTGGTTCTTGATCGCCTTCGGAAGAACCGCGGGATCCCGCTTCTGGACGATCTTCGCACCCGCTTTCTCGAGCGCCTCGAAGATGGCGTGAACGGCGCGCTCGGGATCGGCGACCACCGTCTTGCCGGCGAGCGAGCGCAGATGCGGCTCGAAGGCGTTGCGCTCGTGGACCCGGACCCCGTTGCCGAGATGCTGGCGCACGTCGTCGCCGATCTTCTCGGAGGCGACGAACAGGTCGGCGGTGCCGTCGTCGTTCACCAACGCGAAGGAGAGGGCGACCGGTGTGTGCTCGACGTCCTCGCCGCGCACATTGAAGGTCCAGGCGATCGAATCGAGCGCCGAGAGCACCGCCGCGTCCGCCTTCTGCTCCTGCAGCCAGTCCGCCATCTCCTGGCGCTTGGCGGCCGAGGACTTGCCGGTGAAATCATCCGGATGGACGACCAGCCGGGCCCTGCTGGGCTCGGGCTTGTCGGCCCAGACCGCGTCGATCGGATTGCGCTGCACCGGAACCAGCTCCGCGCCCTTCCCGGCCAGCGCCTCCTTCGCCCGGGCCACCCAATCCTTGGTGTGAAGCCAGGGATCGTAGCCGATCCGGCCGCCGTCAGGCGCATGCGCCGTCAGCCAGTCGGCGACACTGGTCTCCGGCACCGACTGGTAGCTCCAATGCTTGCCGTCGACCTGGTCGCGGACCTGAAGCGTGTAGCGCCCGTCGACGAAGATCGCCGCCTCCTCGGGCAGCACCGCGGCCGAGCCGGCCGAGCCCTGGAATCCGGTCAACCAGGCCAGGCGCTGGGCGTAGCTCCCGACATATTCGGACATGTGCTCGTCGGTCAGCGGGACGACGAATCCGTCCAGACGGTCCGCCTTGAGCTGCTCGCGAAGGGCGGCGAGGCGGGCTTCGTAGGTCGACATGGCAAAATCCTCAGGCGTCGCTATTGACTTGTCCGATAGACCAGCCCGCCTCCGCACGAAAGAGATCATGACCCTTCCAGCCCCGCCCCGCGCCGAACCGCGCCCGTACAGCTACGAACGCCATGGCTACACGATCGAGGATCCCTATGCCTGGCTCAAGGACCCGGGCTATCCGACGGTCGAGGATGAGGACGTGCTCGCCTATCTCAAG
>DASVVX010000018.1:0-7975 GCA_036386295.1 Allosphingosinicella sp.
GTGAACTTTTCCCATTGCCGCTCGACTCGAAACCTGATTCATTTCTGAACGGGGAGCGGGGTCTTGGTTAAGCGGCTGGTAACCGTTTGAATCGCATGATCCCCGCCGGGTAAGAGAGTGGGAGTGGGATCATGGCGACGAATACGAAGCCGGCCGACGGTGCCCTGACGCTGGTGGAGATGAAGGAATTCGCGGGATTTCCCGCGGCGACCCAGCGCTACATCCGCCGGTCGCTCGACGTCGGGCTCGGTCGCCGCGACGCGCTCCGCCGCTGGTCGCGCGACGTCGGCGAGGCCGCCTCGATCCGCGCCCAGGAGCGCATGTACCGCCGGCTCGACCATATCCGGGCCAACGTTCCCGACGACAGCGGGCTGGACGAGATGGAGCCGGTGATGGGCCCGCTGGTGACGATGACCGGCTTCGACCTCGGCCAGGACCGGCTTCCCGATTTCGCTTCCTACCGCTTCCTCTACGAGCGGCTGATCGGAGCCGCGGTGCGGCCGTGGCTGCCGGGCGCCTTCTGCGCCGCGGCCGCTCTCCCGCACCTCCATCCGGAGAAGCGCCGGGCCCTGCTCCAGTCGATCAGCGAGGCCGCGGCGACCGCTCCGGGCTGGTCGAACCGCGAGCCGGTCTTCTTCCCCGAGTGGGTCGACAAGGTCGACGTCACCGTCGCGGGCTGAGCTTTCCGGTCCCGGCCCTCCGCCGGGACCAATTGAGCGGCGGGCTTTCGGGTCCGCCGTTCCTTTATTGGCCGTCATTGCGAGCGGAGCGAAGCAATCCAGCACTGAGGCGGGCGAGACCGCCGGGGCTGGGTTGCCGCGTCGCTTCGCTCCTCGCAATGACGGCCCGTGTCCGACACCGAATTATTTGAGCCAGCCCTGTTCGCGGTACCAGTCGGCGGTCTGCTTGAGGCCGGTGGGGGTCTTGACCTGCGGCTGCCAGAGTCGCGCGGGCGGCCGGCGCCCGGCGGCGGCGACCCAGTCGGGGTGGCAGAGATAGCAAACGCGGTCTCGGGTCAGCTTGGCGTCACCGCGGCGGACGAGGCGGTCGATCCGGGAGGCGAGGTGGAGCATCGGCCGCGGCAGGCGAATCGTGAGCGCCCGGCGGCCGTAGAGGCGGCCGAGGGTGCGGGCGAAATGGCGGTGCTGCCAGCCGCCCTCGCGCCCGTCGTCGGGCTCGTAGGTCTCGCTCCAGCTGTCCGGGTCGTCGAGCGTGGCGAGGATCAGCCGGACCAGGTCCTCGACATGGATGACCGAGAAGCGGCCCGTCGGCGGGAGGACGACAAGGCCGCGCCGGGCCATCTTGAACAATTCGAGCGTCTCGCGGTCTCCGGGGCCGTAGACGGCCGGCGGCCGGACGATGGTCCAGTCGAGGCCGGAGGCGGCGACCAGCCGCTCCGAGCGCGCCTTCGACCAGCCGTAGTCGCTGAGGTCCGGCTCCCGCGCGGCGAGCGAGGAGACATGGACGAAGCGCCGGACCCCGGCCCTTCGCGCCGAATCGATCATCGCCGCGGTCCCGGCCACGTTGACCGCCTCGAAGCCGGCCCGGCTCGACGCGTTGATCGCTCCGGCGACATGGACGACCGCGTCGGCGCCGGCGACGAGCTTGTCCAGGGTCTCGGGGCGGTCGAGGGCGCCGTCGACCCAGGCGATGTCGTCCTCCGGCGGCTTCCATCCGCGGGTGAGGGCGCGCACGTCATAGCCTTCGTCCAGGGCGAGGCGAAGCAGGTGCGAGCCGACGAAGCCGGTGCCGCCGGTGATCGCGAGGGTGCGGATCTTCTTCGACTTGCGAGGGGCCATTTCAGCCTGATGCCGTTCGCCCCGGGCGAAGTCGAGGGGCCCCGTCGAGCGGAGCCGAGACCGCGCTTTCCGACGGCCTCGGCTTCGCTCCGCGGGGTGTCTCGACTTCGCTCGACACGAACGGCTTCCTCGTTCCGTCGATTATAACGGCGACCAGTCCCGCTGCGTTTCCTCCGAATCCGCCGCCTTCGCGGCGGCGACGTGGGGGAGGAGGGCGTCGAGCACCGCCTCCACTCCGGCACCGGTCACTCCGGAGAGGGGGAGGGGGCGGACGCCCGCCTCGGCCTCGAGCTCGTCCGAGAGGGCCTCGATCAGCTCGTCGTCGAGCGTGTCGGACTTGTTCAGCGCCAGCACCTCCGGCTTGTCCGCGAGGCCCGCGCCATAGGCGTCGAGCTCGGCCCGGACCGTGCGGTAGGTCTCGGCGACGTCCTCCTGCTCGGAATCGACGAGGTGGAGGAGGACCCGGCAGCGCTCGATATGCCCCAGGAAGCGGTCACCGATCCCGGCCCCTTCGGCGGCGCCCTCGATCAGGCCGGGGATGTCGGCGACGACGAACTCGCGGTCTCGATGGCGGACCACTCCGAGCTTGGGGTGGAGCGTGGTGAACGGATAGGCGCCGACCTTGGCCTGGGCGTTGGTGACGGCGTTGAGGAAGGTCGACTTGCCGGCGTTGGGCAGCCCGACCAGGCCGACGTCGGCGAGCAGCTTGAGCCGCAGCCACACCCACGCCTCCTCGCCGGGCCAGCCGGTGCCGTGCTGGCGCGGGGCGCGGTTGGTGGCGCTCTTGTAGCTGGCGTTGCCGCGGCCGCCGTCGCCGCCCTTGAGGAACACCTGGCGCTGGCCGACGCGGGTGAAGTCTGCGAGGACATGCTCCTTGTCGTCGCTGAGGATCTGGGTGCCCACCGGCACCTTGATGACGAGGTCGTCGCCGCCCGCGCCGGTCCGGTTCGAGCCCGATCCGCCCTTGCCTCGCGGCGCCCGGAAATGCTGGGTGTAGCGGAAGTCGATCAGGGTGTTGAGGCCGTCGACCGCCTCGAAGATTATGTCGCCGCCCTTGCCGCCGTCGCCTCCGTCCGGCCCGCCATATTCGACGAACTTCTCCCGCCGGAAGCTGACCGCGCCGGGGCCGCCGGCGCCGGAGCGGACGAAGATCTTGGCCTGGTCGAGGAAGTGCATGGCGGGGGCATGTAGGGGATAGGGCCTCCCGCGTCATCCCTCCGCGCCCGCGGCCCCCGGGCTGGAGATGTATGCGTCACTCCTGCACGCCGGCCCGGCCGGATTGAACCGTTTCGGAGGCGTCCCGTATGGCCCTTGCCGTCCCGTCGAGCTAGCGTTTAGGCCGAAGAGGACAGGGGCCTCGCCGTGACCACATTCCTGAAGCGCCTGCTTTTCGACGACGATCGTCTGCGCGAGCGGACCCTGACGGAGCTCGTTCGCGCCTTCGAGACCGGCCGGATGGTTGCGTTCGTCGGTTCGATGGCGACCGAGTCGCTCGGCTACGGAAGCTGGGCGGAGCTGGTGCGCAGCTATGTCGGCTCCGCGGTCCGGACCGGCTACCTTCCGGCGGGGGAGAATGCGGCCTCGCGCGGCCGCGGCGAGGCACTAAGGGCGCTGAAGCGGGCCTTCGCCTACCGCAACGAAAAGAGCATCATCGCCGTGCCGACGGTGCTCAGCCTCGTCCGCGAGGCCCTCGACCATATTGACCAGGCGGACCCCCTCGCGCCGGCGGTGCTGGGGGACGTTCATGCTCAAGCCGAAGGCGCCGCCCAAGTTCGCTGGCGCCGACTGGCGGCTTCGATCGACGCGCTTTTAAAAGCCGACGGTTCCGGGACCCTGCAGGCCCTGCACCGGGTCGCGACCGAGCTGGGCGAAGCGGACGTTTTCGCCGGCCTCAGCCGCACCAAGCTTCTGGACATCCAGGCGGGGCTTCTGTTCGGCCGCCGGAGGGAGAAGGACGCGGCGGCGGGCATGGACTCCGAGGATAGCCCGGAGCCGGTCGTCCGGGCGCTGTTCAGGGAGCTGCGCGTCCACCGTTTCGCGACGCTGAACTACGACCTCGAGATCGAAGCAGAGCTGATGGTCGAGCCGGGGGACGCCTACCTTCCCGGCGACAACGTCGCCCGGCTTTTGCAACTGCGGCGCCGGGGCGCGATCCGGAGCGATCCGCAGAACGGCACTCGGCTCAGCCGGCTTCTCTCCGACGGAACCTATGTCGAGAGCGACGTCCGCAGTCGCGAGAGGCCGGATCGGCTGATCGACTTCGCGGTCGGATCCGCCGTCGTGGACCGAAGGATCATGCATCTGCACGGACGCGCCACGGAGCCGCAGACGATGGTGGTCGGCCTGAGGGACTATGATCAGCTCTACCGGAAGAACGACCCGGCGCGAGTTCCGTTCGAGCACGGCCAGCGGATCCTGTTCACCGGCAATCCGATACTCTTCGTCGGCGTGGGCATGTCCGAACAGGAGGTGACCTGGACGCTGCAGGACTTCGTCAGCAACAATCCCTATCGCCGGTTCGCGCCGACCTTCCTGCTCTGGAGCACTGCCTCGTTCGACCGCCGCGCGCGCGCCCGCAGCGCCCAGAAGTGGCTGAAGAGAGTGGACTTTTTCCGGAAGTTCGGAGTGTTGACGATTTTCGACGAGGATCTGAAGCCGTCCCCGGCTTCCGCAGGCGAAGAAGGCCATGACGAGCATGCGAGCGCCTGGGCCGCGATCGAGCCGCGGCTGGAGGCCGCGCGCACGACGGACGAGGCCGAGCGGCGCCCACTTGAACTGGATTTGCTGGCCCGAACCGTCCCGCTCCTCGCGCGGGCCTGCGCCGCCCACGATGCGCGGCTGCGCGACTGGGGCCAGGATAGATGGCGGCAACTCACCCAGCGGCTGGAGACTCCCGATGCAGGCGAGGAAACCGGGCCGATCACCTTGTGGGAGACGACGGAGATCGAGTCGGCCGTCGACGCCGACCTCTCCGCAATCTTCAAGCTCGACGGGCCCGGGGAAGGACCTCCGTTCCGCGCCGTCGTCGCCACCGCCGGATCGGGAAAAGGCGTCCTCGCCTGGACCGTCGTCGGGGATACGAATCTGCCCGATGCTTTCAACGCACCGATGGACCGGCGCCTGATCGTCAACGCGGGCTATGCGCTCGATTCGGATTTCCTGCTGCTGGCCATCCTCCGTTTCGTCGCGAACCTCGGCGGAGCGACGGGACCAGCCGGATTCCGGACGAGCCGCGAAACGAGGTTCGACGACGGGAACGCGTTCAATCTGGGCGGAGAGGACCGGCGGGCGCTCATCATCATCAACGGGATCGAGCGCTTTTTCACGGTCGACGGCGCACCCCTCAGCGCGGAGCTGGACCATCTTTTCCGGCGGATCGCCCGCGACGAGGAGGGCACGGTCCGGTGGCTGTTTCTCGGGACGCCGCGCATCGAGCCCTATTTCAGGGCGATCCGGTCCGATGCGGTGGTCGAGTTCAGCAAGGTATGCCCGCACCGGAGTCGCGCGGGAACGGCAGGGCGGGGGGGCAGGGCACCGGTCATATGGCGCAGGTCCGGACAGAGACCCCATCCCGACGCCCAACGTCCGATGGTGCGCTCCGTCTATTTCAGCCATCTGATGAGGTGCATGGAGGCGCTCGCGCCAGCCGGCTCCGGCCAGGACGGTTCGGTGGCGACGTTCGGCGATCGAGTCGTATTGAAGGCGCACAGGAACGGAGCGCCGCGGGCGATAAGCCGGGTGGTCGTCGACGCCTACGTCACCGTCAACGCGCTGCGGGCGGTATGTCCCGACGACGCCGAGCTCGCCATGGAGATCCTGCGCGTGATGGCATTCATCGGCAGTCCCGTGGAGGCCGCGGTGCTCCTCCACGTCCCACGCGTTCGGGAGGCGCTTCAGCGACGCGCCAAACCGCCGAAGGAGGCCCTGACCGACGCGCTCTCGAACCTTCTGCGGACCGGGCTCCTGCTCCAGTTCGATGCGCTGAGCGCCTATCCGGACGATGCCGACCTGTGGACCCGCTATGGCCTCCACACGGCGGTGGCAGCCGAACTGCGCAGGCGCGTTGGCGTCCCTCTGAGCGAATCGAAGCTTTCGACGTCGTTCAACATGTCCCTTTTCACCGCCCAGCCGGTGGATTCATCGGTTCCGGGCGCCGATATTCACGACGAGCTCGGCAAGCTGATCGACCACCTGATCGGAGCCTATAAGGACGATCCGGACGGGCGGCCGGTCGAGCATCTCACGCCCGAATTGGAAGAAGCGGGCCGCGCCGGGCCGCATGCCACCGCCGCCATGCGCGCGGCGCTGGCGCTGGTCCGAAGCTATTATTCCACGACCGGTCTGCTGACATTGGAGTGCGACCAGAGGCCGCTCCGGGAAGACAGCAACGGCGTGCTGCTCGAGCATGCGGAGCGGCTCGAGACGATGCTCTCCGCCTTCCGAAAGATGCGCCGCGCTCGCACCAGGGCCGGCGCGTCCGCCGCCCGCCAAGGGCCGGAACCGTTCTTCGCCGAAGATCTGGTCTGGGTCTTGAATGAGCTTGGCGTCGTCTATCTCGCCCAGGGCGATCTCTATGGGGCTCGCCGGAGCTTTGACGACGCCCTGCAGGTGAACCGCCAGGACGTCGAGTTCGAGTGCCGAAGCCATAACTGGCGGCGGATCACGATGAACCGGGTCTTGCTGGAGATCGAGCGCGCCGACCTCAGCGCCGCCGACGAGAAGCTTCGCGAGATCCAGGATTCGATCGACAAGGTCGAGGCCGTGCGGGGCCGAGATCCGGCCTATGCGGATTTGACGCGGTTCGAGGCGATCCGCCAAAAGTTCGGGACGAAGGAGTCCCACGACCGGCCGTGCTTCGACGCTCACTTCATGCATGAGGAAGTGTTGATGACCGCGCTGGTTGTCGCGCACCGGGGATTCGCCCATCACCTGCGAGGGCACCTGCGCACCGCCGGCAAGCTCTACCCCGAGGCGCTGGCGATGCTGAGGCGGCTTGGCGAACATCGCGCCTATGCCATGTTCCAGCGGCTCTACGCCCAGTTGCTCAACATCACGGATCCGGCCGAAAGCCCGGTCGCCATCCGGCTTGCCGTCACGGCCTCGGAATCGGTGAGGCAGATGGACATGGCCTATCACGCACGCTGCGTTGCGGCGCATGAATCGTGGCAGTCGGATGCCGGCAACGCCGTCGCTCGCCGTCGTGCGATCAACCAGCTGACCCGGGCGCTGACGCACGCCGCGACGATGGACCTTTACCGGCTGCGCGTGGAGGCGGGCCTGTACCTCGCGCGGTTGAAGCTCGACAGCGGCGACTATGAGAGCGCGCTGGAACACGCCGCGGACGCGCTTTCGGTCGCCGCCCGGTTCGGCCTTACCCTGCGCAAGATAAGCCTGCGCATCGAGATCGGCCATATCCTGATCAAGCGCGGGGACCGACTCTCGGGCCACGCCCTCATCGAAAGTGCGGTCGAGACCGCCGACCGGTTCGGCTACCAGCGGGCGGTCGAGGCGGCACAGGCGGTCAGGGTGGAAGAAGATGTTCCGGCCTGACAGGCGGGCGCTCAGCCGCGCGGCTTTTCCTCCGCCCCTGCGGCGGACGCTATAAGGTGAGCCCTCGCCAGCTCGCGCGCCTTGTCGCGCGAGAGCCCGAGGGCGGCGGCCATCGGCCCGCCGAGCAGCGAGTCGCCGAGCGCGGCGAGGACGAGCCAGAGGGTGATTTCGTGGACGGGCCGGTCTTCATGGCCTTGACCCAAATGGTCGACGAGGCGGTGGATGGCGTCGAGGATCGGGTCGAGCGCGTCGCGGTTGCCGCTGAGGATCATCCAGGCGGCGAGGGCGCCGGCGCCCTCGCGGCCGAAGGCGTCGAAGGTGCGGTCGACGATCTCGCGCGGGTCGGCCTCGCCCTGGCGCTCGCGCTCGACGACTCGGGCGATCTCGGCGGTGACCCGCTCGCCGATCAGCCGGGCCAGTTCGCCCTGCAGGCCGGCGGCCGAGCCGAAATGGTGGAGGAGGTTGCCGTGGGTCTTGCCGATTCGGGCGCCGACCGCCTTGAGAGTCACCGCCTGCGGTCCCGATTCGATCAGCAGCGCCCGCGCGGCCTCCAGGGCCGCGCCCCGGCTCTCCTCGGGGGTGAGGCGTTCACGTACTATTGACATTTGTGTAAGTATTCTCCATCC
>DASVVX010000019.1:0-1558 GCA_036386295.1 Allosphingosinicella sp.
GCCGCGACCGACGACCGGGTGAAGGCGGTCGCGCTCGACCTCGACATCTTCTCGGGGGGCGGCCAGGCGACGATCTCGGCCGTCGGCGAGGCGCTCGACGGAGTCCGCAAGGCCGGCAAGCCGGTGCTCGCCTACGCCACGGCCTATGACGACGATTCCTACCAGCTCGCCGTCCATGCCAGCGAGCTGTGGCTGAACCCTATGGGCGGAGTGCTGGTCACCGGGCCGGGCGGCTCCAGCCTTTATCTGAAGGGCCTGCTCGACAAGCTGGGCGTGACCGCGAACGTCTACAAGGCGGGCACCTATAAGGCCGCCGTCGAGCCGCTCATCCGCAACGACATGTCGCCCGAGGCGCGCGAGGCCCTGACCGCGGTCTACGGCTCGATGTGGGAGAGCTGGCAGCAGGAAGTGCGCCGGGCCCGGCCCAAGGCGCAGATCGCGCCCTACATCGCCGACACGCCGGGCAGGATCGCGGCGGCCGGCGGCGACATGGGCCGGGCCGCGCTCCAGGCCGGTCTGGTCGACAGGCTCGGCGAGCGGGAAGCCTTCGACCGGCGGGTCGCGGAGATCGCCGGCACCCGCTATCCGCAGGTGCCCGGCAGCTTCCACCGGATCGACTATCGCCGCTGGGCCGAGGCCCATCCGGCGAGCGATCAGGGCGGCGAGATCGGGATCGTCACCGTCGCCGGCGACATCGTCGACGGTGAGGCCGATCTCGGCACCGCCGGAGCCGAGACGATCGTCAAGGCTCTCGAGAAAGGGCTGCGCGAGCGCCGGCTCAAGGCGCTGGTCATTCGGATCGATTCCGGAGGCGGCTCGGCCCTGGCTTCCGAGCGGATCCGTCAAGCGGTGCTCGCGGCGAAGTCGAAAGGCATGCCGGTCGTCGTGTCGATGGGCAGCGTCGCCGCGTCGGGCGGCTATTGGGTGGCGACGGCGGGGGACAGGATCTACGCCGAGCCTTCGACGATCACGGGCTCGATCGGGGTATTCGGGGTCCTGCCGAGCTTCGAGGGAACCATGGCCAAGCTCGGCCTGGGCGCCGATGGCGTCAAGTCGACTCCCCTTTCGGGCGAGCCCGACCTGCTGCGCGGCCCGTCGCCCGAGGCGGACCGGCTGCTGCAGATGGGCGTCGACGGGACCTACCGGCGCTTCCTCGCCTTGGTCTCGGCGGCCCGCAAGATGCCGGTCGCGGATGTCGACCGGATCGCCCAGGGCCGCATCTGGGACGGCGGCACCGCCCGCCAGCTCCGACTCGTCGACGCCTTCGGAGGCCTGGACGATGCGGTTCGCGAGGCGGCGCGGCTGGCGAAGCTCGATCCGGGCGAGGCCAAACCGGTGTGGCTCGAGAAGGAACCGGGCTTCGCCGACCAGCTGCTGATGTCCTTTGCCGACGGCGGCGACGAGGAAGCGGCCCCCGACGCGTTCAGCCGGATCGCCGCCCAGCCGCGCCTCAGGATCCTGGCCGCGCTCGGAGAAGCGGAGCGGCTGGTTTCGGGCGCGGCGATCCAGGCCCGCTGCCTCGAATGCGGCGACCAGACCGCTGCGCGCGCGCCGCTCG
>DASVVX010000020.1:0-4449 GCA_036386295.1 Allosphingosinicella sp.
ACCTGTTCCTCAGCCAGATGCGCCGGGCCCGCTTCAAGGGCGAGTGGGACGAGATCACCGCGTCGAAGATGCTCGCCGCTCCGGCGAGCCAGGACCGCCATGTCGAGCTGACCGACATGCAGCGCGCTTTGCTCCATTTGCCGCAGCCCCAGCGCGAGGCCCTGATCCTGGTCGGGGCCGGCGGCTTCGCCTACGAGGAGGCGGCCGAGATTTGCGGCTGCGCGGTCGGAACGATCAAGAGCCGGGTCGCCCGAGGCCGGGTTGCCCTGGAGGCCCTCCTCACCGACGGCAAGCTTCCCTCGCGCCGCGAGCATGAGAATGAAGGCGGCCGCTCGGCCTTGCAGAGCATCATGAGCGAGGTCGACGAACTGAGCCGGGACCGGGATCCGGGGATTTGACGTCCTTCGATACGTCTTTCGATACGTCCTTCGATACGCCGGTTCGACAGGCTCACCGGCTACTCAGGATGAGCGGTCGAGGATAATCTTCACCGCTCCTCCTGAGTAGGGGCTGAGCCTGGCGAAGACCCGTATCGAAGGAAGACCCGTATCGAAGGTTCTCAATGCTCGTCCAGGCGGACCAGCAATTCCTCGAACATGGCCAGCGAGCGCACCTCCCCGTCCATCGCGAAAGCCTGGCGCAAGGCGTTTCCGACGCCCGCATGCACCGTCGGCGGCGCGACCTTCACGAAGCGCCTTGAGGAAGCATGGGCCATGGCTTCTAATCTCGGGTTGAGCGTATTCACATGGGTTAGAACGCGCTGGAAACGGCAGAGTTTCAACCGTTGCGCGTCCCGAACGGAACTGGCCTCGGCTGTGATATGAATGAAACACAGGGTGAAGGAAGGGTTAAGGACGCGCTCGCGAGGGCGCGGCTCCACTCGCCCTTTCTCAAGTTCCAGCTCGAACGCTTTCCCGAGATAAGCGAACGGCTTGAGGCGGGCCGGGCGGAAGAAGCGATCGCCCGAGCCGGCTCGGCGGGCGCCGTCGCCGGGGACGTGGCGGCGGCGCTCCGGCGCGAGCGCGGGGCGCTTTCGGCCGCGCTGGCGGTGGCGGATCTGGCCGGAGCGATCCCGCTCGAGCGGTTGATGGAGGCGCTCGCCGACCTCGCCGACCGCGCCCTCGAGCGCGCTCTGGGCGCGGCCTTCGCCGAGCGCACTCCGGACGAGGCGCCGCGAGGCTTCGCGGTGATCGCGCTCGGCAAGCACGGCAGCCGCGAGCTCAATTATTCGTCCGACGTCGACCTCCTCTTCCTGTTCGATCCGGCGACCCTGCCGCTCAAGCCCCGCGAGGAGCCGGGGCAGGGGGCCCTGAGGATCGGCAACCGCCTCGTCGAGCTCCTCCAGAGGCGCGACGCCGAGGGCTATGTCTTCCGGGTCGACCTGCGCCTGCGACCCTCGCCCGAGGTGACTCCGATCGTCCTTCCGGTCGACGCCGCCATCTCCTATTACGAATCCTCGGCCCTGCCCTGGGAGCGCGCGGCCTTCATCCGGGCCCGGCAGGTGGCCGGGGACGAGGGGCTGGGCCGCTACTTCCTCGACGCGCTCCATCCGTTCGTCTGGCGCCGCTCGCTCGATTTCGGGGCGATCGGCGAGGTCCAGGCGATCACCCGGCGGATCCGCGACCATTATTCTCAGGGTCAGGTGTTCGGCCCCGGCTTCGACATCAAGCGCGGCCGCGGCGGGATCCGCGAAATCGAGTTCTTCGCCCAGATCCACCAGCTCATCCACGGCGGCCGCGAGCCCGCGCTCAGGGCTCCGGCGACGCTCGACGCGCTGGCCGCGCTCAAGGCGGCGGGCCGGATCGAAGCCGAGGCCGCGGACGACCTCGCCGCCGCCTACCGGCTGCTCCGGACGGTCGAGCACCGGCTGCAGATGGTCGACGATCGTCAGACCCACGCCTTGCCGGCGGATCGCGAGGCGCTGGACAATGTCGCCCGTCTGCACGGCGTCGGGTCCGGGGAGGCCCTCCTCGGCCTGCTCGAGGCTCCGGTGGCGCGCTGCGGCGAGCTCTACGACGGCCTCGCCGGCCACGGCGAGCAGCGCGTGCCGCTCAACCCCGAGGCGCTCGAGGCGCATCTCGCCCGCGCCGGCTTCGACGATCCGCTGTCGGCGCGCCTCAGGATCGAGGGCTGGCGGGGCGGCAAGGCGCGCTCGCTTCGGACCGCGGCGGCGGGCGAGGCTTTCGAGGCGATGCTTCCGGTGCTGATCGACGCCTTCGGCCGCGCGCCCGATCCGATGCGGGCGATGAACCGCTTCGACGACGTCGTTACCCGGCTTCCGAGCGGGGTCAATTTCTACCGGCTGCTCGAGGCCCGGCCCGGCCTCACCGAGCATCTCGGGACCGTCCTCAGCCACGCCCCCGCGCTCGCCGAGCAGCTCGGTCGGCGGCCGCAGCTGCTCGACGGGCTGATCGACGCCAGCGCCTTCGCCCCGGCCGGCCCGGTCGACGCGCTGGCCGCCGATTTCTCCCGTTCCGAGCGGGAAGCCGAGGATTATCAGCTCGTCCTGGATCGGGTCCGCCGGCGGGTCAACGAGCGCCGATTCGCTCTGGGAGTGCAGCTGATCGTCGCGCACAGCGATCCGATCGAGGCGGCCGAGGGCTATTCGCGCATCGCGGAAGCGGCGATCAACGTCCTCGCCCGGGCCACCATCGCCGAATTCGAGGCGCGGCACGGGCGGGTGCCGGGCTCCGAGCTTCTGATCATGGGCCTCGGCCGGCTCGGCGGCGAGGCGCTGACCCATGCCTCCGACCTCGACCTCGTCTATCTGTTCAGCGGCACCCACGAGGCGGAGAGCGACGGCCCGAGGCCGCTCCGCGCGACCGACTATTTCAACCGGCTCGCGCCGCGGGTGACGGCCGCCCTCAGCGTCCCGACCGCGTCGGGGCCGCTCTACGACGTCGACACGAGGCTGAGGCCATCGGGCACCGACGGGATGCTGGCGGTGAGCCTGGAGAGCTTCGAGCGCTACCAGAGCGAGCAGGCCTGGACGTGGGAGCATATGGCCCTGACCCGGGCGCGGCCGGTGTTCGGCTCGGCGGAGGGGCGTTCGGCGCTGCAGGCGGTGATCGATTCGACCCTGGGCAGGACAAGGGATTCGGAGCGGCTGCGCGCCGACGCCGTCGCGATGCGGGCCGAGATGGCCGCCCACAAGTCGGCCAAGGGGCGTTTCGACATCAAGCTCGGCCAGGGCGGGCTGGTCGACCTCGAGTTCGCGGTCCACACGCTCCAGCTGAAGCATGGCATCGGCCTCCACCCCCATCTCGAGGACGCGCTCGAGGAGCTGGTCGCCGCCGGCCTCGTGTCGGACGAGATCGATCCCGCGCTTCGCCTCCTGACCCGGATGCTCGTCATGTTCCGGCTGGTGTCGCCCGAATCCGACGAGCCGCCCGACGAGACCAAGCCCCTGGTCGCCGCCGCCTGCGGCCTCGAGGACTGGAACGCTTTGCTTGCGGCCCACGACGCGGCGCGGCAGAGGGTGGCTGAGCTGTGGCGCCGGGTGGCGTCGGGAGAGTGACATGCTGAGCGAAGGCGACAAGGTTCCGGACGTGAAGCTGACCAGCGTCGAAGGCAAGGCGATCAGCCCGGCCGATTTCAGCGGCCACAAGCTGGTCCTCTATTTCTATCCGAAGGACGACACTTCGGGCTGCACCGCCGAGGCCCAGGCCTTCAGCGCGCTGGCCGAGGAGTTCAAGAACGCCGGGACGTGGATCCTCGGAGTCTCCAAGGACGACGCGAAGAAGCATGCGAAGTTCACCGAGAAATACGGCCTCCAGGTCCCGCTCGCGACCGATTCCGACGGCTCGGTCTGCGAGGCGTTCGGCACCTGGATCGAGAAGTCGATGTACGGGCGGAAATATATGGGCATCGACCGCGCGACGTTCCTGATCGATCGTTATGGCGTGGTCCAGAAGGTATGGCGCAAGGTGAAGGTGCCCGGCCATGCCGAGGAGGTGCTCGAGGCGGCGCGGGAGCTGCCTTGAGCTTCCGTCGTCCCAGCGAAGGCTGGGACCCCGGGGGGCGATGGACACGGCGCTTTTCACCCGCCGGGGCCCCAGCCTTCGCTGGGGCGACGTTCAGGCCCGGCTCAGCCCCACGTTGACAAACTTCCCTTCGTCCGTCAGCCTTGAGGACCTATGAAGCCGATGCGCGCCACTGCCGCCGTCATCAACGCGACGCCCTGCGCCGCGGCTTCGACCTATTATTATTACGGAATCGCTCGGGCGGGACCGGAATAGCGCGCGCTTAACAAGCCTCAGCTTCAACCGACCCCGTCCGGACCTCCGGGCGGGGTTTTTCGCATTTGAAAGGACCCCGATGTTCACGGACTTCACCGACACCCTGCCGCCGCCGCCCGCGCGGCCTCCCGGCACGGCCGAGGACTGGACGATCCCGCAGCGGTGGGAGCGTTTCGGCCCCGAGGAGCATCGCGTCTGGGACGTGCTGTTC
>DASVVX010000021.1:0-23707 GCA_036386295.1 Allosphingosinicella sp.
GGTCGCCGACAGCTCGTATTCGGGCAGGGCGAAGGTCCGAAGCGTGTCGAGATAGCCCGGCTTGAAGATGCCGCTCTGGCCGTAGAAGCTCTGGCCGCGCAGATGGACGATCTCGCTCGGCGTGAAGCGCAGGGTCCGGGCATGATCGAGCTGCTCGCGGACCGCGCCGAGGTCCACCTCCACGGCGAGCCGGACCGAGCGGGTGCGGTTGGCGAGGCGCCAGGTCACCCGCTCGTTCGGATAATGCTCCCAGATGAACTGCTGCATCAGAAGCTTGTAGAAATCGGTGTCGAGCAGCGAGCGGACGATCGGATCGAACGGGAAGCTGTGGTTCCAGGCGCGGGTGGCGAAGTCCATGGCGCCTTCTAGATTTTGGCCCGGCGTGATGGAAACCCCTGCTCCCCGACGAAAGCCGGGGCCCTGCCTTGCCGCGCGAGGACAGTGGGCCCCGGCCTTCGCCGGGGAGCGGCCGTCACCGTACCCCGGCGGCGGCGCGGACGTCCTTCATCGTCGCCTCCGCTCGGTCCGCCGCCGCCTCGGCCGACCGGGCGAGCATCTCCGTGAGGGTGCCCTCGTCCCTTCGCAGCTCGGCGTAGCGGCGCTGGATCGGCTCGAGCCCGGCGATCACCGCCTCGGCGACTCCCGTCTTAAGCGCTCCATAGCCCTGGCCGTCGAAATGCCTCAGCGCCTCGTCCCAGCTGCCCCCGGCGAAGGCCTGGTAGATGGTGATCAGGTTCCTCACCCCGGCGCCGGGATCGGCGGCGTCGACGGCGGTGCGGCTGTCGGTCTTGGCCGATTTCAGCTTCTTGAGGATGACGCCGGGCTCGTCGAGGATCGAGATGGCGTGCTTCGGGTTGGTCGAGCTCTTCGACATCTTGGCCTCGGGATCGTCGAGCCCCATCACCCGCGCCCCGACCTGCTGGACCATGATCTCCGGCCGGGTGAACCGGTAGCCGAACAGGCGCTCGAACCGCTCGGCGATGTCCTGGGTAATCTCGATATGCTGGCGCTGGTCCTCGCCGACCGGGACGAGGTCGGTATGGTAGAGCAGGATGTCGGCCGCCTGGAGGATCGGGTAGGAATAGAGGCCGACGGTGCCCGAAATGCCTTTCTCGGTCTTCGACTTGAACTGCGTCATCTTGTTCATCCACCCCGTGGGCGTGACGCAGTTGAGGATCCAGGCGAGCTCGGAATGCTGGCGCACCTGGCTCTGGAGGAAGATGATCGACTTGTCCGGATCGATTCCGCAGGCGACGTAGAGGGCGGCGACGTCGAGGCTGTAGGACCTCAGCCGCTCCGCCGTGATCGCCTCGGGCACGGTCAGGGCATGGAGGTCGACGACGCAGAAGATGTTGTCGTGCCTGTCCTGCTCGCGGACCCACAAGGAGATGGCGCCGATCAGATTGCCGATATGGAGGTCGCCGGTCGGCTGGACCCCGGAAAAGACGGTCTTCTTCACTTTCGTCCCGGTCAAGTCGCGCGCTCCCTTGTCGAGGCCGGGACGTAACCGGGCGGGCGGGGCGAGCGCAAGCGGCTCACTTGGGCGCCAGGGCGGCGTGGACGATATAGGCCCTGCCCCCCGCCCGGCCCCGGTAGCGGCCGAGCAGGGCCTTCATCTCGGCGGCGAGCGCCGCGGCGTCCGCCGGACCGAGATCGAGGAGGGTCCAGAGCTCCGCCGCTTCGGCGGGCCGGTCGCTTCCCACCCGTCGCATCCGGGGACCGCCGTCGCCGCCGACGCCGTAGAGGATTCCCTCGTCCCCGGAACGGGCCCGGGCGAGAGCGAGCCGCTCGCGAAGCTCGGCCGAGAGCTTGTCCCCGACCTCGCCTCCGGCGAGCCGGCCCGGCACGAAGAACTCGCGGGCGACGGCGCGATAGATCTTCACCGGCCGCCCCGGCCGCTTCTCCGAGCGGACGACCTCAGCCAGCCCGAGCGCCTGGAGCCGGCCGACATGGTAATGGAGCAGGTTGAGACGAAACCCGGTCGCGGCGGCGAGCTGCCGAAGCGACCGCTCCCGGGCGGCCAGCGCGAGCAGGACCGCCCGGCTTCGAGCGTTGGCGAGGGCCGCGGCGGCGGCGGCCGTGCGGATCTCGAACCTCTCGTCCATGCGCCCTCGATTCGCCGCGCACCCCTAGCCGCGAAGCTAGTTCAAGCTGACGGCTTTAACTTGAACTAGCGTCTAGCCGACCTTCCGGGCGGACAGCAAGGAAGGAGTCCGCGATGAGGAAGTGTCTGGCGATCGCGCTTTGGGGGCTGTGCCAGGCGGTTGCGCCGCAAGCGGGAGCCCGGCCCGCCGCCGCCGCGGCCGAAGACCCGGCGGCCGCCGTGATCCGGTGCGTTCGGGCGAGAGCCGATCGGGACGGCTTTTCGGGAATCGTCTCGATCGCGAAACGCGGCCGGGCCGCCGATCTGCTCGCCTTCGGTCGGACCGCCGGCGAGGGGAGCCCGGCGATCGCCGCGGAGACGAGGTTCAACCTGGCCAGCGCGAGCAAGATGTTCACCGCCGTCGCCGTCGCCCAGCTGGTCGACTCCGGCAAGGTGCGGCTCGACGACCCCATCGGCAGGTTCGTCGAGGGGCTGACGCCCGAAGCCGCGGCGGTCACGATCCGCCAGCTCCTCACCCACAGCTCGGGCCTGGGCAATTTCTTCGCGCCGCAGAACCTCGCAGCGATGATGCGGGCGCGCACGGCGAGCGACCTGCTGCCGCTCATCGCGTCGGACAAGCCCGCCTTCCCGCCGGGATCGCGGGTCAGCTATTCGAACAGCGGCTTCGCCCTGCTCGGGGTGATGATCGAGCGGATGTCGGGACGAAGCTACGGCGACTATCTGCGCGACCGCGTCTTCAAGCCCGCCGGGATGCGCTCGACCGGCCTGGATCCGAAGCCGCTTGCCACTCTGGCGGTCGGAATGACGTCGGCGAGGCCCGGACAAGGTCCCCGCCCCGGCGGCGCCCGGCCCGGCCCGGCGGCCGGCAGCCCGGGCCCGCTCCATCCCGCGCCGGGCGCCACCGAGGGCTTCGGGTCGCCCGCGGGCGGCCTGTTCGGCACCGCCGGCGACATGCACAGGTTCCTCAGGGCCGTTTCCGACCACCGCCTCGCCAGCCCGGCGATGACCTCGGCGATGACGTCGGCGCAGGTCGAGGTCGCTCCGGCGGGCCCGGCCGGGCCCGCGCTCGCCTACGGCCTGGGCTTCGGAGTAGGGGCGTTCGAAGGACATCGCTGGTTCGGCCATAATGGCGGCAATCTCGGAGCCAATGTCGAGGTCGCCGCCTTCCCCGACGACGGCTGGTCGATCGTCATCCTCGCCAACCGCGACCCGCCCGCCGCGACGGAGCTGTTCCGCTACGCCCGAGCCCTGATCGCGAGCCCGCGCCCGGGCGATTGTCCGCAGGGATGAGCGACGGGCACGAGGCCGGCCCCGCCTCATGCCCGCTTCCCTGCCATGGCCGGCGCGGCTAGCGTGCCCGGCCATGAGCAAGCCGGTCCTGTTCGATTATTTCCGCTCCTCGGCCAGCTACCGGGTCAGAATCGCGCTCAACCTCAAGGGCGTCGAATACGAGCGGGTCGCGGTGAACCTGCTCGACGGCGACCAACGGTCCGCCGGCTATCGCGCCGTCAATCCGCAGGCCTTCGTCCCGACACTGGAGATCGACGGCCGCAGGCTGACGCAGAGCCTCGCGATCGTCGCCTATCTCGACTCGACCCGCCCCGAGCCGCCTTTGCTCCCGGCCGACGCCGCCGACGCCGCCCATGTCCGGGCACTGGCTCTGACCGTCGCCTGCGACATCCATCCGCTCAACAACCTGCGCGTGCTCCGGTATCTGAAGGGCGAGCTCGGCGCGGAGCAGGCGGCGCGCGATTCCTGGTACCGCCACTGGGTCGCGGAAGGGCTCGCGGCACTCGAGGCGATGGCGGCGCCGGGCGCGGGCCGCTTCCTGTTCGGCGACTCCCTGACCCTCGCCGATCTCTGCCTTGTCCCGCAGATGTTCAACGCGCGGCGCTTCGAGGTGCCGCTGGACGCCTGTCCGACATTGGTCCGGGCGGATGCCGAGGCGAGCCGCCTCGAAGCCTTCGCGGCGGCCCATCCCGACGCTATAGCGGCTTCATCGTCTTAGGGAGGATCGATCATGGGCCGAGTCGAAGCGATCGGGCAGAACATGGCGGAGCTGGCGCCGCTCGCCAATGTCGACATCCCGCCGATGAAGGACCGGGTGAGCGCCGAGGAATGGAAGGTCCGGGTCGATCTGGCCGCCGCCTACCGGCTCGTCGCGCATTACGGCTGGGACGACCTCATCTTCACCCACCTCTCCGTGCGGGTGCCGGGGCCCGAGCACCATTTCCTGCTCAACCCCTACAATCTGATGTTCGAGGAGGTGACGGCCTCGAGCCTGGTCAAGGTCGACGTCGCCGGCAATCCGGTCGAGCCGTCGCCCTTCATCACCAACCCGGCCGGCTTTACCATCCATTCGGCGATCCACATGGCGCGCGAGGACGCGCAGGCGGTCATCCACCTCCACACGCCGCACGGCCAGGCCGTCTCCGCCCATAACGACGGGCTGCTTCCGCTGACCCAGACGGCGATGCTGATCCGCGACGAGATCGCCTATCACGATTACGAGGGGGTCGCCGTCGACCTCGACGAGCGCGAGCGGATCGTCGCCGACCTCGGCCCGAAATGCGCGATGCTGCTTCGCAACCACGGCACCCTCGCGGTCGGCGACAATGTCGGCGAGGCCTTCATCCGAATCTATTTCCTCGAACGCGCCTGCCAGGCCCAGATCCTCGCTTTGTCGGCGGGCGAGGGCAATGTCGGCAACCCGCCGCAGGGCACCCCGGAAGTCGCCGCTCAGCAGGGCAAGATCGGCCTCAAGCTCGCCGCCAACGCCCTCGCCTGGCCCGCGCTTCTGCGCAAGGCCTACCGGCTCGACCCGAGCTTCGCGACTTAGGACCGAAAAATTCCTCCCCCGGTTTTCCGGGGGAGGGGGACCGCGCGAAGCGCGGTGGAGGGGTTCTTGAGAGTCTCGAAGAACCCCTCCACCAGGCTTCGCCTGGTCCCCCTCCCCGCGAAATCGCGGGGAGGAATTACGCCGCCTAGAACCGGAACCGCCCGGTCAGGCCATAGGTCCGCGGCTCGGCGAGGAAGGCGGAGAAGATCTGCCGGCCGCCGGGGAATTGCGGATCGACGAACGGCGCCGTCGACGCGCCCGCCTGGAAGGGCGAGTTGAACGCGACCTGGGTATAATCCTTGTCGAACAGATTCTGCGCCCAGGCCTCGATGCTCCAGCGCTCGCCGCGGCCGCGCAGGCCAACCCGGGCGTTGACGATCAGGAAGCTGTCCTGCTCCTTCTGCGGGAACAGGTCGGAGCCGGTGTTGAAGTCGCTGGTCAGTCGCGAGTCGACGTAGAACAGGGCCGACAGGCCCGAGCTTCCGATCCGCGGAGTCCAGCCGAGCGACGAGGTCATCACATATTTGGGCGCGTTGGACAGATTGTCGCCCGGCAGCTTGCGAAGCGCCGGATCGAGCGGAGCGCCGTTTTCGTTGCCGACCAGCTGGTCCCGGTAGCGGGTGTTGGCGTAGGTCACTCCGAGCGACAGGTTGAGCTGGCGCCGGACCCGGAAATTGGTCTCGAGCTCGACCCCCTCGGAGCGGACTCCGTAGCTGACGTCGCCGGCCGGGCAGGCGCCGGTGGCCGCGCTGAGGTCGCGATCGCCGCCGTTGAGATTGTTGTCGCAGCCGTTGATCGTCTGGACGAGGAAGACCGTGCCGTTGAACGTGTTGAGCTGGAAATTCTCGAAATCCTGGCGGAACAGGACGAGGTTCACGGTCACCTTGCCCTTCTGATATTTGGCGCCGAGCTCGTAGGCGCTGTTGATCTCCGAATCGAACTGGAGGTTGCCGACCAGGGCCTGGGCTCCGCCCGGGGTCAAGGCGAAGGGCAGGATCGGCGACTTGAGCGCCGAGCGGTCGAGGTTGAAGCCGCCCGCCTTGTAGCCGCGCGAATAGCTCGCATACAGCATGAGGTCGTCGATCGGCTTCCACGACAGGATGCCGGTGCCGGTGAACTCGCTCTCGCTGCGCTGGTCCTGGATCGAGACCCCGTTCAGCTCGGCGGTCGAATTGCCCTGGCAGGAAAGGCCGATCAGGCCGCCGGCGAGCGCTGCGAGGCCGGGATTGGAGAGGAAGGGCACCAGCGCCGTCTGCTGGGCGACGCAGCCGGTATTGTCGTTGCCGAACGTCGCGTCGAACTTCTTCTTCTCGTGGGTGTAGCGAAGGCCCAGCGTGAAGGCGAGACTGTCGCTGAGGTGGAAGATATTGTGGGTGAAGATCGCCCAGTTGGTGCTGTCCTGATGATAGCGGTCGACGGTGCTGCCCTTGTCGTTGATCGCCTCGAGCCGGTCGAAGGCGGCGATGATCGACGGGCCGGCGGCGCCGAACGGCGACGGGATGCCCGGCGCGAGGGCGCCGCTGATCACCGCCCGGCCGGTGGGGCTGATGCAGCCCGGAGTCGTCGGCGAGTAGAAGCCGGCCAGCGCCGTGCCCGAGATCAGCCGGCAGGTGGCGAAGCGGCCATATTGGGTGCCGAAGCGCAGATTGTCGGTGACGGTCAGCCCCTCGTTGGCGAAATAGCCGCCGACCAGCCAGTCGAGCTTGTCGTTGAACGCATTGCCCTGCAGCCGGAGCTCCTGGCTGAACGTCTTGAACTGGCGCTCGACGCCATTGCCCACCGGCGAGCGGTAGAGGATGTCGACGGGGCTGTAGTCGATGTCGCCCGGCTGGCCCGAGCGATAGTGGCGATAGGCGGTGATCGAGGTCAGCTCGGCTCCGCCCAGGTCCCAGTTGACCTCGCCCGACAGGCCCCAGTCGCGGGTGTCGCCCTCGTAGGTGCGGCCCTTGTTGACGTAGATGTTGCGGCTGAACGGATCGTTGAAGGCGATGTTGGGCGTGCCGAGATCCTGGAGCACGTTGATGATGTTGTTGCCGTTCGGGTTCGGCGCGCCGCCGACGAGCAGCGGAGTCGCCGGCTCGTTGAGGTTGCCGATCTTGGGATTGAAGTCGCGGTCGATGAAGACGGCGCCGCAGCAGGCCTCCTCGCGGCGGGTGTAGTCGCCGATCAGCCGGATCGAGAGGTCGGCATTGGGCTCGAACAGCAGCTGGCCGCGGAGGAACAGGCGGTCGCGGTTGTTGACGTCGGTGTCGTTGTTGACGTCGTGGTAGAAGCCGTCGCGCCGCGCATAGACGCCGTCGAGGCGGAAGCCGACCGTGTCGCCGATCGGCCCGGTGATTCCGGCGTCGGCGCGGATATAGTCGAAATTGCCGTAGCTCAGCGAGGCGAAGCCCTCGAGCTGGTTCATGTTCGGCTTCTTGCTGATGACGTGGATCAGGCCGGCCGAGGCGTTGCGCCCGAACAGGGTGCCCTGCGGCCCGCGAAGGACCTCGATCCGCTCGATCTCCCCGAGCTCGTTGAGGCCGATGCCGGAGCGCGAGCGATAGACTCCGTCGACGAACACGGCGACCGAGCTCTCGAGGCCGGGATTGTCGCCGACCGTGCCGATGCCGCGGATCCGGGCCGAGCCGTTGGCCTCGGTTCCGGTCGAGGAGACGAGCAGCGACGGCGCGAGCTGGTTGAGCGCCCGGATGTCGGTCGCTCCGCTGTTCTGGAGCGAGGCGGCGGAGACGGCCGAGACGGCGAGCGGCACGTCCTGGAGGATCTGGCTTCGGCCCTGGGCGGTGATGACGATGTCGCCCTCGCCGGTAGGCGCGGCCTCGCTGGTCGGAGCGACGTCCGTCTGGGCGTCGACCTCGGCCGATTCCTCGGGCGGAGTGGTCTGACCGGTCGGGCTGGTCTGATCCTGCGCATAGGCGGGCGTCGTAGCGAGCGCGAACATTCCGGCCGACACGAGCCAAAAGGACTTCGACATTTCCCCTCTCCCTTTTTGGGTTTGGGGCCAGAGCTACTCAGAAAGCGCTTGGTCTGCCAGCCGGAATCCGCACTTTTCTGCGGGTTTCCGGCTCTTATGGCAATCGCGCAACAATTCGGTTTCGAAACGAAACTTGCGTTTTTCCGCCTGCCGCTACGGAAAGCTCACCTTTCCGTAAGGGGAAGGGCGCCCGGCGGTGCAGTCCGTCATTGCGAGGAGCGAAGCGACGCGGCAATCCCGCCTGGGCGCCGGCGACGGCCGCGGACCTGGATTGCTTCGCTTCGCTCGCAATGACGGGGCGGCGGCCGGCCGCTTACTTCGGCGCGAGCACCATCAGCATCTGGCGGCCTTCCATGCGCGGATGCTGCTCGACCTTGGCGGTCTCGGCGACGTCGCTCTGGACTCGCTGCAGAAGCCTCATGCCGAGCTCGCCATGGGCCAGCTCGCGGCCTCGGAACCTGAGGGTGATCTTGACCTTGTCGCCTTCGCCGATGAACGAGAACACCTTCTTCATCTTGGTGTCGTAGTCGTGGTCGTCGATGTTGGGACGCATCTTGATCTCTTTGATCTCCTGCGTCTTCTGCGACTTGCGAGCCGCATTGGCCTTCTTCTGGGCCTCGTATTTGAACTTGCCGACGTCGAGGAACTTGCAGACCGGCGGATCGGCGTTGGGCGAGACTTCGACGAGGTCGAGGCCGACTTCGGCAGCCTGCTCGATCGCCTCGGCGGTCAGCAGCACCCCGATATTCTCGCCATTCTCATCGATCACGCGCACCTTGGGCACGGAGATGAATTCGTTGAAGCGGGGGCCGTTCAGGGGCGGCGCCTGAGGGCGCCGGATCATGGGCGGACGTATAACGATGTCTCCTGACGTTGAGGTTCAGCGCTTCACCTAGTGGTTCCGGAGGGCGAATGAAAGACGGCGGGCGAAAGGGCGAACGCTTTTGTGAGGCCTCTGTTGCGGATGGGTCGCGGACTCGGGACCGAACTCCCGTCATGCCAGCGGACGCTGGCATCCATGCTGACTCGGCATGGACCCCAGCCTTCGCCGGGTGACGACTACCTGAGGTCCGGCGGCCTTGCCTCGGCCTTCAGCCTCGCCACCGCCTCGTCCAGGCCCAGCACCTCCTGCCGGGCCCCCTCGCCGAGCGGCCTCAGAGCGACGGTGCCCTCCTCCGCCTCGCGCTTGCCGACGACGAGCAGATTGGGGACCTTGGCCAGGCTGTGCTCGCGCACCTTGTAGTTGATCTTCTCGTTGCGCACGTCCGCCTCGACTCGCAGCCCCGCGGCCGTGAGCCGTGCGGCGACCTGGCGGGCGTAATCGTCGGCGTCGGAGACGATGGTCGCGACCACCGCCTGCACCGGCGCCAGCCACGCCGGAAGCCGCCCGGCATGATGCTCGATGAGGATTCCGATGAAGCGCTCGAACGAGCCCAGAATCGCCCTGTGGAGCATTACGGGCCGGTGCCTCTGGCCGTCCTCGCCGACATAGCTTGCGTCGAGCCGCTCGGGCAGGACCGTGTCGGTCTGGATCGTCCCCACCTGCCAGGTGCGGCCGATCGCATCGGTGAGGTGGAATTCGAGCTTCGGCGCGTAGAAGGCGCCTTCGCCCGGAAGCTCCTCCCAGCCGAACGCCTCCGTGTCGCGCCCGGACGCCTTGACCGCGTCCCGCAGCGATTGCTCCGACCAGTCCCACATCTCCTCGCTTCCGAACCTCTTCTCCGGCCGGAGGGCGAGCTTGATCTGGTAATCCGGGAAGCCGAGATCCTTGTAGACGACATCGAGCAGGTCGATGAACAGCCTCACCTCCTCGACCAGTTGGTCCTCGCGGCAGAAGATATGGGCGTCGTCCTGGGTGAACTGGCGGACGCGCAGGATGCCGTGCAGGGCGCCGTGCGGCTCGTTGCGGTGGCACACGCCCATCTCCGCGAGCCGGATCGGGAGGTCGCGGTAGCTCTTGATCCCCTGGCGGAAGATGAGGACGTGGGCCGGACAGTTCATCGGCTTGAGCGCCATCCACTCGCCCTCGCCGGAGATGATCGGCCCTTCCTCCTCGGTGTTGGGCACTTCGTCCGGGATGACGAACATGTTCTCGCGATACTTGCCCCAGTGGCCGGACTGCTCCCACTGGCGGGCGTCCATCACCTGCGGGGTCTTGACCTCGGCATAGCCGGCGGCGTCGAGCCTGCGGCGCATATAGGCCTCCAGGGCCCGCCATATGACGAAGCCGTTCGGGTGCCAGAAGATGGAGCCGTGCGCCTCGCTCTGGAGGTGGAACAGGTCCATCTCCTGGCCGATCCGGCGATGGTCGCGCTTGGCCGCCTCCTCCACCCGGACGAGGTGGGCCTCGAGCTGCTTCTTGTTGAGCCAACCCGTCCCGTAGATGCGCGAGAGCATCGCGTTCTTCTGATCGCCGCGCCAATAGGCGCCCGACACGCGCGTCAGCTTGAAGGCCTGCGGGTCGACCTTGCCGGTGGAGGCGAGGTGCGGGCCCCGGCACAGGTCCATCCAGCCGCCCGACCGGTACATGGTGATGGTCTCCTCGGCGGGCAGCTCCATCACCCACTCGGCCTTGAAGCGCTCGCCCTGCTTCTCGAAGAAGGCGCGGACCTCGTCGCGGCTCCAGACCTCGCGGACCAGAGGCTCGTCGCGGGCGATGATCCGGCGCATCTCCTCCTCGATCGCGGGCAGGTCCTCGTCGGTGAAAGGCCCGCGCCCGGGCGCCGGCGCGAAATCGTAATAGAAGCCGTCGTCGGTGGCGGGGCCGAACGTGATCTGGGTGCCCGGAAACAGGTTCTGAACCGCCTCGGCGAGGATGTGGGCGTAATCGTGACGGACGAGCTCGAGCGCCTCCTTCTCGTCGCGGGCGGTGATCAGCGCCAGCTCGGCATCGCCCTCGAGCGGCCGGTTGAGGTCGCGCACCTCGCCGTTGACCCGGGCGGCCATCGCCGCCTTGGCGAGGCCGGGCCCGATCGAGGCGGCGACGTCGGCCGGAGTCGTCCCCGGCTCGACCTCGCGAACCGAGCCGTCGGGGAGCCTGATCTTGAAATGCTTCGTCATGATCGGGCGCATGTAGCGGCGCTCGCGAGCCATCTCCAGCCCCCGCGCGGGTTGTGCTATGGCAGGGCGCTTCCGCAACGACCGGAAACGCAGAAACAAGGGGTGTCGCATGAACAAGCTTTTCGCCACCGCGGTCTCGGCCGCGCTCTGCCTCACGTCCGTCGCGCCCGCGCTGGCGCAGGATTACCGCTTCGCCGGCTTCGATTCCCCCAGGGGGCTGACCGCCACCGCCAACCTGCGAGTCCCGCTCGGCCGCGAGGCGAAGTCGACGCGGGCGTCCTACGGCCTCTCGCTCGGCCTCGGCCGCGAGGTCGGCGCCGGCTACGACGGTCGCTCCGTCACCCGCGCGATCCGTCTCGCCGACCTGCGCTTCTCCGGCGAGGGGAAGATGAGCCAGGCGAGGCTGGCGGGAGTCGACCTTCGCGATCCGGCCGGCAAGCGGCGGATGAACCTCACCGGCGGCCTCAACACCACCTGGTTCATCCTCGGAGCGATCGCCGCGGCGGGAGGAATCTGCCTGCTCACCGACTGCCTCGGCGAGGGCGACGACGACTCGTTCCCAGTCAACTAGACGCGGGTTTGTGACCCGGGCGCGGGCCCGCTAGGGAGCCGCGCATGGACGAACCCGCTTATCTGGTCCGCGGCCGGCGCCGCCTCGCCTTCCGGCACCGAGCCGGCCGCGGGCCGACGATCCTCTTCCTGCCCGGCTACATGTCGGACATGGACGGCGGGAAGGCGACGGCGCTCGACTCCTGGGCCGGGACTCAGGGCCGGCCGATGCTTCGCTTCGATTATGCCGGCTGCGGGCGAAGCGAAGGCGATTTCGAGGCGCAGACCCTGGACGGCTGGCGCGACGACGCCCTGGCGATGGTCGACCGGCTCGACGGGCCGGTCGTCCTCGTCGGCTCATCGATGGGCGGCTGGCTGATGCTGCTCGTCGCCCTGGCGCGGCCCGACCGCGTGCGCTCGCTCGTCGGCATCGCCGCCGCGCCGGACTTCACCGACTGGGGCTTCGACGACTCGCAGAAAGCCGCGATCCGCGCCGACGGCCGTCTGGAGGAACCGTCGCCCTACGGCGAAGCGCCCTATGTCACCACCCGCGCCTTCTGGGAGAGCGGCGAGTCGCTGAAGCTGCTCGGCGGCGAAATCCCGATCGACTGCCCGGTTCGGCTGCTCCACGGCCTCGACGATCCCGACGTGCCGTGGCGGATCTCGGTGAGGCTGATGGAACGCCTCCGCACCGCCGACGCCCGGACCACTCTGATCAAGGGCGGCGACCACCGCCTCTCCCGCCCCGGCGACATCGCCCATCTGATCGCGACGGTCGAGGCGCTGGTGGAGGCGGAAGCGTGACGTCTCGTTCACCTGCGGTGCAGCCGCCGGTGTTAAGCCCGTGCCGATGATCCCGATCCTGTTCGCCCTCGCCGCCGCTCCGGCCGGACCCGTCGACACCCCCAGGAACCGCTACCGCGCCTGCCTCGCCGAGACCCGCACCGCGCCGGCCCAGGCGGTCGGGCGCGCCCAGGCGTGGCTCGGCTCGGGGGGCGGCGTCGATGCCGCGCAATGCCTCGGCCTCGCCTGGTCGGCGCAGGAGAAATGGCCTGAGGCCGCGGCCGCCTTCGAGGCCGCCGCGAAAGACGCCGAGAACCGCCAGGACCGCCGCCGCGGCGACCTTCTGGTCGAGGCCGGCAACGCCTGGCTGGCCGCCGGCGAGCCGGCCAGGGCCGGCAAGGCGTTCGAGGCCGCGCTCGCCACCGGGCTGCTCGCGCGCCAACTCCAGGGCGAAGTCCATCTCGACCTCGGCCGGACCGCGGTTGCGCTCGACGACCCGGCCGGCGCCCGGCTCCACATTGACAAGGGTCTGGCCCTGGTGCCGAAGGACGCCTTCGGCTGGTATCTCTCCGCCGCCCTGGCGCGCCGGCAGGGCGACCTCGACCTCGCCCGCGAGCATATCGCCAGGGCGGCCGGCCTCGCTCCCGACGACGCCGCCATCCTGCTCGAGGCCGGCAACATCGCCGGAGTCTCGGGCGAGAAGGACGCCGCGCTGGGCCTCTACGCCCGAGCCGCCCGGGCCGCGCCCGATTCCGAAGCCGGCAAGGCGGCGAAGGCCGCGCTGGCGGCGAATGAGAGGGCGCGCTAAGCCCATCGCCCCGGCGCAGGCTGGGGCCCCACGGAGCGAAGCGCATCGAGGCCTTTGCCACCGGGAACCCCAGCCTTCGCTGGGGTGAGGGGCGGTTAGGGCCGCCGCGCGCTGGCCAGCCCGGCGGCCTTGATCCCCGCCTCGGCGCACGCCGCGTCGTCCGCCGGAGCCTCGCCGGAGGCCCCGGCCGCTCCGATCATCGTCCGCCCGTCGGCCGAGAAGACCGGCACTCCGCCCGCCACGGTGACCACTCCGGGCGCCCGGGCGAAGCCCGGGGTCGCCTTCGCCGCTTCCTCCATCCGCGCCGTCGCGAAGCCCCAGGCCGCGACCGCCTTCGCCTTCTCCAGCGCGAAGTCCATGATCCCCGACCGGTTGCCGTCCATGCGCAGCGCGGCGACGACATGGCCGCCGGGATCGACGACCGCGATCGCGTGGCTCTGGCCCTTGCCGGCGGCATGCGCCCGGCAGCCGTCGACGATCGCCTCGGCGAGCGCCGCGGTCAGCGTCGGGGCGGGGGCCTGCGCGGCCGCGGCGGGCGCGAGGGCGAGCGCCGCCGCAGCGGCCAGGGTCGGTCTCATCGTCAGTCCTCCGCCGTGAGAAGCGCCGTGCGCTGGCGGGTCAGCCAGGCGGCGAGCTCGTCGCGCGGGACCCGCGGGAATTGCGCCGCCGCGAAAGCGAGGAAGGCGTCGCGGTAGCGAAGCCAGGCGCGCTCCGCGCTCCTGATCCCTTCCGGGGTCACCGCGCCCGGCCAGGTCTCGCCGCCGGCTTGCGCAAGTCGCTTGCGATAGGCGGCGTTGAGCGCCGCGTCCTCGGCCGGCAGGCGCGACGCCGCGGTCGGCAGCGCCCGTCCCGAGCGAAGCCGCTCCAGCACCTCGTTCAGCTCGTCGCGAAGCGCCTCCTCGGCGTTGATCGCCATCGCCGCCCGCGCGGTGCCGCTGAGGTCGACCTCGCCCGAGCCGTGCGCCTCCACATAAGCCTCATGGGCGGAGCGGAGCCGTCCGAACGCCTGCCTCGCCGCCGGCGACCAGCCGCTCGCCATCGCCGCAAGCGCGGAGTCGCGCCGGGCGCCGGCCATCTCCGCCTCGTGGCTGGCGCAATAGCCCATGGCGAGGCCGCTGGTGACGTCGTCGCAATAATGGAAGTCCTGCCCCTGCCAGCGCTTCGCCTTCAGTTCGGCGAGATGGCTGACCCGGCCGTGCGATTCCATCGGCGCGCCCTCGATGCCGCAGGCGAGGTGGGCGGCGACGTCGAGGTCGCGCTTCGCTCCGCGGCCGTTGGCGTAGATGGTCATCAGCATCGTCCGGCCCGAGAAGACCCCGCCCTCGCCGCGCTCCGCCTCGAGGAAGGCACATTGCCGCGCCCGGACCGGATCGGCGGCCATTCCGATGCCGTAATAGAGCGCCTCCGAATCGCATCCCTTCAGCGCGGCCGCCGTCGCCGCGTCCGGCCGGTCCGAAGCGGGCGGCTCCTTGCCCTTCACCCGCCTGCAAATCGCTTTCGACTGCGCGAAGTCGCCGCTGCTCGCCCATTCGTCTTTAGCCTCACCCCAGTCGTACGGCGCCTCGGCGGCGGCGGGGAGGAGCAGGGCGGCCAGGGCGAGGGCGAGCTTCATCCGCGTCATGAACTCCCGTATAGCGCGACCATGAAGTATCTCCACACCATGATCCGGGTGTCCGATCCGGAAGAGACGATCCGCTTCTTCGAGCTTCTCGGCCTCAAGGAGCTCAGGCGCTTCGACAACGAGGCCGGCCGCTTCACCCTCATCTTCCTCGCCGCGCCGGGCGACGAGGAGGCCCAGGTCGAGCTCACCCACAATTGGGACGAGAAGGGCTATTCGGAGGGCCGCAACTTCGGCCACCTCGCCTACCGCGTCGACGACATCTACGCGAGCTGCCGCCGCCTCATGGAGGGCGGAGTGACGATCAACCGGCCGCCCCGGGACGGCCGGATGGCCTTCGTGCGGAGCCCCGACAACATTTCGATCGAGCTCCTCCAGGCCGGCGACGCGCTGCCGCCGGCCGAGCCCTGGGCGTCGATGCCGAACACGGGCGGCTGGTGAGCGCGGCCGGCTGGCCGGATAGGCGCTTCGAGGCTCTGCTCGGCAGCCGTCACCCGATCCTGCTCGCGCCGATGGCGGGGGCCGGCGGAGTGGATCTCGCCGCGGCCGCGATGGAAGGGGGCGCGGTCGGCTCGCTGCCCTCCGCCATGCTCACGCCGGATGAGCTTCGAGCGCAGGCCGAGGCGGTTCGCGCCCGAGCCGCCGGGCCGCTCAACCTCAACTTCTTCTGCCACCCGATGCCCGGCGAGGCCGACGAGTCCCCGTGGCGCGCGCTGCTCGCCCCCTTCTATGAGCGCTACGGGGTCGGGCCGGAGCCGTCCGGCGGGCCCGTCCGCCGGCCCTTCGACGAAGCCCTGTGCGAGGCGGTCGAGGAGGTCGGGCCGGAGCTGGTCAGCTTCCACTTCGGGCTTCCGGAGGAGCCGCTGCTCGATCGCGTACGCGCATCCGGAGCGAAGGTGATCGGCAACGCCACGACCGTGGCCGAGGCGCGCTGGCTCGCGGAACGCGGAGTCGACGCGGTCATCGCCCAGGGCTGGGAGGCGGGCGGCCATGCCGGCCGCTTCCTCGGTGGCCGGCCCGACGAGCAGATGGGCCTCTTCGCGCTTCTTCCGCAGATCGCCGACTCGGTCGGCTGCCCGGTGGTCGCCGCGGGCGGCATCGCCGACGGCCGCGGAATCGCCGCGGCACTGACCCTGGGCGCCGCCGCGGTCCAGCTCGGCACGGCCTACCTCCCTTGCCCGGAAAGCCTGATCGCCCCCGCCCACCGCGCCGCTCTGGCTTCGGAAGCGGCCGAACGCAGCGTCTTCACCAACCTGTTCAGCGGCGGCCTCGCCCGCGGCCTGTGGACCGCGCCGATGGAGGAACTGGGGCCGGTGCGGCCCGAAGCGCCGCCCTTCCCTCTCGCGACGGCGGCTCTGGCACCGCTGGCTCGGGCCGCCGCGGAACGGGGCGAAGCGGGCTTCCGTCCGATGTGGGCCGGCCAGGCGGCGCGGCTGGGCCGGCCGCTCCCGGCGCGCGAGCTGACCGAGCGCCTCGCCGGCCAGGCGCTGGCGCGGCTCGGAGCGAAGGTCTAGGTTGGCTTCATGCTCGACATCGTCCCGGTCCCGGTCCTCTCGGACAATTACGTCTGGCTCGTCCACGAGGCCGAATCCGGCGAGACCGTGGCGGTCGACCCGTCGGTTGCCGAGCCGGTGCTGGCGGAGGCTTCGGCGCGCGGCTGGCGGATCACGCAGGTGTGGAACACCCACTGGCATCCCGACCATACCGGCGGCAACGACTCGATCCGGGACGCGACCGGCTGCACCATCACCGGCCCGAGGGAGGCCGAGCGCGTCTCGCGGATGGACCGAGTCGTCGCCGGCGGAGACCGGGCCCGGATCGGTTCGATCGAGGCGGAGCTGATCGACATCCCCGCCCACACCGCCGGCCATGTAGCCTTCCACCTGCCGGCCGAGGCGGTCGCCTTCACCGGCGATACGCTGTTCGCGATGGGCTGCGGCCGGCTGTTCGAGGGCGATGCCGCTCAGATGCATGACAATCTCCAGCGCCTCGCCGCGCTTCCGCCGGAGACTCGAATCTATTGCGGCCACGAATATACGCTCGCCAACGGGGTCTTCGCGCTCACCGTCGAGCCCGACAACGAAGCTCTGGCGCGACGGGTCGAGGAGGTCCGGGCGGCCCGGGAGCGGGGCGAGGTCACGCTTCCGACGACGATCGCGCTCGAGCTCGCCACCAACCCGTTCATGCGCGCTTCATCGGCGGCGGAGCTTGCTCGGCGGCGCCGGGCCAAGGACGAATTCCGGAGCTGAACGGAGCGCCCGGCAAGTCCGGGCGTTTTGACGCCCCAGGAGGCCCAGGGATGAAATATTTGCTTCTTTTCGCGTCAGCCTGCCTCGCCGCGGGCTGCACCACCGACGAACCGGTCGAGATGGCCGCCAATGACGAGGCGAAGCTTTCGGCCCAGCTCGCCGGCTACGAGCCCGACGGTCCGCCCGTCTCCTGCGTCAACCTTCGCGACCTCGACGGCAACCGCTCGGCCGGCGAAGGCGCGATCGTGTTCGACGGGCGCGGCGGCCGCAAATGGGTCAACCGCCCGGCCGGCGGCTGCCCCAGCCTCGAGTTCGGCCGCGCGCTGCGCACCCGAACCTCGAGCAGCCAGCTCTGCCGAGGCGACATCGCCACCGTCTTCGACCCGGTCAGCGCAAGCGAATATGGCGGCTGCGGCCTCGGCGATTTCGAGCCGTACAGAAGAGTGGCGCGCTGATCCGTCGCCCCAGCGAAGGCTGGGGCCACAGGGGGTGAAGACGTCGGTGCCGGTTCTCGCTGGGGCCCCAGCCTTCGCTGGGGCGACGCTTACTTCTTGTACAAGGCGTCCAGCCGCTCCCCGTAGACGGCGCGGATGACATGCCGCCGGATCTTGATCGAGGCGGTGAGCTGCTCGTTCTCGGTCGAGAAGGGCTCATCGGCGAGGATGAAGCGGCGGACCTTCTCGATCACCGACAGATCGGCATTGACCCGGTCGACCGCCGCCGAGAGCGCCCGGTGGTAGTCGGAATCGTCGCGCAGGGACTCGGAGTCCCTCGGCTTGCCGTTCGCTTTCGCCCATTCCGCCGTCCATTCGGGATCGGGCACCAGCAGCCCGACGACGTAGGGCCGCCGGTCGCCGACCACCATCGCCTGCAATATCTCGGGCTGCAGGGTCAGCATCCCCTCGACCTTTTGCGGCGAGACGTTGTCGCCCTTGTCGTTGACGATGAGGTCCTTCTTGCGGTCGGTGATGACGATCCGGCCCGCCTCGTCGACATGGCCGACGTCGCCGGTGTGGAGCCAGCCGTCGATCAGCGCCTTCTCGGTCTGCGCCGGGTTGCGCCAATAGCCTTTCATGACGAGCTCGCCGCGCACGAGGATCTCGCCGTCCCCGGCGATCCGCACCTCGGTGTTCCTCAGCGGCGGCCCGACCGTGTCCATCTTGATTCCCGCCTTGGGGCGGTTGCAGCTGATCACCGGCGCCGCCTCGGTCTGGCCGTAGCCCTGGAGGACGGTGAGGCCGAGCGAGTGGAAGAAGATTCCGACGTCGGGATTGAGCGGCGCTCCGCCCGAGACCATCGCCTTCACCCGTCCGCCGAAGCGGGCGCTGATCTTCGGCCGGAACAGGCGGTCGAGCACAAGGTCCATCGGCCGGTCCCAGAGGCTCTTCGCGCCCGCATAGTCCCGGGCGCCGATCTCGAGCGCCCTCTTCATCATGTAGTTGGCGAGCCGGCCCTGCTTCTCGACGGCCTTGAGGATCCGCTGCCTCAGCACCTCGAACAGCCTCGGCACCACGATCATCAGCGTCGGCCGCACCTCCTCGATGTTCGAGGCGAGCTTCTCCAGCCCCTCCGAATAATAGATCTGCGCCCCGATCCCGATCGGGAAGAACTGCCCGCCGCTATGCTCATAGGCGTGGCTCGGCGGGAGGAAGGACAGGAAGACCTCGTCGCCCACCCCGAAATCCTCGCCGATCACCTCGACGCAGCCCTCGACATTGTGGAGGATGGCGCCGTGATGCTGCATCACCCCGCGCGGCGCTCCGCCCGTGCCCGACGTGTAGATCAGGCAGGCGAGATCGTCGCGGGTCACCGCCGCGGCCGATTCGGTGCAGCCCGCGACGTCGGGCCGGTGGGCGGCGATCAGCGCCTTCCAGTCGTGGAACTCGACGTTGCCGGCCTGGCCGGCGGGAAGTGCGTCGATGCCGATGACATGCTCGCAATTGCTCGACCGGACCGCCGCCGGCAGGAGCGGCCTGGCCAGCTTCTGGGTCGAGACGATGACCGCCCGGGCGCCGCTGTCGTCGAGGACGTGCTGGTGATCACGCTCGGTGTTGGTCGTGTAGGCGGGGACGGTGACGCAGCCGGCCGCCATGATGGCGAGGTCGGCGATGCACCATTCCGGCCGGTTCTCCGAGACCAGCATCACCATGTCGCCGGGTTTCAGCCCGATCGACTTCAGGCCGGTGGCCAGCGAGCAGACCTGCTCCGCCGTCTCGCGCCAGCTGAGCGATCGCCACTCGCCCTCGCGCTTCGCCCAGAGGAACGGCGAATCGCCTTTCTCGGCGGCGCGCGCGAAGAACATGGCGACGAGATTGGGGAAATGTTCGAGCTCGCGCATGGCCTTCTTCCCTCCCTCCCCCGACGCCGCGCTCATTCCGGCGGACGCTCCTCGCTGCCGGCGCGCACGATGTCGGTGACCGCCCCCGTCTCGCTCATCCCGACACCCTCGCTGCGCGGATCGGCGGCGCCGACCCAGCGGCCGTTCACCCGCTCCACCGCGTTCGCCTTGAGGCCGAGCGGCGCCACCTGCACCTTGTGGCCGAGTGCGCGCAGCGCCGGCGCGAGCGTTTCCAGCGCCGTCCCCTTCTCGACCACGGCCGTGTCCCCCGGCGAGAAGACGAGGCCCAGCGCGATCGCGTCCTGGGCGCTCATCTTCCAGTCGAGCACGGCGACCAGCGCCTTGGCGATCTGCGAGATGATCGTCGGCCCGCCGGCGGCGCCGAGCGCGATCCTGACCTTGCCGTCGGGCCCGTAGACGATGGTCGGCGCCATCGAGCTGCGTGGCCGCTTGCCGCCCTCCACCCGGTTGGCGACGAGCCAGCCGTCCTTCTCCGGAACCGTGTCGAAATCGGTCAGCTCGTTGTTGAGCATCGTTCCGTCGACCGACAGGCCGGAGCCGAACACGCTTTCGATGGTGGTCGTCACCTGGGCGACATTGCCGTCGCGGTCGGCGACGGTGAGGGAGGTCGTCCCGGCCCGTTCGCCCGGCGGCGCGCGGCGGCGCGCCGGCGCCCCGCGCGGGGTCCCCGCCGTCACCCGCTCCATCGTCCGGTCGGCCGAGATGAGCGCTGAGCGCGAGGCGAGGTAATCGCGGTCGACCAGGCCCGCGATGGGAACCTGAACGAAGTCGGGGTCGCCGATGTAGAGGTCGCGGTCCGCCCAGGCCAGCCGCGAGGATTCGGCGAAAAGGTGCCAGGCGACCGGCGAGCGCGGGCCGAGCGCGGCCATGTCGAACCGCTCGAGCTGCTTGAGGATGGTCAGGACGGTTATCCCGCCGGACGAGGGCGGGCCCATGCTGCAGATCCTGTAGACCCGGTAGGAGCCGCAGACCGGCGGCCGCGGCCTGGCGCGATAGGCGGTGAGATCGGCGATGGTCATCTTCGAAGGGTTGCGGGCCGCGCCGTTCACCGTCGCTACAAGCTTGCGCCCCTGCGCGCCCGCATAGAAGGCGTCCGGGCCTGCCCTGGCGATCCGCTCGAACAGGGCCGCCTGCTCCGGGTTGCGGACCCGGGTGCCGGCCGGAAGCGGCTTTCCGTCCGGGCCGAGGAAGACCTTCGCCGCGCCGGCGTCGATGAAGCCCGAATAGCGCGCCAGCATCGTCGCGAACCGCGGGCTCAGGGCCCAGCCGTCCCGCGCCAGCCGGATCGCGGGCTGGAACAAGGCCGCCCAGGGCAGGCGACCGCCGCTCCGGTGCGCCATCGCCATTGCCCGAAGAGTCCCAGGCACGCCGACGCTGCGCCCGCCTGGGATTGCGTCCTCGTGCCTGAGCGGCTTTCCGTCGGGACCGTAGAACCAGCGCGGATCCGCCGCCTTCGGCGCTGCCTCGCGGCCGTCGATCGTGGTGATCGCACCGGTCCGGGCATCGTGGCGCACGAAGAAGGCGCCGCCGCCGATCCCGGCGCTCTGCGGCTCGACGACGTTCAGAGCGAGCATGGTCGCGATCGCCGCGTCGGTCGCGCTTCCGCCCTTGCGCAGGATCTCGACGCCCGCCGCGGCGGCGCGCGGATCGGCGGCCGAGACCATTCCCGGAGCGGCGCGCGCGCTCGCGGACCGCTCGGGCCTGCGCGCCTCCGTGGGGCCGGCGGCGAGCAACAGGAGGACGGCGAAGGGGGCGAGGCGGGACAAGCGGTTCAGCATGGCCGGGGACACTAGTGGCAAGCCCGGGCGCCGCAAGGGCTAAGGCGAATCGGCGCCGACCGCCTCGGCGAGGCGAGAGAAGCCGTCGCGGGCGAGCAGGCTCTTGAGCTCGCCGGCGATCGCGGCCGCGATTCCGGGCCCCTGGTAGACGAGCGCCGTATAGAGCTGGACGAGGCTCGCTCCGGCGCGGATCCGGGCATAGGCGTCGACCCCGTTCTCGATGCCGCCGGCCGCGATCATGGGCAGCGCCCCGCCGGTCGCGGTCCGAAAATCCTTCAGCCGCTGCAGGGCGAGGGCCTTGAGCGGCGCGCCCGAAAGGCCTCCCGCCTCTCCCGAATGATTGGAGCGCAGCGGCGGCCGCGACAGAGTCGTGTTGCCGACGATCAGGGCATCGACCCCCGCCTCGCTCGCGGTGCGCGCGACGGCGTCGATCTCGCGCGGCTCGAGGTCCGGGGCCACCTTCAGGAAGATTGGCGGCCCGTCGCCCCGCGCCTCCATCACCGCCCCGAGCAGCGCCGCCAGCGCCCCTTCGTCCTGAAGCGCGCGCAGCCCCGGCGTGTTCGGCGACGAGATGTTGACGGCGAGATAGTCGGCGAGCGGCGCCATCTCCCGAACCCCCGCCGCATAGTCCGCGACGCGGTCCGCGCTATCCTTGTTGGCGCCGATATTGACCCCGACCAACCCCCCTCGCCGCCGCCGCTCCAGTCGAACCTTGGCCGCGCCGAAGCCGCCGTTGTTGAAGCCCATCCGGTTGATCACCGCCCGGTCCCCGGCGAGCCGGAACAGCCGCGGGCGCGCATTTCCCGCCTGGGGCAGAGGCGTCAAGGTCCCGACCTCGACGAAGCCGAAGCCGAAGCCGAGCATCTGCGCGGGCACCTCGGCGTCCTTGTCGAACCCCGCCGCGAGCCCGACCGGATTGGGAAAGTCGAGCCCCGCCACCCGGATCGCGAGGCGCGGGTCCTCCGCCGGCGGAAGCCCGGCCGGGACCGCCCTCAAGGCGCGAAGGGTCAGCCGGTGCGCCCGCTCCGCGTCGAGCGCGAAGATGGCGGGGCGAAGCAGGGGGTAGAGCGACACGCCGCTTGCAATCGCATGGTCGCCGACACACATGCAATCCGACCGATTCGATCCGATTGGAGCCATGCGCCTCACTTCCCTCGCCGATTATGCCGTCGTTATGATGGCCGCCGCCGCCCGCCATGAAGCGGGCGCTCGGCTGAGCGCGGGGCTGCTCGCGGCCGAAACTGGGGTCCCGCTTCCCACGGCGCAGAAGCTGATGGGCCGGCTCGCCGGTGCCGGGCTGCTCTCGTCGGCGCGCGGCACCGGCGGCGGCTTTTGCCTCGCCCGGCCGGCGGGCGGGATCAGCCTCGCCGACATTATCGAGGCGGTCGAGGGGCCGATCGCCATGACCAATTGCATCACCGGCTCCGTCCACGACTGCGCGCTCGAGGGCAGCTGTCGCGTCAAGCCCCACCTCAGCGTCGCCAACGAGGCGGTTCGCGGAGCGCTCCAGGGCGTCTCGCTCGCTACCCTCGCCTCCGTCGGGAGCAGCCTGTCATGACCGACGTCCGCAACCAGGAGGCCCAGGACGCGGTCGACCGCGCCTCGACCTACGAATGGGGCTTCAGCTCCGACATCGAGCAGGATTTCGCCCCCAAGGGCCTCGATGAGGACACCGTCCGCTTCATCTCGGCGAAGAAGAAGGAGCCGGAATGGATGCTGGAATGGCGGCTCAAGGCCTGGCGCGCCTGGCTGACCATGGAGGAGGTGACCTGGGCCAAGCTCGACATCCCGCCGATCGATTTCCAGGACGCTTATTATTACGCCGAGCCGAGGGCCAAGCCGACGATCGCCTCGCTCGACGAGCTCGACCCGGAGATCCGCCGCACCTACGAGAAGCTCGGAATCCCGATCGAGGAGCAGAAGGTGCTCGCCGGAGTCGAGGGCGCCCGCAAGGTGGCGGTCGACGCCGTCTTCGATTCGGTCTCGGTCGCCACCACCTTCCGCGAGGAGCTCAAGCGAGCCGGAGTCATCTTCCTCTCGATCTCGGAAGCGGTGCGCGAATATCCCGACCTCGTACGCAAATATCTCGGCTCGGTGGTGCCGCAGCGCGACAATTACTTCGCCTGCCTGAACAGCGCGGTCTTCTCCGACGGCACCTTCGTCTACATCCCGGAAGGGGTGCGCTGCCCGATGGAGCTCTCCACCTATTTCCGGATCAACGCCGCCAATACCGGCCAGTTCGAGCGCACCCTGATCGTCGCCGACAAGGGGTCCTACGTCTCCTATCTCGAAGGCTGCACGGCGCCGATGCGCGACGAGAACCAGCTCCACGCCGCCGTCGTCGAGCTGGTCGCGATGGACGACGCCGAGATCAAATATTCGACCGTCCAGAACTGGTACCCCGGCGACGCGGAGGGCAAGGGCGGCATCTACAATTTCGTCATCAAGCGCGGCGCCTGCCGCGGCGCCCGCTCGAAGATCAGCTGGACCCAGGTCGAGACCGGCTCCGCCATCACCTGGAAATACCCGTCCTGCATCCTCCAGGGCGAAAGCAGCGTCGGGGAATTCTATTCGGTCGCGGTCACG
>DASVVX010000022.1:0-36195 GCA_036386295.1 Allosphingosinicella sp.
TGACGGCGGCCCGTTCATGGGCTGGCAGCGCCAGGCGCACGGGCCCTCGGTCCAGCAGGCGATCGAGGAAGCGGCCGAGGCGATCACCGGCGAGAAAGCCACTCTCCACGCGGCCGGCCGGACCGACGCCGGAGTCCACGCTCTGGCCATGGCCGCCCATGTCGATATCGATCGGAGGATCGCCGCGTTCCGGCTCGCCGAGGGGCTGAACGCCCGGCTCCGCCCCCTGCCCGTCGCCATTCTCGCCGCGGAGCCGGTGGCCGAGGACTGGCACGCCCGCTTCTGCTGCGTCGGCCGCCGCTATGTCTACCGGATCGTCAACCGGCGGGCCCCGCTGGCGCTCGAAGCCGGCAGGGCCTGGCAGGTGGCGGTGCCGCTTCGCGCCGAAGCGATGCACCAGGCGGCGCAGACCCTCGTCGGTCGGCACGACTTCACGACCTTCCGCTCCGCCCACTGCCAGTCGGAAAGCCCGATCAAGACCCTCGACCGCCTCGACGTCCGGAGGGAAGGTGACGTCATCCTTATCGAGGCCGCGGCGCGCTCCTTCCTCCATCACCAGGTCCGCTCGATGGTCGGCTGCCTGCAGCTGGTCGGGCGGGGGAAATGGAGCGCGGGCGACCTGAAGGCGGCGCTGGAAGTGCGCGACCGCGCCGCGCTGGGCCTCAACGCCCCGCCGCACGGCTTGTATTTCGTCGAGGCGGTCTATCCCTGAAGTTCGTCATTGCGAGCGAAGCGAAGCAATCCAGAAACAGTCTCGGAGGCCCGCTGGATTGCTTCGTCGCTACGCTCCTCGCAATGACGGCTAGCCCGCCTTCCTCACTTCCGCTTTGCCGAAGCCGAAGAGCCGCTGCAGCGACCTGTCCAGCATCAGCAGCTGCCAGAGCAGCCGGCCGTGCTCGGCCCGGCCCGAGCGGTGGGCCGCCGCGACGCGCGCGATCGCGGCGGGGTCGAGCCAGCCGAGCTCGGCCAAAGCGGGGCTGTGCGCGATCGCCGCCGCCTCGGCGGCGAGCGGGCCGCGGAACCAGGCGCTGACCGGAGTCACGAAGCCCATCTTGGTCCGCTCCAGCACCTCGCCGGGAAGGTAGCGGCGGAGCGCGCGCTTCATCAGCCACTTGCCCGAGCCGCCCCTCAGCCGCATCCCCGCCGGCACCCTCGCCGCGAACTCGACGAGGCGATGGTCGAGCAGAGGCTCGCGCGCCTCGAGGCTGACCGCCATGCTGGTGCGGTCGACCTTGGTGAGGATGTCGCCGGGCAGCCAGATCTTGAGGTCGGCATATTGGGCCCGCGACAGGGCGTCGCCCGCCGGGGCGCCCGCCATCGCCTCGACATAGCGGTCCTCGGCTCGGTGGCCCTGCAGAAGACGTTTGAAGTCCTCCCGGTAAAGGCTTGATCTGACGCGTCCGGAGGTGACGGATACGGCGTCCGCATAAGCTTCGCCGCTGCCCCGGCCGATCGCCTGCAGGGTCGTCTTGGCGCGAAGGAAGCGCGGCGCCCAGTCGAGCTTGGGATAGAGGTTGCCGACCGCTCCGAGCGCGCCGCGCGCGGCTCCGGGCAGCATTCCCCGCACCCTCTCCTCGGCGGCGAACATCCGGTAGCGGCGGTAGCCGGCGAAGGCCTCGTCGGCGCCGTCGCCGGACAGGGCGACCTTCACCGTTTCGCGGGCCAGCTCCGAGACCCGGTAGGTGGCGAGCGCCGAGGCGTCGGCGAAGGGCTCGTCGAAGGCGTCGGCGAGCGTGTCAATCAGGGCGAAATCGGCCGCGGCGACGATCCGGCTGCGGTGGTTCGTCGCGAATCGCTCGGCGACGAGGGCGGCCCAGCGCGATTCGTCATGGTCGGCCTCGGCGAAGCCGATCGAGCAGGTCTCGACCGCGCTCCGGCTCGCCTCGGCCATCAGGGCGACCACCGCCGAGCTGTCGACCCCGCCGGAGAGGAAGGCGCCGAGCGGGACGTCGGCGACCATGCGCGAGCGCACCGCCGACTGGAGATGGCCGACGAGCTCCTCCTCGAGCGCCTTCTCTCCGGCGGCGGACGGGCTCGAGAAGTCGACGTCCCAATATTTGACCGGCGGCGGGATCGGCCCCCCTCGGCGGACGAGGAGGCAATGGCCGGCGGCGAGCTTGACCACGCCGTCGACCATGCAGCTGTCGTCGGGGACGTAGCCGAGCGCGAGATAATCCTCGAGCGCCCGCGGGCTCGGGCTTCGGCGGAGCAAGGGATGGGCGAGCAGGCCCTTGAGCTCGGACGCGAACACGAGCGCGCCGTCGGGCAGAGTGGCGAGGTAGAGCGGCTTCACCCCGAGCCGGTCGCGGGCGAGGAACAGCACGTCCTCGCCGGCGTCGTAGAGCGCGAAGGCGAACATGCCGTTGAAGCGCCTCAGGCAGTCCGGCCCCCATTGCCGCCAGGAAGCGAGCACCACCTCGGTGTCGCTTTCGGTCCGGAAGACATGGCCCTTCGCCTCGAGATCGGCCCGTATCTCCCTGAAATTGTAGATCTCGCCATTGTAGCTGAGCGCGATCCGCCCGTCCGGGGAGCGCATCGGCTGGTCGCCGGTGGCGAGGTCGATGATCGACAGGCGCCGGTGGCCGAGCCCGACCCCGGGGGCGGTCCAAACCCCGCTCCCGTCGGGGCCGCGATGGGCGAGCGCGTCGGCCATCGCCCGGACCCTTTTCGGGTCGACGGGCTTGGGCACATCGGGGTGGAACAGGCCGGCGATGCCGCACATCTCAGCGGGACCCTGCCAGCCCGGCGGCCCGGTCGGCAAGCGGCTCGACCGGCCCGAGCGCCCGAAGGAAGGAATCGACGGTCGGACGGGGGCTGAGCCCGTCGGCGGGGGCCTGGGCGGCGACCAGCACCGCCACCGCCCGCTGCGGCCCGCCGAGCAGCCGCGCCCGGGCCGTCTCGAGCTTGACCCGCGCGGCGCTTCCGGTGAGGGCGCCGCCGACCCGGTAGAAGGTCGCCACCTCGCGCACCTTGCCGTGCGAGCCGATCCGCTCGGCCTTGCCGCCCGGCGGCGGCGCGGTGTCGGCGGTCCAGGACCAGGCGCCGTCCTCGTCGGCGGCGCCCTGCCCGTAGCCGACCAGCTCGCGCCCCTCCTCCTGCCGGGCGAAGACGACGATCGCGAGGTCGACCTCGCGGCCGGCGCGGTCGCGGTAGCGGCCGAGCGCGATCCGGTCGGCGCCCTGGTAATGGGGGTGCCATTCGTTTCCGGAAGGGATCCGGGTCCAGCCCGGAACGTCGGGAAGCACGATCTGCGGCGCTTCCCGGGTCCCGGCCGCGGCGACGGCGGAGGACCAGAGAGGCGCGGCCGCGGCGACGGCGATCGCGAGCGCGGCGGCCCGGGCGGCCCGGGCGGGCGAGCCCGCTTCGGCTCCCTCGCGCTGGAGGTCGGCGGGATCGAACCAGACGTCGCCGGGCTTGCGGTCGAAGAAGGGCCAGCCGGCGGCCATGATCATCGCGATCACCAGGCCGAAGAAGACCCAGCCGTAGACGATATGGTCGAAGCCGACCGCCACCTCGTTGTCGGTCAGGTGGGCGACCCAGATGGTGGCGAAGGCGCGAACCCCGTTGGCGGCGATGGGGATCGCCATCGCCGCCGCGACGAAGGCCGCCCGCCTCGGCCAGGAGCGGAAGCACAGGTTCGCGACCAGCGCCGCGAGCGCCGCCATGGCGACGAGGAAGCGCACGCCCGAGCAGGCCTCGGCGACCCGGAACAGCCCGGTGGGGGTCGAGATGAAGATGCCCTCGAGATGGGCTGGAACGCCGGCAAGGCCGAGCAGCGCCATGCTCATCTGCGCGGTCAGCTTCTGCATCGGCGGCACCAGCTCCTCGCCGAACGGCACCAGGAACAGGGCGTAGAAGAGCGGGAAGGCAAGGCCGCGCGCCACCGCCTTGCCGAGGACCGCCGCCACCGCGCCCTGGAGCATCAGCACCAGGCCGAGATGGCGAAGGAAGGAGACGCTGCCCGATTCGCCGAGAAGCCAGGCCAGCCCCCCTGCCCCGACCAGGGCCAGGCCCGGCGCCCAGGCGCCCGGCGCCAGCGCCTTGAGCTCGGGCAGGCGCTGGCGGACCAGCCAGGCGAGGATGGGGACGATCAGCAGGCAATGGTTGAAGGTGGCGCTGATCCACCAGATCCGGGCCATTCCGGCGGCGTCGCGAGCGAACAGGGCGAGGATCGCGCCCGCCGCGATGCCGAGCGCGAGCAGGTGCGTCCGCCAGGCCTCGGCTTCGGTCCCGGCGCGGCGGATCGGCAGGACCGCCGTCATGCCGCCGCCCGGCGCGGCGCCAGGCCGACGATCTCCCCCAGCGCGGCGAGCCGGGCGTCCCAGCGATAGGCCTCGACGATCCGCGCCCGCGCCGCCCGGCCCATCGCCTTCGCCCGCTCCGGATCGCCGAGCAGGGCGGCGATCGCCTGCGCCTGCGCCTCGGCGCTCCCGGCGACGAGGAGGTGGCGGCCCGGCTCGGCCTCGATGCCCTCGAAGGCCGCCGGCGAGGCGACCACCGGCCGGGCCATCGCCATCGCCTCGAGCACCTTGTTCTGGATTCCGCGCGCGATCCGCAAGGGGGCCGCGACGACGTCGGCCGCGGCGAGCCAGGAGCGCACGTCGGCCACCTCGCCGGTGACGACCACCCGCGGCCCGGCCAGGCGCCGAACCGCCTCGGCGGGCCGACGGCCGACGATCGCGAAGCGCGCCTCGGGCAGAAGCGGCATCACCTCCGCGGCGAACCAGCGCACCGCGTCGATATTGGGGGCGTAGTCCATCTGGCCTGTGAAGACGATCAGCTGACCACGCTCGCCCAGCCGCTCGAAGCCGGCCTGCGGGTCGTAATAATCGAGGTCGACCCCGTTCTGCAGGGCCCTGACGTCGGCTCCGCCGAGGCCGCTGCGCGCCCGGAACAGCGCCGCTTCCGCCTCGCTGACGAACAGGCTGACGTCGGCCCTCGCCGCCACCTCGCGCTCGAACCCGGCGAGCTTGCGCCCTTCCCGCCGGTGGACCCAGGCCATCGCTCCGCCCCCGGCGCCATAGGCCTCGAACTTGGCCGAATCGACGTCGCCGAAATCCATCACGAAGCGCGCCGCCGCTCCGGCCGGCACGAACTGCCCCATCTGCCCGGACCAGGCGAAGACCGTCCCGATCCGACCGCTCGCCAGCTGGTCCGAGACGAAGCCGCGCAGCGAGGCACTATCGAACAGGGCGAGCGAGACCGGCCGGCCTTCGGCGAGGGCGCGCACGCCCGCCGCCAGCCGCGACGTCCGGCGCACCTCGACATGGGCCTCGCCGAGCGCCGGGCCGATCGCCTGGCGAAGGCCGGCGAGGTTCGCCGCGTCGGCCTCGTCGTCGGCGAAGCAGGCGAGATGGACCCGGCCGAGCCCGGCGAGATGCTTGAGCTCGTGGAACGAGCGGATCTTGTCGCCCCGGTCGGGCGGGAAGGGGATCCGGTGGGCGAGGAACAGGATGTCGGCCATCAGCCGAGGCCCCGGGCGAGGAGCGGGCCGAGGCGGTTGGCGACGAAGAGCGGCAGCCGCTTCCACGCCTCGACCTTGAGCCGGTTCTTCGGGCTGAGCGGGTTGAGGTCGCGCGGCTCGGCGCCGGGCGCGGTGCGGATTCCGTAGCGCAGCGGCACCGGCTCGATCCCCCAGTTCGACTTGAACGCATGATTGCCGCTGCCGAGCTTCGAGCGGCCGAAGTCGAAGCGGTCGCAGCCCCGCTTCGAGGCGTGGACCATCGCCTCGAAATAGAGCAGCTCGTTGGCGCAGAGCGGCCGGGCCGCGGCGGTGCCGCCGCCCCAATAGGGCAGGATCGTCCCCTTGAAGTAGAAGTTGAGAAGCCCGGCGAGCGGCTCCCCGTCCTTGAGGATGAGGGTGATGTCGCAATCCTCGCCGAACCGCTCCATCATCGCCTCGAACAGGCTCGGCGGGAAGACCGGCGAGCCGAGGTTGCGCATCGATTCGCCATAGACCCGGAAGAAATCGGAGCGGTCCTTCGCGCTCGATCCGGTCCGGGCGACAAGGCCGTTGGCCCGAGCCCGGCGGACTCCGCGGTGGCGGCGCTTGATCGCCTTGAGGATCGCCTCCTCGCCCCGGGGAAGCGGCATGGCGAAGCCGACATAGACGTCGTCGCGCACCTTGTAGCCCTCGGGGATCGGGCCGCCGCGAAGCTCGAGGCTCGGGCAGCCGAGCCGGTCGGCGAGCTGCTCGGCGGCGCGAAGCAGCGGCGCCTGCGCCGCCTCGTCCTCCGCGAGGACTCCGCCGCCGGTGCCGAAGCCGGCCGAAACCAGGGCATTGCCGAAGAGCAGCGAGCGGACATGGGTGAGCGCAAGGCAGCCGACCAGGCCGCGCCCGGGCCGCTCGGCGAGGAGATAATGAGCGCGCTGGCCGCAGCCCTGCTCGACCGCCTGGCTCCATTGCGGCCGGTGGAAGGATTCGGAATCGGGATGGCCGGCGACGAAGGAGTCGATCCGGGCGCATTCGGCCGGGTCGCGAAGGTCGGCGGCTCGGATCGTGACCGCGGCGATCGGGCTGTGCGCGGTCACGACAGCCGCTCCCGCTCGGCCTCGACCACCTGGTCGGTCCGCCCCCAGCTGTGCGCCTTGAACAATTTCAGCAGCTTGGGCCGCATCGCCGAGAGCCGGCTGTAATGCCTAAGCCGGGACCTGAGCGGCGCCCCGGCGACCCGGGGCTGGCCCGGATCGATCTCCCAGGGGTGGAAATAGAAGACCGCCGGGCGGCCGTCGGCACGATTGACCCGGTCGATCGCCCAGCTCGACAGCGCATAGGGCAGAAGCCGGAAGAAGCCGCCACCGCCGGCGGCGAAGCGGCGGCCCGCCATCTCGACCGTGGTCACCGGAAGCTCGATCAGCCCGGAGCCCTCGACCGGCCGGTGGGCGAAGCGCGGCGCCTCGCGCCAGCCGTAATGGTCGTGGACGATCGGCGCGACGCTGGACGAATAGGCATAGCCCTCCTCCGCCAGCACCTCGTGCGCCCAGGGCGTCCGGGCGTCGATCGAGAAGCTCGGAGCCCGATAGCCTTTGGGCTCGACCCCGGCGGCGTCGGCGATCGCCCGGTGGGCCCGCCTCAGATCCTCGCGGAAGGCGGCCTCGCCGAGGTTGAACACCCGCTTGTGGTCCCAGCCGTGGCTGGCGATCTCGTGCCCGGCCTCGGCGGCCCGGCGGATCAGCGCCGGATGGCGCTCGGCGACCCAGCCAAGGGTGAAGAAGGTCGCCTTGACCCCGGCCTCGGCGAACAGGTCGAGCACGGCCTCGCCGTTGCGCTCGACCCGGCGCTCGAGCGTCTCCCACCGGTCGCGGCCGATCACGGTCTCGAAGGCGCCGACCTGGAACCAGTCCTCGACGTCGACGGAAAGGGCGTTCAGCATCTTGCTTCCTTCATTCCTCCCCAGGATTTCCTGGGGAGGGGGACCGCGCGAAGCGCGGTGGAGGGGTTCTGCGGAGTCGGACAGGCCCCCTCCACCATGCTTCGCATGGTCCCCCTCCCCTGCAAATGCAGGGGAGGAATTGAGATGTTCAAGCGGCATTGCTTCGGCGCGGCTGGCTCTCGTTCTCGACCCAGTCGAGCAGAACGGTCAAGACCCGCCGCACCGCCGCTTCCTGCTCGTCGATCCGGGCCTCGATCGCCGCGATCCGGCGCTCCAGCGAGGGATCGGCGGCGGGCTCGGACCCGGCGGCGGCGGCGGGCCGGCGCAGCGGAAGAACCCGCTTGGAAGCGCTGGCCGGCCGGTCGGCCGCCATGTCCGCCGCCACCGAATCGACGTCGGCGCCGGCGATCGACTCGAGCTGCTCGACTCCGGCGTAGAGGAGCAGGCGCGAGGCGAGCTGGTTCAATTTGCGCGGCACCCCGCCGGCGTGGCGGTAGAGGGCGGCGAAGGCGTCGGGCTCGAAGGCCGGGCGGCCGCGCCAGCCGGCGACGGCGAGTCGGTGGACCGCATAGGGCTCGACCTCGTGGGCGTCCATCGGCTCGAGATGGTGGCTGGCGATGATCCGCTGGCGCAACTGCTCGAGGCTGTCGTCGCTCGCCACCCGGTCCCGGAACTCGGGCTGGCCGAGCAGGAAGATCTGGATCAGCGCCCGGCCCTGCGAGGTGAAGTTGGACAGCATCCGAAGCTCTTCGAGCGCCGAGACCGGAAGGTTCTGGGCCTCGTCGACGACGAGCAGGGTGCGCTTGCCGCGCGAGGCTTCCTCGCGAAGCCTCTGCTCGATCCGGTCGAGCAGCTGCGCCTTCATGACGCCGCCCGTCTCCAGCCCGAGGCCCTGGGCGGCGAGCCGGAGCATGTCGTCGCCCTCGACCTGGGTCGAGACGAGGCTGATCGCATTGAGCCGCTCGCGGTCGATCGTCGCCATCAGATGGGCGACGAGAGTCGACTTGCCCGCGCCGATCTCGCCGGTGACGACGATGAAGCCCTCGCCCTGGGCGAGGCCGTAGCCGAGATAGGCCATGGCCTTCTTGTGGGTCCGGCTCTCGAACCAGTAGCGCGCGTCCGGAGTCAGCTGGAAGGGGCGTTCGGTGAAGCCGTAGACTTGCTCGTACATCTGACGTCTCGTCTTGCTAGAAGGTGTAGCGCAGGCCGAACAGGATCGAGCCGTAGCTGGCGTCGAACTCCCCGGCCTGGGTGGTGTAGAGGCCCGCTGCGACCTGCGCCTCCATTCCGTCGCGGAAGATGCGCCGGTAATAGCGGCCGGTGAGGCCGGCGGCGAAGGCGCCGTCGATGTTGATCCGGCCGCTGTCGAACCAATTGGCGTAAGCGTCGAGGTCGATGCCCGAATCCCGGGTGAACTGCCGGCTCATGCTGCCCTGCAGGCTGAAGCTCTGGTCGGTGACGCCGTTGAGCGCGAAGACATTGCTGTTGGGCGCCAGGTAGCGGCGGTTGGCATAGCCGGCGCCGATCCCCAGGTTCCACGGGCCGCGCGCCGTCGAATAGCGCAGGTTCGCGCCGCGGTTGCGGAAGTTGAAGCTGCTGATCGACTGGAAGGCGTCGCCGAAGCACGCGCCGGTGCCCGGATCGTTGCCGAAGACGCAGCCCGCTCCGGTCAGCCCGTTCGAAGGCGCCTTAAAGTCGGTCGGCAAGCCGTTGAGATCGGCTATCAAAAGCCGCCCGAAGCTGCTCACCCCGTCGTAGATTGCGGCGTTGAGGGAGGACCGGGCGTTGATCTTGTGCGAGAGCGTCGCGGTGAAGCTCTCGCCGCCGTAGCGCCAGCCGGCCCGCGCCTTGAGCTCGGTCCGGCGGCTGGGCCGCCAGATCAGTCCGGCGTCGTACATGATCCCGTCGTCGTCGTAGGTGACGAGCCTGGGCCGCGACGGGTCGGCGATGAGGTTGCCGCCCGGGCTGAGCAGCGGCAGGCCGGTGACCGGATCGCGCCGGAAGTCCTGCATCGAGCCCTGCATCGACTCCCAGCCGATCCCGCCGGTGACGGCCAGGGTGGGCGAGACGGGCAGGACGACGTCGCCTCGGACATATTCGCCCTCGAAGCGGGATTTGAGCCGGCTCATGTCCTCGCGGACGTAGCCGGCGCCGACGGTCCAGCCGAAGGGCAGATGGCCGGGCGCCATCCCGGCGCTGACCGTGGCGTTGTGGATGGTGCTGGAGCTGAAGCGGTCGCTGCGGGGCGCGAGCGGCGGCGCTCCGGTGCCGGCCAGGCTCTGGTCGTCGACCTTGACGTAGCCGAGCCGGTAGGAGGCGTTGACCGCGACCGGGCCGGCATGGGTGGAAAGGGTCGGGCCGGCATAGGCGCTGTAGACTTCGGAGATGGCCGGGGCGTCGATGGTCCGGGCGGTCGGCACCGGAAAGCCGATGTCGGCATGGGTGCGCGCCGCCAGGGCTCCGGCGTCGAAGGCAAGCAGGCCCGGGACCGCGTCGACATGGACGGCGGCGAGGCCGGTGACGACGTCATGGTCGTTGAGCCGGTCGTTCCAGCCGACCCGGTGCTGGTAATTGGCGCTGATCATCGCCTGGACCCGCCGGGTCGCGATGGTCGCGTCGAGGCCTCCGCCGACCCCGGTGTAGGTGAGCACCTCGCCGGTGTCGAAATCCATGGTCGCGACCTGCTGGACCTCGAGATAGGGGTGGATGCTCGTCCTCGGCTCGCCCTGCACGGCGGCGGCTCCGGCGATCAGGCTGAGACCCGCCGCAGCGGCTGTGACGGCGATCCAGCTGCGGCTTACAAGCCCTTGGAGAAAAGCCTTTTTCATTGGCCATATCCATAATAGGAACCGAATCGCCGGCCGGTCGCCGCGAAGCCCGTGCCGTTGAGCAGCAGGCTGATCTGCGGGCAGCCGGAGAGGAGGCTCGCCGCCTCCTTCAGGTCCGCTTCGGTGGTTTGATCGGCACGCACGACAAGCATCAACTGGCCGACATGGCTGGCCAGGGCCGCGGCCGCGGAGGCCATCAGCGCGGGGGGCGAGTCGAAGATCACGATTCGCTTGGGCCGGCCCCGGGTCAGCCGCTCCAGCACCTCGGCGGTGCGCCCCGAGCCGAGCAGCTCGGGCACGTCGTTCTCGTAGCGCCCGGCCGGAAGCACCGAGAGGCTGCCGATGTCGGTCCGGATCACCAGCCGCTCGGGATCGAGCGAGGGATCGGCCAGGGCGTCGACGAGGCCTGCGCTTTTCGCCTCGAGGCCGAGGATGTCGAGCACCTCGGGCTTGGGGAAGTCGGCGTCGACGAGGAGCACCTCATGGTCGCGCTCGCCGGCCAGCGACAGCGCCAGGTTGACCGCGCAGAAGGTCTTGCCCTCGTCCGGCTGGGCCGAGCAGACCAGCACGGTCCGCCTCTTGTCGGCGGCTACCGGGCTTCCAGCGCCCATTCCGAGCAGAAGCTGCCGCTTGACGATCCGGAACTCCTCGGCGAGCGGGCCCGCCGGGCTGTCCGGGACGATGAAGCCGTTCTCGCGGAGCTTGTTGCGGTCCACCGCGGCCTTGGCCTCGGCGACGACCGGAAGGAGGTTGCGAACCGGCGGGGCCGACTCGGTTCCCCGGCGGAGGCCGGCGTCCGGCTCTTCGTCTTGTGTTCCCCGGCGAAGGCCGGGGTCCAGCTCTTCGTCCGCACTGGGGCCCGGCATTCGCCGGGGAGCGAGATCCGCGGCCGGCGAACCGAAGCCGTAAAGCTCCGCCGCCCGCTCGAGGAGCGAGCCCGAATGGCTGAGGGGGCTGTGCTTGTTCATCTGAGGCTCCCTCACGCCACCGTGCTTCGCTGCCAGAATTCGACCGCGAGCAGCAAAGCCCAGGCCGCTCCGAGCGCTCCCGCCCCGCCGGCGAGCCAGACCAGCCGCTGCCGGTGCTTCGCCCGCCCCTGCTCGGTGAACACCTCGCCGATCGAGCCGAGCACGGGCAGGCCGGTCGCATCGGCGAGCCGGGTCTGGGTCGGGAAGGTGGTCTGGATCTGGCCGAGCACATAGGCCGTGCCCGCGCCGGCGCCGAGGCCGACGAACAGGATCAGGGTGAGCAGAAGCGGCCGGTTCGGGGTCAGAGGCACGCTGGGCTGGCTCGGCGGATCGATGATCCGGAACTTGACCGCGTCGGTCTGGCTTCGGACGTCGGAGCGCAGCCGGACCTGGTCGCGATCCTCGAGCAATTTGTCATATTGCCGCTTCAGCACGTCGTAATCGCGGTTGAGCCGCTCCTGCTCGGCCGCGACTCCGGGCTCGGAGGCCTGGCGGTTGCCGAGCTGGGCGAGGTCGGACTGGAGCTGGGCCTTGCGGGTCGCGGCGGCGTTCACCGCCCCTTCCTTCTCGGCGACCATCGCTCGAAGCGACACCCAGGACGGGTTGGGCATGGTCCCGGCGCCGGCCGGCTCGCGGGCGGCCAGCGGCCTCAGGCGCGCGATCTGGTTCTTGAGGCGGATGACGTCGGGGTGCGAGTCGGTCCAGCCCTGGGCGGAATATTGCGAGAGCTGGGCCTCGAGCGCGGCGAGCTGGCCCCGCGCGCCGCCGCCGCCGTCGCCGCCGCCGATCACCGGCATCGACGCCGGGGTCGCGGCGAGCTGGCTTCGAAGCGCGGCGAGCGAGCTTTGCGCCTGCATCAATTGCTGCTCGATGCCGGCGAGCTCGGACCGGGCCGCGCCCATCCGCGCTCCGATCGAGCCTTCGCCGGGCAGAAGGCCGAGGAAGCGCTGCTCGAACTCGACCCGGCGCTGCTCGGCCTCCTGGAGCTGCTTCTCGCGCGCCTTCAACTGGGCGTCGAGGAAGGCGAGGCTCTGGTTGGCCTCGTCGCGATCGCCGACGAGGTTCTGCTCGACGAAGATGTCGAGCAGGCCCTGGACGATCGCCGCCGACAATTTGGCGTTCTGGCGGTTGGAGAAGCCGGAGACCTTCGCGGTGGCGCTGATCTCGAACATGTTGTCGGGCTGGGCGACGACCTTGATCGATTCCCGCAGGGCCGCCACCTGGACGGCGAGGTCGCGCTCGCTGGCGACGAGGTTGTTCAATTCGGTGCGCCGGACGACCTTGGCGAGATTCTCGCTCGAGGTCAGCGTCTGCTTGACTCGGTTCAGATCCCCTTCCCGCTCCTGGGCGGTGATCCCGACCTGGTTGGGCAGGATCGACTGCATCTGGACGAAGACCCGCGACCGGGATTCGTAGGTGTTGGGGATGAGCGCGACGACCAGCCAGCCGACCAGGCACAGGCCCCAGGCGACGGCGAGGGCCAGCCAGCGCCGGCGCCACACCTGGTGGATCGCGATCCGTACCTGTTCGTAGAGTCCGTCCATCGAGACTGGCGTTCCTTGGCTGAAGGCGTGGGTCGGGCGGCGGCGGGCCGCCTAGAACATGCTCTCCGGGATGATGATGACGTCGCCGGGCTCGAGCCGGACGTTGGCGCTGGTGTCGCCCTTCTTGAGCAGGCGGGCGATCTTGAGATTATATTCGGTCTGGCTGCCGGTCGCGCGGTCGTGCCGGATCAGCCGGGCGCGGTTCCCGGCGGCATATTCGGAGAGCCCGCCGACCGCGATCATCGCGTCGAGCAGGGTCATGTTGGCGCGATAGGGGATGGAGGCCGGCTTCTCGGTCGCTCCGACCACCCGGATCTGCTGGCTGAAGCTGCCCTGGAAGCTCTCGACCATCACCGTCACGCGCGGGTCGTCGACATATTTGGTCAGCGCGACCCGGATGTCCTCGGCGAGCTGGACCGGCGTCTTGCCGGCCGCCTGCAGCTCGGGGATCAGCGGCGTGGTGATCATTCCGTCGGGACGGACCTGCACCTTGCCGCCGAGATCGGCGTTGCGCCAGACGAAGACGTTGAGCTGGTCGAGCGCTCCGATCACATATTTCTCGGTCGGGGCGGTCTCGTCGGAGCCGACGAAGGTCGCCGGCGGAAGCTGGTTGCCGGGCTTGGCGTCGGCTGCGGCGGCGACGCCGAGGCCAAGGGCGAGAGCAAGCGTGGAACCGGCCAGTTTACGCATCGGATCAATCCTCTTCATGTCGCCGCGGACCCCCCGCCCTGACGTCAGGGCGCGAAATTCGGGTCCGCTATGCCCTTGAAGAGGTAAAATTAGCGTTAGGAACAATGGCCTTGTGAGGCGCGTCCCAGAACGGGACTGGGGACCGGGGAAGGTTAATCGGCGTCGAGCGATACCGGAATCGTCACCCCGGACTTGATCCGGGGTCCACCTTTTCTTGCCCGAGCTATTGGAAGGGAAGAAATTGGATGCCGGATCAAGTCCGGCATGACGGATCCCCCACCATCATCTCCCGAGCCGGCGGATGCCCGAGGAACGCCTCCGGACTCGCCGACCGGCCGTAGGCCCCCGCGAGGAACACCGCGACGAGGTCGCCCACCTCGGCCCGCGGGATCATGACGTCGTCGGCGAGGCGGTCGAGCGGGGTGCAAAGGCAGCCGACGATGCTCGCTTCCTCCTCCGGCTCGGCGCCGAAGCGGCTGGCGACGGCGACCGGATAGTTGCGCCTCACCACCTGGCCGAAATTGCCCGAGGCGGCGAGCTGGTGGTGCATCCCGCCGTCGGTGACCAGGAAGGTCTTGCCGTGGCTCTCCTTGCGGTCGACGATCCGGGTCAGATAGACCCCGCACTCGCCGACCAGCCAGCGGCCGAGCTCGATCGCGAAGCCGCTGTCGGCGAGTATCGCCGGCCTGCCGCGGAGCGTTTCCGCCAAGGCCTCCCCAACCGCACTGGCGATTAACGGCGATTCCGTCGCGAAGTAAGGAATGCCGAATCCGCCGCCGAGATTGACCAGCGGCGGCACCGCTCCGACCGCCTCGGCCAGCTCTGCGGCCAGCGCCACCGTCGCCCGCTGGGCCTCGATCAGCGCCTCGGCGGCGAGCGCCTGCGAGCCCGCGAAGATGTGGAAGCCGCGCCACTCGGCGCCCCCCTCGATCAGCCGCCTGACCAGCGCCGGCACCCGCTCCGAATCGACCCCGAACGGCTTGGCGCCCCCTCCCATCCGCATTCCCGAGCCCTTGATCTCGAAGTCGGGATTGACCCTGACCGCGAGCCTCGGCCGCCGCCCCTGCCCCCGGGCGATCGCCAGCGCCCGCTCCGCTTCGCCTTCCGATTCGAGGTTGATCGTGACCCCCGCGGCGATCGCGGCGGCGAGTTCGTCGTCGCGCTTGCCCGGGCCGGCGAAGGAGATTTCGGACGAGTCGGTGCCGCTCGCCAGGGCCGCCTCCATCTCCCCCGCCGAGGCGACGTCGAGCCCGTCGACCAGCTTCGCAACCTCTCTTAAGAGTGGCGCGTAGGTATTTGCTTTAATGGCATAATGCAGATTGACGCCGGAAAAGTGGCTTCGGAAAAGATCGACTTGCGCGGCAACTTTGACAACATTGTAGACGAACAAGGGCGTATCGCCCGCCTCGGCGACGAGCGAGTCGGCGCGGCGGCCGCCGATCATCAGCATGCCGTCCTCGGCCGCGAAGCCCTCCGGTACTGCCCCCATGGGCTTGCTCATGCCGTCAGCTCGCTCTTGATGACTTCCCGGTCGAGCTTGCCGTTGGGAGAGCGCGGCAGCTCGTCGCGCCAGATGATATGGGCCGGCTGCATAAAATTCGGTAACTCCCGCCGCAGATAATTCCTTAGCGCCTCGTCCGGCCCCTCGCCCCGCACCACCAGCGCGATCGCCTCGCCGAGCCGGTCGTCGGGAATGCCGAGCGCCACCGCCTCGGCCACCACCCCGCTCGCCACGGCGGCTTCCTCGACCTCGGTCGGGCTGACCCGATTGCCGCTGGTCTTGATCATCGCATCCTCGCGGCCGACGAAATAGAGCAGCCCCTCCTCGTCCTGCCTCACCCGATCGCCCGACCACACCGCCGTGCCGCCGTAGCTCGATCCCCGCGGCGCCGGCTTGAAGCGAAGGGCGGTCCGCTCGGGATCGTTCCAATAGCCCCTGGCGACGAGCGGGCCGGCGTGGACGAGCTCGCCGTCCTCGCCGGGCTCGCACAAGGTGCCGTCCGCCCTTGACGTCATGACTTCGGCGAAGGGAATGGCGCTGCCGATCGAATCGGGATGCTCGTCGAGCAGCGCCGGTTCGAGATAGGTCGAGCGGAAAGCCTCGGTGAGGCCGTACATCAGATAGAGCTCGGCGGCCGGGAACAGCTCGCGCAGGCGGCGGACGATCGACACCGGCAGGCGGCCGCCGCTGTTGGTCAGGCGCCTGAGCAACAGCGCCGCCTTCGGGGACCACTGCGCCTCGACCAGCTGCACCCAGAGCGGCGGAACTCCGGCCAAGGTGGTGATGGAATTCGCCTCGACCGCTCGGATGACGTCGCGGGCGGCGAGATAGTCGATCGGTACCACGCAGGCCCCCGCCGCCCAGGTCGAGAGGAGCTGGTTCTGGCCGTAGTCGAAGCTGAGCGGAAGGACTCCGAGCACCCGGTCGTCCGGCGCGAGGCGCAGGTAATGCGCGACGCTGACCGCGCCCAGCGCCATATTGGCATGGCTCAGCATCACCCCTTTCGGCCTCCCGGTAGAACCGGAGGTGTAGAGCAAGGCGGCGAGGTCGTCCGGGTCGGCGCCGGAGAGCGGGAGCCGCTCGTCGCCAGCCAGCATCGCCGCCCCCTCCTCCTCACCGGCCGCTGCACAGCCCGCCGGAAGGTCCCCCTCCGCCAGGCTCGCCAGCCGCGCCTTCCCGGTGACGAGCAACCTGGCGCCGCTGTCGGCCAGGATGTGGGCGACCTGGGCGCGCTTGAGCAACGGGTTGATCGGCACGTGGACGAGGCCGGCCCGGGCGCAGGCCAGCGGCAGCAGGCTGGTCATCCGGGTCTTGGGCAACCAGGAGGCGACCCGTTCGCCGGGGGCGAGACCGCGCCTCTTCAGCGCCGCTGCCAGGGTTCCGACCGCAACCTCCAGCCCGGCATAATCGAGCAGCCCTTCCTTGGTCCGCAGGGCCGGGGCGCCGGGCAGACCCCTCCGGGTGAGGTGGTCGAGCGGAAAGGGCGTCGGATCCGGGGCTTGCACCGTACCTCCTAGGTACGCCACAGCAGGAACGCTGGGCGGGAAGCCAGGGGGATAGCGCGTTGGGCTTCGAGGTGGAACTGTTCGATGGCCTCCCCCCCGCGGCGACGGACGCCGGCGGCGCGCTCGACGACCGGCCCTGCCTTTTCGAACGGCTCGGCTGGTTCAGGCTGGTCGAGGCGCATTGCCCGCCGCCGGGCCGCCCCCTCGTCGCCCGCGCCCGCGACGGCGGGCGCGCCGCCTGGCTGTTCCTCGCCGATCTCGGCGGGCGCGGTGAGGGCCTGCGCTGCTGGTACAGCCTGCGCTTCGGCCTGATCGGCGACTGCGCGGGCGCGGAGCCGATCGCAAGGGCGCTGCGCAAGCGGCTGCACCGGCTGGAGATCTTCCCCCTCGAGGATCCCTCCCCGCTCGCCCAGGCATTCCGCGGCGCCGGCTGGGCGACTTTCGTCGGCGCGGCCACGGCCTCGTGGAGGATCGATACTCAGGGCCAGGATTTCGACTCCTACTGGGCGGCGCGGCCCGGCAAGCTTCGCAACACCGCCCAGCGCAAGGCCAAGGCGGCCGGGCTCGACATCGAGATCCACCGCACGTTCGACGAGCGCGCCTGGGCCGCGTACGAATCGGTCTACGCCGCGAGCTGGAAGCCCGAGGAAGGCTCCCCGGCCTTCCTTCGGGCGCTGTCCGAGCAGGAAGGGGCGGCCGGACGCCTCCGGCTCGGGATCGCGCGCAAGGACGGCGTCCCGCTCGCCGCCCAGCTCTGGCTGGTCGAAGGCGGCACGGCCTGGATCCACAAGCTCGCCTATCGCGAGGATGCCAAGGCGCTGTCGCCGGGGACGGTGCTGAGCATGGCGATGTTCCGCCACGCCCTCGACGAGGACAAGGTCGAGCGGATCGACTACGGCACCGGCGACGAGCCCTACAAACGGGACTGGATGGCCGAGAGGGCGACCCTGTGGCGGCTCCATGCATTCAACCTGCGCTCGCCGCGCGGCCTCGCCGGCGCCGCCCGAGCGGCCGTATCGGCGCTTGTCCGCCGGGCGCGAAGCCGTTAGGCGCGGCGCGCCACCTGGGGGACCCTGTCATGACCGCCGCCTTCGATGACGAACAGGAAGTCGATGCGACCCTGCGGGCGGTGCTTCGCGACGTGCTCGGCCTTCCCGAGGCGCAGGTCGCGGCGATGGATGAGTCGACCGAGCTGTTCGGAGCGCTTCCCGAATTCGATTCGATGGCGGTGGCGGGCCTTCTCACCGAGCTCGAGGAGAGGCTCGGGATCCTGATCGAGGACCATGAGGTCGACGCCGACATGCTGGAGAGCTTCGGATCCCTGCTGACCTTCGCCCGGGCCAAAGCGCTCCAGTGACGTCGCCCGGTCTCCATTACGCCCGCTACCGGGTCGGGGATCGCGACGAATGGGTGATGCGGATCGGCCAGGGGCCTGCGCTGCTCTTCCTGCCGCCACTCTTCGAGGAGATGAACCGGACCCGGGCGCTGCTCGCGACGGTGATGCGCGGACTGGCGGCGAAGGGGTTCGCCTGCTGGCTGCCCGACCTTCCCGGCACCGGCGAGAGCGAGCGGGCGCTGGAGGAGATCGGCTGGAGCGATTGGCGCGAGGCGGCGGGCGCCGCTTTCGAGGCGGCCGGAGCCGTCGCCACGGTCAGCCTGCGCGGCGGCGCGCTGCTCGATCAAGTCGCTCCCGCCCGCTGGCGCTTCGCCCCGGCGCCGGGCGCCTCGCTGGCGCGCGACCTCGCCCGAGCCGGACTGATGAGCGAGGGCGGCGGCGGATATGCCCCTTCCGAGAAGCTTCTCGCGGATCTCGGCGCGGCCGAACCGGAGCCGGGCGCCAAGGTGCGCACGGTCCGCCTCGCCACCGACCGGGCCGAGGCCGAGCTGAAGCTCGAGGGACCGCCGCTCTGGCGCCGCGCCGAACCTCAGAATTCGTTTGAGCTTGCCAGCGCAATGGCCTTGGATATCGAGCAATGGGTGAGCGAATGCGGCGCCTGCTGAGCTTCGAGTGCGACGGCTCCGCGCTGGGCGCCACCCTCGATTCCGCCGACGGTGCGACGGGGCTGCTCATCGTCACCGGCGGCACCCAGACCCGGATCGGATCGCACCGCATGTTCGAGCGGCTGGCGCTCGCCCTCGCCCGCGAAGGCTGGCCCTGCTTCCGCTTCGACCGCCGCGGAGTCGGCGACAGCGAGGGCGAGGATTCCGACTTCAAGGGGAGCGGCCCGGACCTCGCCGCCGCCGCCGCCGAGTTCCGGCGCGAGCAGCCGCAATTGACCCGCCTGCTCGGCTTCGGCCTGTGCGACGGCGCCTCGGCGCTGGCGCTGCACGGCGCGGCCGCAAGACTGGACGGCTATGTGCTGGTCAATCCCTGGTTCGTCGAGGCCGAGGCTGGAGAGCGCCCCGCGGCGGCGATCAGGTCGCATTACAAGGCGCAGCTGCTCAGCCTCGGCGGCTGGAAGCGGCTGCTTTCCGGCTCAATATCTTACAGGAAGCTCTTGAAGGGTCTTCGCAAGATCGTGGTGAGCCCGCCCTCCACCCTGGCGGGCGAGATCGCGGCCTCGATGAAGAAGTCGGGCTTGCCCGCGCAATTGGTCCTGGCGACCCGCGACGCGACCGCGATCGCCGCCCAGGCCGAATGGGCCTCGCCCGCCTTCAAGACTCTGCGCCAGGCCAATCCGGCGCCGGTAACGATCGACAGCGATTCGCACACCTTCTCCCGCCCGGGGGACGAGGCGGCGCTGCTGGCGGCGGTGAGAGCCGCGGTGGAGCGGCTTTAACCTACGTCCGGTCCTTCGATACGGGCCTTCGCCAAGCTCAGTCCCTACTCAGGATGAGCGGGATCCTTCACGTTTCCCCGCTCATCCTGAGTAGCGGTGAGCCCGTCGAACCGCGTATCGAAGGACGCCGACGCCTCGAACTCGGCCTCCGCGAGGAACTTCTCGGCATCGAGCGCCGCCATGCAGCCCGTTCCAGCGGCGGTCACCGCCTGGCGGTAGATCTTGTCCATGACGTCGCCGGCGGCGAACACGCCCTCGACGCTCGTCCGGGTGGTGCCCGGAGCGACCTCGATATAACCGTCCGAGTCGAGCGCGAGCTTGCCCTTGAACAATTGGGTGGCCGGATCATGGCCGATGGCGACGAAGCCGCCCTCGACGTCGAGCCTCGAGGCCTCGCCGGTGCGGGTGTCGCGAAGGTCGAGCGCGACCAACCCCTCGGGCTCACCGCCGCCGACGAAGCGGTCGACCGCCTTGTTCCAGAGCACCTTGATCTTCGGATTGGCGAACAGCCGGTCCTGGAGGATCTTCTCGGCGCGCAGGCTGTCGCGGCGGTGGATCAGGGTGACGTCGTGGCTGTGGTTGGTCATGTAGAGCGCTTCCTCGACCGCGGTGTTGCCGCCGCCGATCACCGCCACCTTCTTGCCGCGGTAGAAGAAGCCGTCGCAGGTCGCGCAGGCGGAGACCCCCCGCCCCTTCAGATGCTCCTCGCTGGGAAGGTTGAGCCAGCGCGCCTGGGCGCCGGTGGCGATCACTAGCGTGTCGCCCGAATAGACGGTGCCGCCGTCGCCGATCAGCCGGAAGGGCCGGCGCGAGAAATCGACGTCGACGATCGTGTCCCACATCGTCCGGGCGCCGACATGCTCCGCCTGCTTCTGCATCTCCTCCATCAGCCACGGACCCTGGATGGTCTCGGCGAAGCCGGGATAATTCTCGACGTCGGTGGTGATGGTGAGCTGGCCGCCCGGCTGCATGCCCTGGACGACGATCGGAGCGAGGCCGGCGCGGGCGCCGTAGATGGCGGCGGCGAGCCCGGCGGGGCCGGAGCCGAGGATGAGCATTCGGGTGGAATGGGTGGCGGCCATCGTCATTCTCGGCTGGAAGGGAGGATGCGCAGATAGGGATTGGAACCGCTCCCGCGCAAGGCGGATTTGCCGCATGGCCGGGGGCTTGTTAGAGGGCCGCACCGCGTCAGGAGTGAGACATGCCCCACGACAACCCGCTCGGCCTCGACGGCTTCGAGTTCGTCGAGTTCACCAGCCCCGATCCGGAAGCGCTCGGCGGCCTTTTCCGCCGGCTCGGCTTCGCCCACCGGAGCGATCACAGGGCCAAGCAGGTGCGCCACTATGCGCAGGGCGATATCAACTTCCTCCTCAACATGGAGCCTTCCGGCCACGCCGAGGACTTCCGCGGCGCCCATGGCCCTTCCGCCAGCGCGATGGCCTTCCGGGTCGCCGACGCCGAGCGGGCCCTGGCCCTCGCCGTCGAGCGCGGCGCCACTCGGGTGGAGGGTGAATACGGACTCCCCGCGATCGAGGGGATAGGCGGCTCCTACCTCTACCTGGTCGACCGCTACGGCGCCGAGACCATCTACGACCGCGATTTCGTCCCCGCGGAGGACGCCGAGGCCACCGCCGGGGCAGGCCTCCACACGCTCGACCACCTCACCCACAATGTCCACCGGGGCCGGATGGATCATTGGGCGCAATTCTACGAGCGCATCTTCAACTTCCGCCAGATCCGCTATTTCGACATCGAAGGCCAGCAGACCGCCTTGCTCTCCCGGGCGATGACCGCGCCCGACGACAAGATCCGCATCCCCCTGAACGAGAGCCAGGACGAGTTCAGCCAGATCGAGGAATTTTTGAAGGAATATAAAGGCGAGGGAATCCAGCATCTTGCCCTCGCCACCGACGACATCTTCGCAACCGTCGACGCGCTTCGCGCCAACGGCGTCACCTTCCAGGACAGCCCCGACACCTATTACGACATGATCGACAAACGGGTGCCGGGCCACGGCCATTCGATCGCGGAGATGAGGAAGCGCCGGATCCTGATCGACGGCTCGCCGGAGACCGGCGAGGGGCTTCTGCTCCAGATCTTCACCGAGAACATGATCGGCCCGATCTTCTTCGAGATCATCCAGCGCAAGGGCAACGAAGGCTTCGGCGAGGGCAATTTCAAGGCCCTGTTCGAGTCGATCGAGCTAGACCAGATCCGCCGCGGGGTGATCCCCGCCGCCAGCGAGCATGCCTAGGCGAGCAAGCTCTTAAGCTTCAGGGCGTCGGCCGTCGCCGCGGCCGAGGCGGTGTTGTCGAAGATGCACCAGGCCGGGCCGGGCCGCGCCGCGATCCGCGCCGCATAATCTTCGAGCCGGCCATCGTCGTAGCTCGAGCGGTAGACGGCCGGTGAGCCGTGCAGCCGGTAATAGGCCAGGCCCCGCCAGCCGCCCGGTTCGGCCGCCGCGGGCACCTTCGCCGGATCGGCGGCGACCCGGGCGACTCGCAGGCGCTCGAGAAGCGAGTCCGCCTCGCCCTCGAACCAGCTCGAGTGGCGAGGCTCGCAAGCGACATCCCGGTCCCAGCGTCCGCGCAAATCCTCGAAGAAAGCCCGCGCCGTCTTGGGCTCGAAGGCGAGGCTGGGCGGCAGCTGCACGAGGAGAACGGCGAGCTTCGGGCCCAGCTGGCCCATCTCGGCCAGCGCCGCCTCAAGGGCGTCCGAGCAATCGGCGAGCCGGCTCTTGTGGGTGATCCCCTTGGACAGCTTGGCCGAGAAGCGGAAATGGGCCGGCACCGACTCCGCCCAGCGCCGCCAGGTCTCGCCCCGGTGGGAGCGGTGGAAGGAGGAATTGATCTCGGCGCAGTCGAAACGGGCTGAATAACGTTCGAGGCCGCCGCCCTCGGCCGGAAAGGCGTCGGCGACCCGGCTGGGGACGGTCCAGCCGGCGGTGCCGATGCGGATGGCTGGCAAGTCTGTCACCAAGCGCGAACGCGCCGCGGCCGGGGCGGGTCCTCGCGCCGAGGCGGGCGGCGCCTCGAAAAGGCGGTGGTAGCGGAGGAGGGACTTGAACCCCCGACACGCGGATTATGATTCCGCTGCTCTAACCAGCTGAGCTACTCCGCCCCATCGGCGCCCCGGCGAGGGCCGGGCGTGCGCGCTATAGGAACGGGCGGGCAGCCGGTCAACTGGAGCGGCGACCTCGCGATTTCAACCCGGGCGGTACCCGGTGCGGGGGCTGGAACCCCCCGGCCCCTCCTGTCGTTTCCGGGGCGAACTGGAGACAGGTTATGGAATTGCTGACCCCGCTTGAGAGCCTGTGCAGGATCGTCATCCGAGCCCGGGAGAACGAGGCGCAGGTCCCCGCCTCGGATCCGGACGACGATCCCGACAATGTCGACGATTTCGACGATGAGGGCGGCGAGGCGCTGTCGGTGCTCGAGGACGAGCTGAACACCGGCGTCGAGGAGGAGCTGCGCGCGATGCTCGACGATCTCGCCGACGACCAGCTCGCCGAGACGACGGCGCTCGCCTGGGTCGGCCGAGGCACCTATGACGTCAGCGAATGGGACGACGCCATGGCCGAGGCCAACGACATGGACACCGAGAGCCGCATCGACGAGCTGATGGACATGCCGCTGCTCGCCTCGCATCTCGAGGCCGGGCTGGCCGCCTTCGATTACAGCTGCGACGGCGTCGGGCAGATGGATTAGTCCTTCGATACGGGCCTTCGCCAGGCTCAGTCCTACTCAGGATGAGCGGACCGGTGCCCGTTTTCCACCGCTCATCCTGAGTAGCCGCTGAGCGAAGTCGAAGCGGCGTATCGAAGGACCGCTTCAGCCCCTGAACGTGAACTGCTTCACCGGCTCCCACGGCCCGCCGAGATAGCGCCACAGCGCCAGCCCCTTGATGACCAGCGGCCGCCGCTCGAAACCCGCCCGCAGCCGCGCCTGAAGCGCCCTCGCCTGCTTCGGCTCGACCTTGTTCTGGATCGTGACGTGCGGCCGCCACGGCGCGATGTCCTGGGGCGTCAGAAGACCGTGCAGGGCGAGTGCGAGGTCGTAGCGAATGTCCTCCAGCCCCTCGCTCTCCACCCGAAGGGCCGTCCCCTCCCCCAGATCGATGATCCCGGCGATCGCCGCCTCGGGGGCCCGGGTCGCGGCATAAGCGGCGAGCCGGCGCTTCAGCTCCTCCTCCGCGCCCGGCGGAAGCTGACGGAACAAGGTGAGGTGGGCGGGGACCCGGTTGCGCTCCGGTGGGTAATGGGCCCGGCGCAGCTCCTGCAGCCAGCCGTTGTCGCCATCGCCGAACAGGGCGGTGACGACGAGAGGCGCCGCGATGCTCAGATCTCCACCTGGCTGCCGAGCTCGACCACCCGGTTGGGCGGAAGCTTGAAGAATTCCATCGCGCTCTCGGCGTTTCGCAGCATCCAGGCGAACAGATGCTCGCGCCATTTCGCCATGCCCGGGCTGCGCGCGGCGATCAGAGTCTGGCGGGAGAGGAAGAAGCTGGTCTCCATCATCCTGACGTCGCGGCCGCAGCTGACCGTCGCGAGCGCGGCCGGAAGGTCACTCTCCTCCATGAAGCCGAAGCGTAGGATCAGCCGAAAGAAACCCTCGCCGAGGTCGGTCAGCTCGCAGCGGCGATGCACCTCGACGAAGGGGGTGTCCTCGATGACCACGGTGAGGAGCATCACCCGCTCGTGCAGGCAGCGGTTGTGCTTGAGGTTGTGGAGAAGCGACGGCGGCACGCCCTGGTGGGCGGTGGTCAGGAAGACGGCGGTTCCAGGCACCCGGACGACGCTGTTGGCGGCGGACTTGATGAAGATCTCGGTGGGCATGGCCGAATCGGCGAGATGGGCGCGCATCAGCCCCCGGCCCTTCGCCCAGGTGGTGAGGAGGACGAAGGCGACGAGACCGACCAGCAGCGGGAACCAGCCGCCGTCCGGCACCTTGGTCAGGGTGGCGCTGAAGAAGGCGAGGTCGACGACGAGGAACAGGGCGAGCAGCGGAATCCGGCGCGACGGCTTCCAGGTCCAGAGCGACGAGATCAGGGCGGCCAACAGGCAGGTATCGATCAGCATCGCCCCCGTGACGGCGACTCCGTAAGCGGAGGCGAGCTCCGAGGAGCTCCGGAAGGTGAGGACGAGGACGAGCGCCGCCGCCATCAGCGTCCAGTTCACCACCGGTATGTAGATCTCGCCATGCTCGGCGGTGTGGACGATCCTGAGGCGCGGAACGAAGCCGAGCTGGATCGCCTGCTGGGTGACCGAGAAGGCGCCGGAGATCACCGCCTGGGTGGCGATGGTCGCGGCGAGGATGGTGAGGAGGACGAGCGGCAGCTCGAGCCCGCTCGGGGCGAGGCTGAAGAAGGGGCTCGCCGCCGTCGCCGGATCGGAGAGGAGCAGCGCCCCCTGCCCCAGATAGTTGAGCATCAGCGCCGGCATCACGAAGAAGAACCAGCCGTGGCGGATCGGCCGGCGGCCGAAGCGGCCCATTTCCGCATAGAGCGCCTCGGCTCCGGTCACCGCCAACACCACCGATCCGAGCGCGAGGAAGGCGATCCAGGGCTGGGCGGCGAAGAAGCGGATGGCGTGGCGGGGATCGACCGCCGCCGCCACTTCGGGATGACGGACGAGGGCGAGCGCTCCGAGCAGGCCGATCGTCGCCAGATAGAGGGAGATGATCGGGCCGAACCATCGCCCGAAGCGAACCGTGCCGCTCTGCCGGCCGACGAACAGTCCGACGAGGATACCCGCCGCGAGCGGCAGCACCAGCGGCGTCAGCCGCGGGTCGACGAACCTCAGCCCCTCCACCGCCGCGAGCACCGAGATCGCCGGAGTGACCATCGAATCGCCGTAGAACAGGGCGCAGGCGAGCACTCCGAGCAGGACGATGCCGCCGCTCCAGCGCGCCTTGCCGCCGGTCTTGCGCGAGATCAGCGCCAGCAGGGCGAGGCTTCCGCCCTCGCCCTTGTTGTCGGCGCGGATCAGGATCGCGACATATTTGAGGCTGACGACGATCACCATCGCCCAGAAGATCAGGCTGAGCACCCCGAACACGTTGGCCGCGGTCGGCGCCAGGTCGTGATGGCCGGTGAAGGCCTCGCGAAAGGCGTAGATCGGGCTGGTCCCGATATCGCCGAAGACGACCCCGATCGCGCCGAGGGCGAGGCCCGCCTGCGAGCGCCGGCGCGCGCCGGGCGGCGAGTCCGAGGTCGGATCGGTGGCGGGGGGAGCGTCGGTCATCGGGGAAGGCGCGGGCGTCTAGCATGGCGATGGCCGTTTCCGCAACGGCGACAAAGCCGGAGCGCCCCGCTATAGGGCCGCCGAACGAAAAGCTGCGAGGAGCTCGAACATGCGCGTCGGCGTGCCCAAAGAGATCAAGAACCACGAATATCGGGTCGGCCTCACCCCCGGGTCGGTCGCCGAGCTGACCGGGGCCGGGCACGAGGTGATCGTCGAGACGCGGGCCGGAATGGGCATCGACTTCGACGACCAGGCCTATATCGACGCCGGCGCCCGAATCGCGCCCGACGCGGCCTCGACCTTCGCCCAGGCCGACATGATCGTGAAGGTGAAGGAGCCGCAGGCGCAGGAGATCGCCCTGCTCGAGCCCCGCCACCTGCTGTTCACCTATCTCCACCTCGCCCCGGACCGGCCGCAGACCGAAGGCCTGATGAAATCGGGCGCGACCTGCATCGCCTACGAGACGGTGACCGCCGCCGACGGCTCGCTGCCGCTGCTCAAGCCGATGTCCGAGGTGGCCGGGCGGATGTCGATCCAGGTCGGCGCCCATTATCTCGAGAAGGAGCAGGGCGGCCGCGGAGTGCTGCTCGGCGGGGTGCCCGGGGTCGCTCCGGCGCGGGTGGCGATCCTCGGCGGCGGCGTGGCGGGCGTCAACGCCGCCCAGATGGCGGTTGGGATGCGCGCCGACGTCACCATCTACGACATCTCCAACGCCCGCCTCGCCGAACTGGACATGTTCTTTGGAAGCCAGATCAAGACGGCTTACTCGTCGCGGGCGGCGATCGCTCATGCGGTGAGCAAGTGCGAGCTGGTCATCGGCGCGGTGCTGGTCCCCGGAGCGGCGGCGCCCAAGCTGGTCACGCGCGACATGCTGAAGACGATGAAGCGCGGCTCGGTGCTGGTCGACATCGCCATCGACCAGGGCGGCTGCTTCGAGACGTCCCGGGCGACGACCCACGACGATCCGGTCTATGAGATCGACGGGGTCATCCATTATTGCGTCGCCAACATGCCGGGCGCGGTGGCGCGCACCTCGGCCTTCGCGCTCAACAATGCGACCTTGCCATTCGTTCTGAAGCTCGCCGGCCAAGGCGCTGAAGCGGCTATGAAAGCCGATCCGCACCTTGCCAACGGGCTGAACGTGTCGGGCGGCAAGATCCGGCACCGGGCGGTGGCCGACGCACTCGACCTGCCGTTCGAGGCCGCGTAGCCGTCATCCCGGCGAAAGCCGGGGCCCCGGGGAGACCCCCGTGGCTTCATGTCCCCGAGGTCCCGGCTTTCGCCGGGATGGCGGGAGCGGGAACAAGATTGGAACATCGCCGTTGGTGGGGCAAAACCTCAGCAAGGAAGAGCCATGTCCACGCCGCAGCAGACCCCGCAGCAGAACCCCCAGCCGACGCCCGAGAAGGACCCCGAGGAGTGGGTGACGGGCGACGAATCGATGACCGGCCCGCAGGCCTCCTATCTGAAGACGCTCAGCCAGGAGGCTGGCGAGGAATTCGATCCGGATCTGACCAAGGCCGAAGCCTCCAAGCGGATCGACGAGCTCCAGCACGAGACCGGCCGCGGGATCGACCATTGAAGCCCCTCTCCCGCTCTTCGCGGGAGAGGGAGGGGCCCGCGAAGCGGGAGGGAGAGGGTCTGTAGCAAGGGGTCGCAAGACCCTCACCTCCCAAGCCTTCGGCTTGGGCCCCTCCTCTCCCGTAACAACGGGAGAGGCTTATCTGCGCATCGCCCTCGCCTGCTCGAGCTGCTCGAGCTGGGCCTCGACCCCGGCGCGCCAGCCGGCGTCGGCCGGCGCGGTGGCGAGGAGGTCGCGCCACACCCGCTCCGCCTCGTCCAGCCGGCCCGACTGCGCCATCGCCACGCCCAGGAAGAAGCGCGGGGCCGGGTGGTCCGGGGCGAGCTGCGCCGCGCGCTCGAAGGCGAGCTGGGCCGCCGGAGTGATCATGCCGCCGGCGTGCATCACCAGGGCGTTGCCGTAGCCGAGCCACAGGATCGCATTGTCGGGATGCTCGCGAAGCGCCGAGCGGAGCAGGCCGGCGCCGCCGCGCGTGTCGCCGCGGCGCTGGAAGCCCTCGGCGATGGTCAGCCAGCGGTCGGCGGTGTCGAAACGGCCGAGCATGTTCTGGCGCATCCGGGCGAAGGCGCTGTCGGGGAGCTCCTGCGATTCGGGCGGCCGCCGCGGGCTGCCGGGGAGCCCGGGGCGGCCCTGCCAGGCATAGCCGGCGAAGGCGAGCAGCAACGCCGAGGCGAGCAGCTGCAGGCCGGCGGCGTCGAGCCGGCCGAAGCGCCAGATGGCGGCGAAGGCGGCGAGCGCCAGCACGAGCAGGATCAGCCAGCCGGTCATCGCGCCTTCCGGCGGAATCGGCCGCGGGCGAGGAAGAGGCCGAGCGCGACCAGAAGAACGGGCGCCGCCCACAGCGGCCATGTCAGCGGCTCGACCGGCGGGCTATAGCTCACCCAGGCGCCGTAGCGCTCGATCAGCCAGCGGCGGATCGCCCCCGGCTCCTCGCCGGCCTTGATCCGTTCGCGGACCAGCGCGCGCATGTCGCCGGCCATGTCGGCGTCGCTGTCGGCGATCGACTGGCCCTGGCAGACGAGACACCGCAGGGTCTCCATCAGCGCCTTGGCCTGCGCCTCCTGCCGAGGATCCTCGAGCTGGGTGTAGGCGTAGCGCGACGGCGGCAGCGAGGATTGGGCGAATGCGGGGGCAGCGAGAGCGAGAAGCATGGCGAGCGCAAGGCTCCTCCCCGGAACGGGGAGGGGGACCATGCGAAGCATGGTGGAGGGGGCCCGCCGCCGACGCGGCGAGGAGGCGGGCCCCCTCCACCGCACTTCGTGCGGTCCCCCTCCCCGTTCCGGGGAGGAATTCACTTCGCCGCCTCCCATGCCGCATGGATTTCGGCGACATTCTCCGGGCGGATGTCGCCGATATGCTGGTGGCGGATGATGCCCCTGCCGTCGACGACGAAGGTCTCAGGAACCCCCGACGAGCCGAGCGCGAACTGGACCTTGCTCGAGGGATCGGCGCCGATCCGCTCGAACGGGTCGCCCCATTCGGCGAGGAACTTCGCAACGTCCTCGCTTCGGTCGCGAATGGCGATGCCGTCGATCGGGACTCCTCGCCGCTTCAGCGCCTCGAGCTGCGGCGCCTCCGCCTTGCAGGGCACGCACCAGCTGGCGAAGACGTTGACCAGCCGGGGACGGCCCTTGCGCAAATCGGCGGCGGCGAGGCCGGGATGGCTGGCCAGCGCCGGCTGGAGCGCGAAGTCGGGCATCGGCTTGCCGATCATCTGCGAGCGTATCTGATTGTCCGCCGGCTTCCTGAGACCGATCGCGACGGTGACGACGAAGGCGAGGAACACGGCCAGCGGCAGCCACAGGAAAAGGCGCCTCATGCCCAGGCCTCCTGCCGAGGCGCCTTGCGTTCCCGGCGGACCCGGCCGACGAGGGCGAGCAGGCCGCCCAGCGCGACCAGTGCGCCGCCGAGCCAGATCAGGGTGACGAACGGCTTCCACCACAACCTCAGCTGCCAGCGTCCGCTCCCGTCCGGCTTGCCGATCACCGTGTAGAGCTGGCCGTCGAACCGGCTTGCGATCGCCGCCTCGCTGGTCTCGGTGGGCGGGGAGGTGAACATCCGCGCCTGGGGCCGAAGAACGAACGGCCCGCCCTCGCCGCGCCGGGCCGTGAGCTTCGCCTCCACCGCCGTCCAGTTCGGCCCCGCCACCGGCTCGACCGAGTCGAAGCGCAGGCTGTAGGGGCCGACGGCGACGACGTCGCCGACCCGGGCGGCGACCAGCCTCTCGCGGGTGAAGGCCGCCTCGCTGGCCATTCCCGCCAGGGCGACGGCGATTCCGAGATGGGCGATCACCATCCCCCAGGTGAAGAGCGGCGTCCGCAGCAGGTTGCGCTTCCACAGCGGCGCCACGCTCGCCGCGCCGACTCCGAGCGCCAGCATCAGCCCGAGCATCGGCAGGAGCCGCAGGTCCGGCACGAGCACCACGAGGGCGAGCAGGGCGAGCGCCGTGACGAGGATCGGAAGCGCGATTCGCCGGGCCACCTCGCGCAGTCGGTCGCGCCGCCACCGGAGCAACGGCCCGGCCGCCATGACGGCGACGAGGGCGAGCGCAAGCGGCCCCGCGGCGGTGTTGAAATAGGGCGGCCCGACCGACAATTTCTCGCCCGACGCGGCCTCGACGATCAGCGGATAGAGCGTTCCGACGAGGACGATCCCGAGCACCGCCGAGAGCAGCAGGTTGTTGAGCACCAGCGCGCCCTCGCGGCTGACCGGCTCGAAGGTCGAGCCTTCCTTCACCGTCCCGACCCGAAGTCCGAACAGGGCGAGCGCCCCGCCGATATAGAAAGCGAGCAGGATCAGGATGAAGGCGCCGCGCTGCGGATCGACGGCAAAGGCGTGGACCGAGGTGAGGATGCCCGAGCGGACCAGGAAGGTGCCGACCATCGACATCGAGAAGGCGACGACCGCGAGCATCACTGTCCAGGCTCGGAGGCCGTCGCGGGTGGCGAGCACGGTCACCGAATGAAGCAGCGCCGTCGTCGCAAGCCAGGGCATGAGCGAGGCGTTCTCGACCGGGTCCCAGAACCACCAGCCGCCCCAGCCCAGCTCGTAATAGGCCCAATAGGAGCCGGCGGTGATGCCGAGCGTGAGGAAGATCCAGGCGGCCAGCACCCAGGGACGCATCGCCCGGGCGAAAGCGGGGCCGACGTCGCGGGTGAGCAGCGCTCCGACCGCGAAGGAGAAGGCGATCGAAACCCCGACATAGCCGAAATAGAGAGTCGGCGGATGGAAGGCGAGGCCCGGGTCCTGGAGCAGCGGGTTGAGTCCGTTGCCCTCCGGCGGCGTTGGGAAAAGCCGTTCGAACGGATTCGAGGAAAAGAGCAGAAAGGCATAGAATCCAAGGCCGATCGCCGCCTGCGCGGCCAGCGTCGCGATCAAGGTCCGCTCCGGCAGCCGACGGTCGAATAAAGCGACCGCCGCCCCCGCCACGGCGAGCACGGTCACCCACAGCAGCATCGAGCCTTCATGATTGCCCCAGGCGCCGGCGAATTTGTACAGCCACGGCTTCATCGAATGGCTGTTGGCCGCGACCAGGGCCACCGAGAGGTCGGTGCGCAGGAAGAGCTGGATGAGGGCGAGGAAGGCGAGGCCCACGAGGAGGGCCTGGACGATTGCGATGGGGCGGACGGCTGAAGCAAAATTCCTCCCCAGGATTTCCTGGGGAGGGGGACCGCGCAAAGCGCGGTGGAGGGGTTCTTCGGAGTCTGAAAGAACCCCTCCCCCATGCTGCGCATGGTCCCCCTCCCCGGCAAATGCCGGGGAGGAATATAGCGCCGCAATTCCCAGCCCGAGCTGGAGCAGCGACAGCGCCGCCGCCAGCCACAGCGCCGCCAGGCCGAGCTCGGCGATCATTCGAGGCTCTCGCTCTTATGCTCGCCCTTTTTCCGGTCGAGCTGGGGCGGCATGTAATTCTCGTCGTGCTTGGCGAGGATGGTGTCGGCGACGAACAGGCCGCCCGGCTCGAACCGCCCTTCCGCGACGACTCCGCTGTTCTCCTTGAACAGGTCGGGGACGATGCCCCGGAAGCGGACGCGGATCGTGTGGGGGGTCTCGTCCTTGACGAGGAATTCGAGCGTCACCCCGTCCGCCGCCCGCTCGAGCGAGCCCGCCTGCACCATTCCGCCGATCCGCACCGCCCGGCCGAGCGGCACGCCTTCGCGGGCGACGTCGCCGGGGGTGTAGAAATAAGCGGCCTGGTCCTTCAGCGCCGACATGGCGAGCAGGACCGCGCCGAGCACCGCCGCGACGGCGAGCGCGAGCAGGGTGAGCCGCTGGTTCTTGGCTTTCACCTCGGATCTTTCAGGGCGTCGGCGGCGCGCTCGGCCCGGCGCATCGCGGCGAAGCTGGAACCGGCGAGGCCGAGCGTTCCGATCAAGGCGACGGCATAGGCGGCGAAGACGAACGGCCAGGGGTTCACGTCGCCATCCTCTTCATCCGCGCCTCGACCTTCTGCCTCGCCAAAGCGGCGCGCATCCGCATCAGCACCACGCTCGCGAACAGCAGGCTGAAGCCGAGGGTGGAGGCGAGCAGCGGCCGGAGCATCGAGCCGTCGATGCTCGAGCCGGTGAGGCCGATGCTCTGGCCCTGATGGAGCGTTCGCCACCACAGCACCGAATAATGAATGACCGGCAGGTTGACCGCTCCGACCAGGCCGAAGATCGCGGCGAGCCGCCCCTCCCCGCCCCGCTCGCGCTCCGCTTCGGCCAAGGCGACGAAGCCGATGTAGAGGAAGAGGAGGACGAGCATCGACGTCATCCGCCCGTCCCACTCCCACCACGTGCCCCAGGCCGGACGGCCCCAGAGCGAGCCGGTGGCGAGGCAGACGAAGGCGAAGACGGCGCCCGGCACCGCCAGCGCCCGCGCCGCGACTCCGGCGAGCGGATGGCGCCAGACCATCTGCATCAGGCTGGCGACCGCGATCCCGGCCCAGCCGGCCATGCCGAGCCAGGCGGCGGGAACGTGGATGTAGAGGATCCGAACCGTCTCGCCCTGGAGATAGTCGGGCGGCGCCAGCAACAGCCCCCAGGCGAGGCCGGCGGCGATCAAAGCCGCCCCGCTCCAGCCGAGCCAGGCGGTGAGCGGCCGCGCGAGCCGCAGGAATCGAGCCGGATTCGCGAAAATATGCATTGCCCAGGGTGTCTGTAGCCGAGGGAAAGGCCGGCGGGAACCGTCACCCTGAACTTGTTTCAGGGTCCACCTCGTCACCGCCCGGGCGGCGGCGACCTGGATGCTGAAACAAGTTCAGCATGACGGGTGCCACTTCCGCCCCGCATTCTCTAATCGACTCCCGATGTCCACCGACCGCCCCAAGCAGAACCGCCTCGCCGGAATCGGCCTGCGCGTCGCCGCGGCCAGCTGCTTCGCCCTGATGGCGATGCTGGTCAAGCTCGGCCACGAGGCGGGGGTGGAGACGGTCGAGCTCGCCTTCTACCGCTTCGCCTTCGGGCTTCCGCCGCTGCTGGCGTGGATCGCCGGGAGCGGCAATTTCGGGGCCTGGCGGACCGCTCGGCCGCTCGCCCACCTCTGGCGCGGAGCGATCGGGCTGACCACTTTGTGCCTGGGCTTCAGCGCCCTCGCCTTCCTGCCGCTCGCCGAGGCGACCACGATCGGCTTCGCGGCGCCCCTGTTCGCGGTCATGCTCTCGTCGCTCGTGCTGGGCGAGCCGGTCGGCCGCTACCGGTGGAGCGCGGTCGCGATCGGCTTCGTCGGGATGCTGGTGGTGATGCGTCCCGAAGGCCGCCACCTGCCGCCGGCCGGGCTCCTGCTCGCCGGCCTCGCCGCCTTCGGCGCGGGCATCGTCACCATCACCATCCGCCAGGTCGGCCGGACCGAATCGACCCAGACCACGGTGCTGTGGTTCAGCCTCTTCTCGATCCTGGTCACCGGCGCCCTGATGCCCTTCTTCGCCCAGGCCCATGACGGCCGGACCTGGCTGCTGCTCCTCGCGCTCGGCGCCGTCGGCGGCTTCAGCCAGATCTGCCTCACCGCCTCGCTTCGCTTCGCGCCGGTCGCGGTGGTGGCGCCGTTCGATTATGTGCAGCTGATCTGGTCCGTCCTGCTCGGCTGGCTGGTCTTCGCCCAGCAGCCGCTGTGGACCACCTGGGCCGGCGCGGCGATCATCATGGCGAGCGGCCTCTACACGCTCTGGCGCGAGCATCGGCTCGGACGCGAGGCGGCGCGGGAGGCGGCTGCGCTGTAGACGTCATCACAGCGAAGGCTGGGATCCCAGCGGGTGAAAATCACAGTGGCTTCACCCGCCGGGGCCCCAGCCTGCGCTGGGGCGACGAGTTACCGCCCGATCAGCCTCTGCGCCATCGCGTCGGCCACCTCGGCCGGATTGCGTCCCGTCGCCGCGCTTTCGCTCCAGATCTGATCGAGCCGGACCGGGATCTGCTCGATCCGCTCGCGCACCAGATCCTGGTCGCCGTCCTTCAGATATTCGGTCGAGACGTTGATGATTCCGCCGGCGTTGATGACGTAATCGGGCGCGTAGAGGATTCCGCGCTGATGGATGCGCTGCCCGTCCGCGGGCGTGGCGAGCTGGTTGTTGGCACCGCCGGCGACGACCGGAACGCGCAGCGCCTCGATCGACTCCTCGGTGAGGATCGCGCCGAGCGCGTTGGGGCTGAGAACGTCGGCGTCGACAGTCATGATCGCGTCCGGATCGACGACCTCGCCGCCGACCTCCGCGGCCAGCGCCTCGGCGCGGCTCCGGTCGATGTCGGCGAGGGTGATCCGAGCACCTTCCGCAGCGGCTCGGCGCGCAAGGCCGGAGGCGACGCTGCCGGCGCCCTGGAGGGCGATATGGACTCCGGCGAGGCTGTCCTTGCCGAGCGCCCGCCGAACCGCCGCCTTGACGCCGAGGAAGACGCCGTAGCTGGTATGCGGCCCGGGGTCGCCGCCGACCGAGCCCTGCGCCACCGGCAGGCCGGCGACGTGGCTCGTATGCCCGGTCAGCGCCACCATGTCGGCGACGCTCATCCCGACGTCCTCGGCGGTGACGTAGCGCCCGCCCAGCCCCTCGACCGCGCGGCCGTAGGCGGCCAGCATCCCGGGGGTCTTGGTCTTGTCTGAATCGGCGAGGATCACCGCCTTGCCGCCGCCGAGCGGAAGGCCGGCCATGGCGTTCTTGAAGCTCATCCCGCGCGAGAGCCGGAGGGCGTCGCGAACCGCCTCGCCGGGATCGGCATAATGCCAAAAGCGCACTCCGCCGCCGGCCGGGCCGAGATGGGTCGAGTGGATGGCGATGACGGCGCAAAGGCCGCTGTCGCGGTCCGTGACGAAGTGGACGATCTCATGACCGTCGAAATCGGGATAGTCCCACAGGGATTGCATGCGAGGGTCCTGAAACAAGGCAGGCGCGATGGGGCGGCCAACGGGATTTGAACCCGCGACCCCCGGTACCACAAACCGGTGCTCTAACCAGCTGAGCTATGGCCGCCACGATGCGCCTGAGGTGCGGCGCGCACATAGGGGCCAGAGCGCGGATGCGTCAAGGCATGGCTCACCAGTCGACGAGGCCGAGCCGTTCGCGCCGGGTCCAGCGCAGCAGCATCAGGCCGGCGACCACGGCCAGGCCGAGGGCGAGCCCGGTCCAGATCCCGACCCCCTCCCAGCCGAGGCCGAAGGCGAGGCCGACCGCGGTCAGAAGCCCGACCACCCAATAGCTGAACGCCGCGAAGACCATCGGGACCTTGGTATCGTGCAGGCCCCTCAGCATCCCGGCGCCGACCGACTGCGCCCCGTCGAACACCTGGAAGAGCGCCGCGAGAAACAGGAAGGACACGGCGAGCGAGATGACCGGAGCGTTGGCGGGGTCGGCCGGATCGAGGAACAGCTCGACGAGGCGGTTGGGGATGGTCAGCATGACGATCGCCATCAAGGCCATGAACGAGACTCCGAGAGCGAAAGCCGTCCAGCCGGCCCGGGCGATCCCCGCCCGGTCGCGGCGGCCGAAGGCGAGGCCGACGCGCACCGTCACCGCCTGGCTGAGGCCGAGCGGGACCATGAAGCTGAAGGCGGCGATCTGGAGCGCGACCGCGTGCGCGGCGAGCGAGGCCGCCCCGATCAGGCCCATCAGGAACACCGCGGCGTTGAAGATGGTGACCTCGAGCGCGAGAGTCACCGCGATCGGCAGGCCGAGCCGCCACACCGCCCGGAACCGCGGCCAGTCGGCCATCCAGAAGCGGCCGAACAACCGGTATCGCCGAAAGCGCGGGTGGACGACCACCACCAGCGCCATCGCCAGGAACATGAAACTGTTGGCAAGCGTGCTTCCGATGCCGGCGCCGCGCAGCCCGAGCTCGGGAAAGCCGAAGCGGCCGAAGATCAGCGAATAGTTGAGGAAAGCGTTGAGCGCGACCGCCGAGATTCCGACGACCAGCGACCAGGCCGGCTTCTCCAGCGCCGCCACGAACGAGCGCAGCACCAGATACCATAGGGCCGGAAGCATCCCCCACATCAGCGGCCGGACGAAGGTTTCCGCGCCCTCGGCCAGCGCCGAGTCCTGGCCCATGGCGAGCAGGATCGGCCGGGCGTGCCAGAGCAATGCCCAGATCGGCAGGACCAGCGCCAGCGCCGACCACAAGGTCTGGCGCACCGTCCGGCGGACGTCGCGGACGCTGTGGCGGCGGGCGCCGAGCTCCTTGGCGATCATCGGCGAGGCGGCATAGACCAGACCGATCCCGAAGATGAAGCAGGCGTAATAGAGGTTGATCCCGAGCGTCGCCGCGGCGAGCACCCGCGACCCCGCCCAGCCCAGCAGAAGCACGTCGGTCGACTGGATCAGCGATTGCGAAAGGTTGGTCAGGATCAAGGGCCAGGCGAGCGCCACCGTCGCGCGGATCTCTTCGCGCCAGAGGCGGCGGGTCTCGGGGCTCGGCTGAGGCATGGCGAAGGGCTCCTAGCCGTCATTGCGAGCGAAGCGAAGCAATCCAGGCGGCGCCTGTCGCAAATGCTGCGCTGGATTGCCGCGCTTCGCTCGCAATGACGGGTCGGAATTCCGTCCGCGCGAAAGCGGGCCTAGCGCCGGGCGGTCAGGCACCCCAAGTCCAGGCCATGATCCCCCTCTCCGTCCTCGACCTCGCCCCCGTCCCGGAGGGCTCCGACACCGGCCAGGCCCTCCGCAACTCGCTGGAGCTGGCGCAAACGGCCGAGCGGCTCGGCTACTGCCGCTTCTGGATG
>DASVVX010000023.1:0-5822 GCA_036386295.1 Allosphingosinicella sp.
CGCACCCGCAGGCCTCGCGCCGAGGAAGGCGACGCCGAGATCGCCCCCGCGGCCTGAGCCCCGGTCCAACCGATCACCAGCGAGACGGCGGTCCCCCAAAGGGCCGCCGTCTTTCTTTTGGAGGCCCGGGTTCCATTGACAGCCCCCGCCGCGCTGTACACCCTGCCGTCAGGGAGGGCTCGTCATGCGCCGCATTGTCTTCATGGCCTTTTTCGCCGCCGGACCCGCGCTCGGCCAGTCCGCCCAGGGCGACCTCGCGGTCACCATCTACAACGACAATCTGGCCCTGGTTCAGGACGTGCGGCAGATCGCTCTGCCCGCCGGGCTTTCGCGCCAGGAATTCCCGGACGTATCCGCGAGCATCCGCCCCGAGACGGTCAGCCTGACCGGCGAGGGCTTCGAGATCGCCGAGCAGAATTTCGACTTCGACCTGCTGTCGCCGACGGCGCTGATGCAAAAGGCGGTGGGACAGACGGTCACCCTGCTTCGCACCAATCCCGCGAGCGGAGCCGAGAGCCGCGAACGCGCCCTCGTCCTCGCCGTGAACGGGGGCGTCGTCCTGAAGATCGGCGACCGCATCGAGGTGCTTCGCGACGACGGCCTGCCGGTCCGGGTCATCTTCGATTCGATCCCGCCCAACCTGCGCGCCCGCCCGACCCTGAGCGTCACCGTGGATGCAGCCCGGGCCGGTCCCCGTCCGCTGACGCTCAGCTATCTCACCACCGGCCTGTCGTGGAAGGCCGACTATGTCGCGATGTTCGACGAGGTCGGCGGCCGGATCGACGTCCAGGGCTGGATCACTCTGACCAATTCGAGCGGCACGACCTTCACCAACGCCGACACCTTGCTGGTCGCCGGGGAGGTCGCCCAGATCCAGGGGCCGCGGCGCGATCGCAACGATTACGATCCGCAGGGCAACGAGCCCGGCACCCAGTCCGCGGCGCGGCCGCGCGTGGGCGATTTCTACGTCTATCCGATCCGCGGCCGGACGACGATCGCGAGCGCCCAGACCAAGCAGGTCAGCTTCTTCGACGCGACCGGCGCGACGGCGAGCAAGGCCTATGAATATCGCAATTCCTGGCTCGGACGGAGCAGCGAGCCGCTGAGCGCCGCGACCGTGCTCAAATTCTCCAACGCTCGCGGCGGCGGCGGCCTCGGCGACGCGATGCCGGCGGGAATCGTCCGCGTCTACATGCGCGACAGCCGAGGCCAGGCCCAGTTCGTCGGCGAAAGCGCGATTCCCCACACGCCGATGGGCTCTTCGCTCGGTCTTCGCACCGGCAACGCCTTCGACGTCAAGGTGCGCCCGACGGTGGAGAAAAGGGAGAAGATCACCTCGGAGGAATGGGAGCGCAGCGCCCGCTTCAGGGTCACCGATCCGAACGGCGATGTGAGCACCACCACGGTCGAGACGCAGCGCGAATTCTGGCGGACCACGATGACCTACCGGGTCACCAACGCCCGCCCTCAGGCCGTCACCGTCGACGTGATCCAGGACGGGCTCAGCCGCGGCGCCGACACCCGCGTGACCAGCGAGAGCCTGACCGGCCGGCAGATGTCGGTCGACTCGCGCATCTGGAACGTCCCGGTTCCGGCCAACGGCGAGACCGTGCTGACCGTCGTCTACGAAACCCGTTACTGAGGCCCCCCGGTGCGGCTCCCCGCCCCCCTCCTCGCGCTCGCGCTGTCGCTGGCGCCGGCGGCGCTGGCCGCCCAGGCGGTGATCACGTCGGCCGAGCCCGACAAGACGGCGGTCACCATCTACCGCGACCCTCACCGGGGGGTGGACGATTTCATCGAGCTGGACGAGCGGCTCAAGGGATTCGCCCTGATCACGGAGACCCGCACTGTCGATCTGCCGCCGGGCGAGGTCACCGTCCGCTTCGAGGGCGTTGCCAGCGGGATCCAGCCGCAAAGCGCGATCCTCGTCGGCACCGATCCGGCCGAACGCAACCAGGACCGGCTCCTGCTCTCCGAAGGCGGTCTGGTCGACGCCTTCACCGGACAGCGGGTGATTTTGCGCCGCACGAACCGGGCGACCGGCAAGTCGACGGAGGAGAGCGTCCGAATCCGATCCGGCCATGAAGGGATGGTCGTCGAAACCGCGAACGGGTTCGAGGCGGTGCAGTGCAGCGGCCTGCCCGAGGCGCCGGTCTATCCGAACGTCCCCGCCGGCCTCTCCGCCAAGCCGGTGCTGTCGGTGAAGACCCGGGCTCAGGCGGGTGGCCGGCGGCAGCTGATCCTGTCCTATTTGGCCGCCGATTTCGACTGGCAGGCCAATTACGTCGCCACGCTCTCCCCCGACATGAAGAGCCTCGACCTTTCCGCCTGGCTGACCCTGGCGAGCCGCGACGACACCAGCTTTCCCGCCGCCGACAGCGCCGTCGTCGCCGGCCGGGTCAATCGCGAGGAGGCGACGGACGACGAGAATGACGACGATGACGACGACGACGAGGACGAGGGTTTCTGGTATTATTGCTGGCCCGCCGGCACGACGGGCAGCCCTCCGGCGGCCGGATCCTCCTTCGCCCCGGGCGCTCTGCCGGACCTGCAGGCGCCGATGGCGATCCGGTTCGACGACGATTACGGCTATGGCGGCTTCGGCGACGGCGCAGACATCGTCGTCACCGGCAGCCGAATCTCCCGGCCCGAGCCGCTCGGCGACCTCAAGCTCTACCGGATTCCCTTCCCGGTGACCGTCGCGTCGCGCTCGCTCAAGCAGGCGGCCTTCCTCTCGAACGCCCGGATCAAGGGCGAGCTCGTCTACCGCACCCGCAACGGCGATTGGGGCGAAGATCCGGAATGGCTCTTCCGCTTCCGCAACGACAAGGCCTCCGGGCTCGGCCAGCCGCTGCCCCGCGGACAGGTCGCGCTGTTCCAGAAGGCGAACGGCCGGCCGATGCTGCTCGGCGAGAGCAAGATCGACGACCGGGCCAGGGACGAGGAGGTCGAGATCGTCTTCGAGGAAGCGACGAACGTCTCGGTCGAATCGGACTGGATTCGCGACGGCAAGGGCTGGGAGGAGGAGAAGCTGACCGTCGCCAACGCCAATCCCTTTGCGATCCTCTACGAAGCGGAGTTCGAGGACGACGACGACCAGCGGTTCGAGCGTTTCTCGAAGCGGATGATCCGGCGCAAGGGCAAGTCGGTCTGGAGGGTCAGGATCCCGGCCGAGTCGAGCGCCAGCCTGACCTATCGCGAGGTCGAGGTCGAGGAGGCCGAGGACCCGGAAGCGGAGGCGTTGGAGGAAGCCCTCGAGGAAGCCGAGGACGGGGAATATTGAGCTACGCGCGCTTCACCGGACGCGGCCGGTTGTTCTCGTCGAGCGCGACGAAGGTGAACAGCCCTTCGGTGACCTTGACCTCGCTGGCGCCGCGGTCGCGGATCGCGATCACGTCGATCCTAATGGCGATCGAGGTCCGTCCGATCCGCTCGACCCAGGCGTAGACCGAGATGAGGTCGTGGAGCAGGATCGGGGCGAGGAACTTCATCGCGTCGACCGCCACCGTCGCCACCGGGCCGTCGGACTCGCGCGCGGCGACGATGCCGGCGGCGATGTCCATCTGGCTGAGCACCCAGCCGCCGAAGATATGGCCGTTGGAGTTGATGTCGCCGGGCCTCGGAACGACCCGGAGGATCGGCTCGCGCTTGGCTTCGGTCACGGCCTTTTCTCCCGGCCCGAGGCGCCCTCGTCATAGCCGCTCCGGTCGGAGAGGAAGACGAGGCCCATCAGAGCGGTTCCGAGCAGCACCGACAGTCCGACGCCGGCGATCGTCGCCAGCACCATCTGCCAGGGCATGGCGTCGCTGGTCGCCTTGAGATAGGCGACGGCGAGCGCCGCGGCGACCGCCGAGGCCAGCGCCATCCACTTCATCATGCTCCTGTAGCGGGCCCAGGCCTGCGCGGAGGCCTCGGACTTGGGCGGGAGGGGATCGTGCTTCGGCATCGCCGCCATGTGGCGGCAGCCGGGGCGATCATCAAGGACGAAAGCCCGACTTTCCGCTTCCGGGTCTCCGGCGGGTCGCTAGCGGTCGCCCTCGGGTTCGATCACGCAGGGCCCGGAATCGAAATTGTGATAGACGAAGGCGCCGCGGCCCTTCCAGCCGCCGTCGACCGCGCCGCTGGCGCTGAACGGGCCGGTCTGGCCTCCCGGCTCGACATATTGCCCCGAGACGTGGAAGTGGCGGTCGCCGCCCAGGCCCTGGTACATCCCGTTCACCCATTCGACCTGCACCGGCGGGAAGGACGGAGCGTTGGACCGGCTGATGCTGCCGCCGCCGCGGATGATCCCCCAGCGGGCGGAGAGGGCGTAGAGCGTGAGCTCGAGCTTCAGCTCGCCTTCGCCGAAGTGGAGGGCGTCGAATCGGATGGAGACTTTCGAGATCGAGGCTTCGTCGTTCATGGTCTCACCTCTCGCTTGAGTTGGCGTCCGAGGGGAGGCCCGTCGGCCATCCTTGTCAACGCGAGACCGGACCGCTTTGGACCGGATCGGCCGCGGCCGGCGGGCCGTCTTCCATTTGCGCAGCGCTCGTGGGACATTCGCGACGCGAGTCGCGCCAGCAGAGGAGAAGCCTCATGACCATCGCCGCCATCCTCGAGGGCAGGGCGTCCGATATCGTCAGCGTCGGCGCCGACACCTTGGTTCGCGACGCCGTCGCCCTGCTCGCGGAAAGGAAGATCGGCGCCCTGCCGGTGCTGGAGGGCGAGCGGGTGGTCGGGATCGTGTCCGAGCGCGACGTCATCTACTGCCTCGCCAGCGACGGCGCGGCGATGCTCGACTGGCCGGTCAGCCGGGTGATGACGGCGCCGGCGATCACCATCGAGCCCGGCGTCTCGGCGCTCGCCGCTTTGTCGCAGATGACCCGGCGCCGGATCCGGCACCTGCCGGTGGTGGAGGGCGAGCGGCTGATCGGCTTCGTCTCGATCGGGGACCTCGTCGCCTGGCGGATCAGCATGATCGAGCAGGAGGCCGAGGCGATGCGCGCCTATATCCAGGGCGCATGACACTTTTTTGAATAAGGCCCGATTCGGGGGGTTGCCACGCGAAGGAACCTTACCTAGATCAGCGCCTCGTCGGCGGCGGCCGGCGCCTTCGGGTGCTAAGCCGCTGACTTCTTTGAAAAAAGTATCGCGAGGGCCTTGAAGGCGGGACTTGTCCCGACTAGATAGGCTGAGGAAGGCGCGGCCCGGCAACGGGGCGCGGTTTTTCGGAAAGCCCTCCAGCTTCGCCTCCGCTCCCGGCCCCGGCCGGCGGCAAGGATGCGTCGCCGGCGTCCCGGCGCCGGGTTTGGCAAGGCCTGCCAGGGTCTGGGAGTTTTCCGAAAAAAGCCATTGACGGGGGCAAATCGCCTCCATATATGGCCCTTCACCGGCGGGGCGGTTTTGCCCGACCCGTCTGCGTCTTCTCAATCGGTAACCCGGTTGCCCCGGTCATAGGGGACAAAGAAGGCGCGTCGGCTCTTTGACATTGTCGGTTTAGATGAAGGGACATGTGGGCGGCGGCCCCGGTCAGCGACAGCCTCTGGGTGTCGTTGGTCGGTAAAAAAGCCAAGCCGTTCCATGGATCGATCGTACGAAGCTTGCTTCGGCGGTGGGTCCTACATGTCTCGTTACATATCCACAGTATATGTGAAGTGCAGGAACGGCTCCCAGAGATGCCGGCCTCTTCCTCGGGTTTTCCCTCGGGGTGGTTGTCGGTCATTAACTTGAGAGTTTGATTCTGGCTCAGAACGAACGCTGGCGGCATGCCTAACACATGCAAGTCGAACGAGACCTTCGGGTCTAGTGGCGCACGGGTGCGTAACGCGTGGGAATCTGCCCTT
>DASVVX010000024.1:0-5641 GCA_036386295.1 Allosphingosinicella sp.
GCCCGGACCCTGCGCTTCACGCCGAGCGAGATCGTCCATCTGCGCGGCCAGAGCTTCTACGGCCAGAGCGGCATCTTCAAGCCGGGCTATCTCGACACGCTTCGGACCTTCGCCCTGCCCGAATACGAGCTGTCGGCGACCGCCGACGGCCAGATCGAGCTCGTCTTCGAGGGCCCCTGGTGGCGGACGACGCTATGGGAGATTCCCGCCCTCGCCATCGTCAACGAGCTTCGCTCGCGGGTGGCGCTCAAGCGGCTGTCGCGCTCGCAGCTCGACATCCTCTACGCCCGGGCCAAGGTGAAGCTCTATGCCAAGCTCGAGCGGCTCAAGGCGCTCGAGCCGCTCAACCTCTCCGACTTCGGCACCCGGCGGCGGCATGGCTTCCTGTGGCAGGAGCATTGCATCCTGACCGCCCGGGAGGTGCTCGGCGACGGCTTCACCGGCACGTCCAACGTCTTCCTGGCGATGAAGCACGGGCTCGAGGCCAAGGGCACCAATGCGCACGAGCTTCCGATGGTCTTCGCAGCGCTCGCCCGCCAGCGCGAGCCCGGCGACGACGAGGCCCTGCGTCAGTCGCAGTACAAGGTGCTTCAGCAGTGGCAGAACGAATATCGCGGCAATTTGCTCGTCTTCCTGCCCGACACCTACGGCACCAGCCAGTTCCTCGCCGGAGCGCCGCACTGGGTGCGCTGGTGGACCGGCGCCAGACCCGATTCCAAGGAGCCGGTCGCCGGATGGGAATCGAGCCGGAGGCGGTGGCGGCGAAGAAGCTCATCGTCTTCGCCGACGGCCTCGACGTCGCGCTCGACGGCGCCGGGCCGAATGGTGCGGACATCGGCGCGATCCACCGCCACTTCGCCGGCCGGGTCCAGACCGGCTTCGGCTGGGGCACGAACTTCACCAACGACTTCATCGGCTGCCATCCCGGGGGCTCGGACGGGCTGAAGCCGCTGTCGCTCGTCTGCAAGGTCGCGGCGGTGAACGGCGGGCCGGCGGTGAAGCTCAGCGACAATCCGGCGAAGGCGACCGGGCCGGCGGACGAGGTCGAGGCCTATCGCGCCGCCTTCGGCACCGCCGGCCTGGCCGAGGCTCCGGTCAAGGTATGAGGAGAAAGGGATGAGCGGCTTCGAACCGCGCTCCGGCGACGTCCTGGTCATCGTCGATCCGCAGATCGACTTCTGCCCCGGCGGAGCGCTCGCCGTCGCCGGCGGCGACGAGGTGATGCCCGGAATAGCCGAACTCGCCGCCGGCTTCGGCCTGGTCGTGGTGACCCAGGACTGGCATCCGGCGAACCATGCGTCGTTCGCCAGCAACCATGGCGCGGCGCCGTTCGCGACCGCTCGAATGCCCTATGGCGAGCAGGTGCTGTGGCCCGACCATTGCGTCCAGGGCACGGCAGGGGCCGGCTTCCATCCGGCCCTGGCGGGGGCGGTGGAGCGTGCCCATCTGATCCTGCGCAAGGGCTATGATCCGAAGGTCGATTCCTATTCGGCCTTCTACGAGAACGACCGGACGACCGCGACCGGCCTCGCCGGCTATCTTCGCGACAAGCAGGTCCGCCGCTGCGTGCTGGTCGGCCTCGCCTACGATTATTGCGTCGCCTATTCGGCGGTGGACGCGGTGCGCGAGGGCTTCGAGGCGGTCGTTCTGAAGGACCTCACCCGGGCCATCGCCATGCCGTCCGCCGCGGGCGGCACGACCGTCGCCGAGGCCGAGGCGCGGTTCCGCGAAGCGGGGGTGGCCGTCGCCTAGGCCAGGGCGCGATCATCGTGCCGGACTTGATCCGGCATCCGGCTTCACACTTGGAGCCGAGCCTGGGCGCGATCACGAGTCGCGAGACTGATCGTCGCTTTACACATATTATCTCGATTCACTCCTTGTTCTATTTGGTCCGCTTCGGATCAATCCAAGTAGAGGCCGGCGTCTTTGCGGACGCGAGATCCTAAAGTCATGAATATATTCACGGTATTGCCAACTCTACTTAAACAGTGGGCAATGTTCTTTAGTCTTTGAAGAGCGACCGTTCCACTTTCGGGCTACGTTGCGTGAATCCGTGCCCAATGTTACGTGTAAGCCCTTGGGTTTACTTGGAGGGGAGCTCTACATGCCGGACTCGATCGCGTGGAGCTTCAACGCCTCCGCTTCCACCGGCGGCACCGCCAAGGCCTCGGGCAAGACGGCCGCGGACGCGGTCCTCGTCGTCCGCAAGGCGATCCCCGACACGTTCGACGATTCGCTCAGCCTGCAGCTCGAAACCGCCGAGAAGATCGCCTTCCTGGCGATGACCAGCTCGGTCTACGATCCCGATCTGACGGTCAAGGCCGGCGGCACCGCCGTCAAGCTGACCGGTCCTCTCGTCCTCCACGGCAATGCGGTGGCGCTGTTCAGCGAGGATCTCGGCGCCCTGGAGGTGAAGAACACTACCGGCGGCGACGTCGAACTGTCGATCCTCGTCGGGTTCGACATCGCCGCCTGACGCTTTTTGACATTGGAGTTTGCCCGAGGCCCGAAGGGGGAGCGAAGCCATGCCCGTAAGTCCGACCTATCCCGGCGTCTACATCCAGGAAGTGAGCTCCGGCGTGAGGACCGTCGCCGGAGTGGCGACGTCGATCGCGGCCTTCGTCGGGCGGACCAAGCGCGGGCCGGTCAACGAGCCGATGCCCTGCTTCAACTTCGGCGAGTTCACCCGCCGCTTCGGCGGCCTCTGGCTCGACGGCCCGCTGTCCTACGCGGTCGACGATTTCTTCGCCAACGGCGGCGGCCAGTGCGAGATCGTCCGGCTGTTCGAGGAGGACGGCGACGAGGGGGTCGCGACGGCCCAGTTCCTCGCCGCCTTCGACCTGGAGGCCTCGAGCCCGGGCGACTGGGGCAACAGCCTCACCGCCACCGTCACCCTGCCCGAAGACAATCCCGGCACCCAGGCGGCGGCGGCGAAATACGGGCTGACCGTCGCCCAGCTGTTCGACCTCACCATCGTCGACGCCGACAGCGGCGCGACCGAGACCTTCCGCAACCTGACCGCCGAGGACAACGAGCGCCGGGTCGACCGGGTGCTCGCCGACCAGTCGTCGCTGGTGCGCTGCGTCGCCGCTCCGCTCGCCCTGCCGCCGGCTGGGACGGTGCCGTTCGCCGGCGGCAACGACGGCACCGCGCTCGCCGACGCCACCTATCTCGGCGACGAGGTCCAGAAGACCGGCCTCTACGCTCTGAAGAAGGCCGACATTTTCAACCTGCTCTGCGTCCCCCCGGACGTGAGGGGAGGCGACCTGCCGCAGGACGTCCGCGAGGAAGCGCTCCGCCTCTGCAAGGCGGAGCGGGCCCTGTTCATCGTCGATCCGCCGGCGGACTGGGATTCCAACCCCGCGGACGCCGCGACCAAGGCGAAGACCGAGCAGCTCGCCAACCCGCTGCTGCCGCTCGCCGACGCCGATTATGCCGCGCTCTTCTTTCCGCGGATCGTCAAGCGGGATCGGCTGAGCGGCGGCCAGCTCGATGCCTTCCCGCCCTGCGGGGCGGTCGCCGGGGTGATGGCGCGCACCGACGTCAACCGCGGCGTCTGGAAGGCGCCCGCCGGCCTCGCCGCGACCCTGTCCAACACCGACGGCCTGACGGTGAAGCTGACCGACGAGGAGAACGGTCTGCTCAACCCGATCGCGATCAACTGCCTTCGCACCTTCCCCAATATCGGCCGGGTGGTGTGGGGCGCTCGAACGATGAAGGGCTCCGACCAGCTCTCCGACGACTATAAGTATATCCCCGTCCGCCGGCTTGCCCTGTTCATCGAGGAGAGCCTCTACCGCGGCACCCAGTGGGTCGTGTTCGAAGGCAATGACGAGCCGCTCTGGGCGCAGATCCGCCTCTCGGTGGGGACGTTCATGCAGCGCCTGTTCAAGCAGGGGGCCTTCCAGGGCACCGCGCCGCGCGACGCCTATTTCGTCAAGTGCGACGGCGAGACGACGACCCAGGACGATCGCAACCGGGGGATCGTCAACATCGTCGTCGGCTTCGCGCCGCTCCAGCCGGCCGAGTTCGTCGTCATTTCCATCCAGCAGATCCGCAACGCGGCCTGAGCGGGGGAGCTTCAGCCATGGTCAAATTCACCACCAACGCCAACCGCGTCGACCCCTACAAGGCCTTCAAGTTCCGGGTCAGGCTGCCCGACGGCGATTATGTCGCCGGGGTCAGCAAGGTCGGCTCGCTCAAGCGCACGACGGAAGTGGTCAAGCATCGCGAGGGCGGCGACCCGTCGAGCTCGCGAAAGTCGCCCGGCCAGACCGAATATGACGCGATCACGCTCGAGCGCGGAGTGACCCACGACATCCAGTTCGAGCAATGGGCGAACAAGGTCTGGAATTACGGGTCCGGCCTCGGCGCGGAGGTTTCGCTCAAGGACTTCCGCAAGGATCTCGTCCTCGAGATCTACAACGAGGCCGGCCAGCTCGCCCTCGCCTACAAGCTCTACCGCTGCTGGCCGTCCGAGTTCGTCGCCTTCCCCGATCTCGATGCGTCGGCGAGCGCCGTGGCGATCCAGACCCTCAAGCTCGAGCTCGAGGGCTGGGAGCGCGACTATGACGTGGCCGAGCCCGCCGAGCCGAGCTTCAGCGAACCTGCCTAGGAACGGAGTCATGCGCGGGCTCGACGCGGAGAGGATCATCCTGCTGAGCGAGCGGGGCGCCGACCTGCCGCCGGCGCGGCGCGCCTATCTGCTGCTGACCGCCGCCTTTCCGGAGGCGCCCGAGGCCGCCCTCCTCGGCCTGGCGATCGGCACGCGCGACCGGCTGCTGATGCGGCTTCGGGCGCGGCTGCTGGGCGAGGCGCTGACCGCGCGTCAGCGCTGCGGCGGCTGCGGCGAGGATTTCGAGATCGACTTCACCGCCGAGCAGGTCGGCCTCGCGCCGCGCGACGGGGACGAGCGGCTTCCCGAGGCTCCCGCCGGGACCCTCGACTACCGCAGCCGGCGAATCGCGGTCCGCGCCCTGTGCGTCGCCGACATGATCGCGGCCGAGGATGTCGACGGCGTCGGCGCGGCGCTCGAGCTCCTCGCCGAGCGGACGGCCCCCGAAGCGCCGCCGGCGGCGCGCCGGCGGTTGGCGGAGACGCTCGAGGCGCTCGATCCGGCCGCCGACACCGCCGTCGAGGCGGCCTGCCCCCATTGCGGCGCGGCGCACGAGCTTCGCCTCGACCCCGCCACCTTCGTCTGGGAGGAGCTCGCCGCCCGGGCGCCGAGGATCTTGCGCGACGTCGCCGAGCTCGCCCGCACCTATCACTGGTCCGAGCGCGAGATCCTGGCCATGCCGGCGTCGCGCCGCGCCTTCTACCTGGCCGCGGCATGAGCGACTTTCTGGACCGCATGGCCTTCCGGGCCCAGGGGGCGGCGCCGGTCCTTCGGCCCCGGCCGATCTCGCTTTACGAGGGCGCGCCGGACCTGTTCGAGGAGGTGCACGAGGAGCGCGAGGCGCCGCCGCCCTCCCGGCCCGCGGCGCACTCCCCGCCGGCGCGGGCGGCTCGCGGTCCGTCCGAACCGGGGCCGCCCGGAAGGCGGGCGGAGGCCGGGCCGGTTCGAATGCCGCAAGCCCGGGCGGAAGCGCCGCCGGACCGGGAGCGGGCGGGGCCGGCGCCGGTTTCCAGCCCTCCCCGCTCC
>DASVVX010000025.1:0-6502 GCA_036386295.1 Allosphingosinicella sp.
TCTCGACAAGGACACGGTCGACTTCACCCCCAATTACGACGGCTCGAGGGAAGAGCCGCAGGTCCTCCCGGCGCGATTCCCCAACCTGCTGGTCAACGGCGCGGGCGGGATCGCGGTCGGGATGGCGACCAACATCCCGCCTCACAACCTCGGCGAGGTGATCGCCGCCTGCAAGGCCTATATGGACGATCCCGGGATCACCATCGAGCAGCTGATGGAGCATATCCCCGGGCCCGATTTCCCGACCGCGCCGCTCATCCTCGGCCAGGCCGGGGCGCGAAGCGCCTATCACACGGGCCGAGGCTCGATCATCATGCGCGCGCGCCACAAGGTCGAGGAGGGCCGAGGCGACCGAACCTCGATCGTGCTGACCTCGATCCCCTATCAGGTCGGCAAGAACGGCCTGGTCGAGAAGATCGCCGAAGCCGCCAAGGACAAGCGCATCGAGGGCGTCTCCGACATTCGCGACGAATCGAACCGCGAGGGCGTCCGCGTCGTCATCGACCTGAAGCGCGACGCCACGCCCGACGTCGTCCTCAACCAGCTCTGGCGGCACACGCCGGCCCAGTCGAGCTTCCCGGCCAACATGCTGGCGATCCGCGGCGGCCGGCCCGAGACCTTGAACCTCAGGGACATCATCGAGAGCTTCGTCCGCTTCCGCGAGGAGGTGATCACCCGGCGCACCAAGTTCGAGCTCGCCAAGGCCCGCGACCGCGCCCACATTTTGCTCGGCCTCGTCATCGCCGTCACCAACCTCGACGAGGTGGTGCGGATCATCCGAGGCTCCGCCTCGCCGGCCGAGGCCCGAGCCGCGCTGATCGCGCGCGACTGGCCGGTCGCCGAGATCGCGCCCTACATCGCCCTGGTCGAGGCGGTCGAGCATGAGGTCGAGGGCGACACCTACCGACTCTCCGATGCCCAGGTCCGGGCCATCCTCGAGCTTCGCCTGCATCGCCTGACCGGCCTCGGCCGCGACGAGATCGCCGGCGAGCTTCGCCAGCTCGCGACCTCGATCGGCGAATTGCTCGAGATCCTCGGCGACCGGGTCAAGCTCTACGCCGTGATGCGCGCCGAGTTCGACGAGATCGCCGAGCAGTTCGCCACGCCCCGGACCACCGAGATCGCCCCCGCCTGGGACGGCATCGAGGACGAGGACCTGATCGAGCGCGAGGACATGGTCGTGACCGTGACCCTGGGCGGCTATATCAAGCGGACCCCGCTCGCCACCTTCCGGGCCCAGCGCCGCGGCGGCAAGGGCCGGGCCGGAATGTCGACCAAGGACGAGGACGCGGTGACCAATCTGTTCGTCACCTCGACCCACACGCCGGTCCTGTTTTTCTCGAGCGCCGGCAAGGTCTACCGGCTCAAGGTCTGGAGGCTCCCCGAAGGCGCCCCGCAGGCGCGGGGCCGGCCGATGGTCAACCTGCTCCCGCTCGGCGAGGGCGAGACCATCTCGACCGTGCTTCCGCTGCCCGAGGACGAGGCGGAATGGGGCAAGCTCCACATCCTCTTCGCCACAGCCCACGGCACCGTCCGCCGCAACTCGATGGACGCCTTCACCAACGTGCCGACGGCGGGCAAGATCGCGATGCGCTTCGGAAGCGACGACGAAGGCGACCCGACCGACCGGCTGATCGGGGTCTCGCTGCTCACCGAGGAGGACGACGCCCTGCTCGCCACCAAGCACGGCAAGGCGATCCGCTTCGCCGCGACCGAGGTGCGCGAATTCCAGTCCCGAACCGCCGCCGGAGTCCGCGGAATCCGGCTTCAGAAGGGCGACGAGGTGATCTCGCTTTCGATCCTGAGGAGCTTCGACGCGCCCTTCGAGGAGCGCGAAGCCTATCTCAAGGCGGCCCCGTGGAAGGAGAATGAGAACGCTCCGACCCTGTCGCCGGAGCGGATGGCCGAGTTCGAGGCGGCGGAGGAGTTCATCCTCACCGTCACCGAGAACGGCTACGGCAAGCGCACCTCCTCGCACGACTACCGGCGGACCGGGCGCGGCGGCCAGGGGATCACCAATATCGAGACCTCGGCCCGCAACGGCTGCGTCGTCGCCAGCTTCCCGGCGCACAACGGCCAGCAGCTGATGCTGGTCACCGACCAGGCCAAGCTGATCCGGACGACGGTGGGCGACATCCGGATCGCCGGCCGCAACACCCAGGGCGTGACGATCTTCCGGGTCGCCGACGACGAGCATGTCGTCTCCGCGGCCCGGATCGACGAAGAGGAGGAGCCGGAGACCGAGGCGGAGGCGATGATCGCCGAGGACCTCGGCGAGGCCCCTCCGGCGGCCGCCGCCGACACCGTCCAGCTCGACGACGGCACCGGGCCGGAGACGCTTCCGGACAGCCAGGAGTAGAATTTCATCCTCCCCATGCGTGAGCATGGGGAGGGGGACCACACGCAGTGTGGTGGAGGCATACTAACGATGACCTCCGAGGACTCGGCGCGAGTTACGCCGACCCGGGCTCCAGCTACCCCTCCACCACCCTTCGGGTGGTCCCCCTCCCCGCCGGCTTCGCCGGCAAGGAGGATATAACCCCGAGGAAAATCAGCAGCTGGCCCAGATAGTAGAGCAGCCAGATCGGCAGGCCGAGGTCCTCCCTGGCCGTCCCGAGCCGCACCGCGATGAGCATGTCGCTGACCAGGAAGAGCAGGGCGCCGGCGAAGACGGTCCGGCGCGGGAAGCGGCTCAGCAGGGCGCTTCCGGCCATCGTGCCGAGGAGGAGCGCATAGAGGATGAAGGGCCAGGCTTCCGGCTTTCCGTCGAGCATGGCCAGCGGGATGAGGACCGCCAGGGCCGGAAGCATGACGGCGACGCCCAGATCCCGCGGAACGCGGACCGGGCGCGGGTTACGCTGGTAGAGGACGATGGCGACGACATGGCCGGCCGCGAAAGCCGCGGCGCCCGCGGCGAAGTCGATCTCGAGCAGCATGTCGCCGGCTGCGCCCAGTCCGAGCACCGCGGCCAGCAGCCATCCGTCGGATCCACGCGCGTTCCAGGCAGCGGCCAGCGCGAGGAAGCCGACCCCCGCGCCCTTGACCGGGATCGACGCCGCCGCCGGCAGCTGGTCCCACAGGAGCGGATAGCCGAGCCCGAAGAAGAGGCTCAACGCCACCAGCAGCCACGCCGTTCGCCCCATCCGCTTCCTCCCCGCTGCAAAGCGGACTATCGCACCGGCGATGACTCACCAAGTGCACATCATCGGCGGCGGCCTCGCCGGATCGGAAGCGGCCTGGCAGCTCGCCGAGGCCGGAGCGCGGGTGCGCCTGTCGGAAATGCGCGGCTCGGGCGAGTCGACTCCCGCCCACCACACCGACAGCCTCGCCGAGCTGGTCTGCTCGAACAGCTTCCGGTCGGACGATGCCGAGCACAATGCCGTCGGCCTCATCCACGCCGAGATGCGCCGGCTCGGCTCGCTGATCATGGCGGCCGCCGACGCGCACCGGGTCCCGGCCGGCTCCGCCCTGGCGGTCGACCGCGAGGGCTTCGCCGACGCGGTCACCGAACGGATCCTCGCCCATCCGAACATCGAGCTGGTGCGCGAGCGGATCGACGCCCTCCCCGCCTCCGGCCTCGCCATCGTCGCGACCGGCCCGCTCACCGCGATGGAGCTCGCCGGGTCGATCGGCGCCGCCACCGGATCGGACGCCCTCGCCTTCTTCGACGCGATCGCGCCCATCGTCCACAAGGACTCGATCGACATGGACGTCGCGTGGATGGCGGCGCGGTGGGACAAAGGGGGCAAGGATTATATCAACTGCCCGATGACCAAGGAGCAGTATCTCGCCTTCCACCAGGGCCTGCTCGACGGCGAGAAGACCGAGTTCAAGGATTGGGAGAAGGACACGCCCTATTTCGAGGGGTGCATGCCGATCGAGGTGATGGCGGAGCGCGGGGTCGACACCTTGCGCTACGGTCCGATGAAGCCCGTCGGCCTCGACGATCCGAGGACCGGGCGCTGGCCCTGGGCGGTCGTCCAGCTGCGCCAGGACAATGCGCTGGGCACCTTGTGGAACATGGTCGGCTTCCAGACCAAGCTCAAGCATGGCGAGCAGGTGCGGCTGTTCCGGACCATCCCGGGTCTCGAAAAGGCCGAGTTCGCCCGCCTCGGCGGACTCCATCGCAACACCTTCATCAATTCGCCCCAGCTGCTCGATTCGACGCTTCGCCTCAAGCGGGCGCCGCATATCCGCTTCGCCGGCCAGATCACCGGCTGCGAGGGCTATGTCGAATCCGCCGCCGTCGGCCTCCTCGCCGGCCGCTTCGCCGCGGCCGAGCTGAGCGGCGAGGCGATCGCGCCGCCGCCGCCGGAGACGGCGCTCGGGGCGTTGCTCGGCCATATCACCGGCGGGGCCGACGCCGCGAGCTACCAGCCGATGAACGTCAATTTCGGCCTGTTCCCGCCGGTCGACGGCAAGGCGAAAAAGGCCGACCGAAAGCGGGCCTATACGAAGCGGGCGGAAGAGGCTTTGGAGGCGTGGCTGGGCGACCTGCCTCCCCATCGCGAAGCGGTGGGGAGGGGGACCAGGCGAAGCCTGGTGGAGGGGTGACCTAGCGCCTCGCGGCGCGCAGGGATCGCGTTACCACCGACTCCACCGCGTTCATGACGTCTCGTGCATCGAAACGAAGGACTTCGAGACCCTGAGCTCGCAGCCAGCCGTCGCGCCGCGCGTCGCGCTCCGGATTGTCGCCCATCGAGTGGCCATCGCCATCAACTTCGATGACGAGCTTTGCGGCGGGGCAGTAGAAATCGACCGTGCACCGCCCGAACGGATGCTGCTTGCGAAACTTCAGTCCATCCGGGCGCTGTCGGAGATACAACCACAGGCGATATTCCGGTGGGCTGGGTTCCATCCGCAGCTGGCGAGCGCGGTTTATCGCTTGGTTCCGGCGCGAGATCGGCTTCCTCCGCGCCATGTCACCCCTCCACCACCTTCGGTGGTCCCCCTCCCCATCTGGCGATGGGGAGGCAGAACCGGCTCAGCATCTGCACTTCGGCTTCGGTTTCGGCTTAGGTCTCGACGCGTCGTATTCCGCGGCGTCGAGCCAGCCCGAGCCGTCCCTGTCGGCCTTGGCGAAGCGCGCGGCGGTGCCGGCGGTCCATTCCTCGAAGCTGAGGCTGCCGCTGCCGTCGCGGTCCGCTTTGGCGAAGGCCTTGCGGCGCGGCTCGAGCTGCTCGGCCAGGGTGATCCGGCCGTCGCGGTCGCGGTCGGCGCGGGCGAATCGGCGGCGTTCTCGCTCCGCCTCGGGCTGGGCCGGCGGCGAAGCCAGTTTCGGCGCCGAGGCGTATCGGGCGGCGCTCGACGCAGGCGCAGGCGGCACCGGATCGTCGGCCTCGGCGCGGCTTTTCCAGACGAAGAACAAGGCGGCGATGAGCAGCAGCGCCGAGCCGCCTCCAGCGACGTAACGGACCATGGTCTCCTCCCTCACGGATCGGAAGAGACAAAATCAGCGAAAAGAACGGTAGGAGTCGACCGTTTTCTGCGGTAAACGCTCAATATCCCGTAATTCTATGCCGCAGCATCCGCCACATGCGTGCGGGCGCCCCCCTCGCCTCCCAAGGCGGCCGGTCCGGATCCGAGTCCCGGTCGGCGAGCGCCGCCAGCATGCCCAGCGGCCGAAGGCGCGGCGGCCAGCGCCGCGGTCCCCGCCGCTCGCGCGCCGCGGCGACCGCGACGTCGGCATCCTCGACGGTCGCGCAATGCCGGGCGAGGTCGATCAGGGCCCAGGCCTCGCCGGCCGCCTCGAGACCGTCAGTCTCCTCGCCGAGCAGGCGGGCGGTATAGCGGAACAGCAGGCCGCCGCGCCGCTCTGCATAGGTGCGAAGATCGTCGGGAGTCAGGGTCTCACGGCTCGGAAGCACCGCCCAGCCTTCCTCCATCCGGGCGAGTTCCGCGCCGGCCAGCGCCGGCAGAAGCGAGGCCTCGGCCTCCCGAAGCATCGGTTCGGCCGGGGCGGGCGCCTTGTCGAGCCGCTCCAGCGCCTCGCGCCACCAGGCGAGCTTGATCCGGGCGATCATCGGCTCGCGGCCGCCGGCGAGGGCGGCGCCGAGAGCGGCATCGAGCCGCCACAGGGCGCCGACCGCGGGGCGGCGGGACTCGGGCACGTAGGCAAGGGCGAGCGTGCGGTCGGGGTCTAGTTCCATGACGTCGCCCCAGCGCAGGCTGGGGCCCCAGCGAGAACGGGCACCGAGCCTCTCACCCCCCGGGGTCCCAGCCTTCGCTGGGACGACGGGTCACCGGTAGCAGACCTTCTTCGCCGCCTCGACGACGCTCTCGACGCGGATCAGAGCCATCTTCTCGAGATTGGCGGCATAAGGCAAAGGCACGTCCTCGTCGGTGACCCGGAGCACCGGCGCGTCGAGATCGTCGAACCCCTCCTCCATCGCCACCGCCATGATTTCGGCCGAGATCGAGCAGACCGGCCAGCCTTCCTCGACGCAGACCATCCGGTTGGTCTTGGCCAGCGAGGCCAGCACGGTCGCCTTGTCGAGAGGCC
>DASVVX010000026.1:0-6748 GCA_036386295.1 Allosphingosinicella sp.
ATGAAGCCGACGCGGGCGAAGCCGGCCCGCTGCATCGTGAAGATCGCCCCGCCGACGCATTTGTACGGCGTGTTGATGTCCGCACGGATATGCGCCTCGGGCATGTTCTCCTCGGTCATGTTCTCGACTCCGCCGAGACGCCTGATCTCGTCCTCGAGCTTCTTGACCGCGCGGTCGAGCAGCTGCTGGGAGTCCATCCGCTGCTGGTTCCAATAGACCTCGCAGGTGCCGCCCGGGCCGCCGCGGACGGAGAGAGAGACGTTCTCCGGCTTGGTCGTGGTCGGCTCGAAGTCCACCTTGGGCAGCTTCATCGGGATCGTCTGGATGACGACCGGCACGGTGATCAGGAAGATGATGAGCAGAACCAGCATGACGTCGACGAGGGGCGTCGTGTTGATGTCCGACATCGGGTTTTCTTCGCCGGTTTCGCTCTCTTGGCCGACATTCATGGCCATGGTCGGTATTCCTATCTAGATCGAGTGCCGGGGAGCCGGCGGCGGCAGGGCCTCTCGGCCCGGCCGCCGCCTTCGCTTCGTCAGACCTTCTTCGGGCCGGGGTTGTTGGCCCCGATCGCGCTGCCGGTGGCGGTGGTGCCGCCCGGCGACGCCGCGCCCGGACCCTTGGCCGCGCCGGCCGCGCTCGCCGCGCCGGCGGTCGCGCCGGGACGGCCGGCGACGACCGGACGGACCGCTCCGCCGGACATCATGTAGCCGTGCAGCTCGTTCGAGAAGCGGGCGAGCTCCTCGACGATCGCCTTGTTGCGGCGAATGAGCCAGTTGTAGGCGAGCACCGCCGGAACCGCGACGACGAGGCCGAGCGCGGTCATGATCAGAGCCTCGCCGACCGGGCCGGCGACGGTGTCGATCGACGCCTGTCCCGCCGCGCCGATCTTCACGAGGGCGCGGTAGATGCCGACGACGGTTCCGAACAGGCCGACGAACGGCGCGGTCGAACCGACGGTGGCGAGGAAGGCGAGTCCGCTCGACAGGCGCGAGGTGATCGCGCCCTGGCTGCGCGCCAGCGAGTTGAGCATCCAGTCGTGCTGGTCGATCGGGTCGGTCAGCTTGTCGTGCTGCTCGAGCGCGAGGATGCCGTCGTCGACGATCTGGCGATAGGCGCTGTTCTTCTCGAGCTTCGAGGCGCCCTCGCGAAGGTTCGCCGATTGCCAGAAGCTGGTGCGGGCGCGGCGTCCCTGGTTGATGATCTTCTGCTGCTCGAAGAGCTTGACGAACAGCACGTACCAGGAGCCGGCCGACATGATCACGAGGATGATGAAGGTGGCCCAGGCGATCGCGCCGCCCTGCTCGAGTGCGGCCATCAGGCCATAGGGATTCTCGCCTGCCGGGGCGGCGCCGGGTGCTGGGGTGGCCATGGTCTCTACTTTCCTCTCAGGTAAACGTTTGAAATCGTGATTGCCGGTCGATCGATCCTCAATCGGCCGGGAGACGCCAGACGATTCGGCCGGTGACGGTGTCGGTCGTCGCCGCTCCGGTGCTGTCCGTCGCCGGCGAGAAACGGGCTCGCGACTTCAGCAGCCTGCAGGTGGTCGAATCGAGGGCGGACGAGCCGCTCGACGAGGTCACCGTGCAGTTGGAGACCCGGCCGTTGGTGCCGACGTCGAGCCGGAAGCCGGTGGCTCCGGATTCCCCGGCGCGGACCGCCGAAGCCGGATAGTCCTCGTCCGAGAAGAGCGAAACGAGGTTCGCCTTGGCTCGGGCGGGCTGCACCTTCCTCGGCGGAGGCGGCGGCGGCGGCGGCGCCGGCGGCGCGGGAGGCGCCGGCGGAGCGGTCGGGGTGATGATCGGCGGCGGCGCGACGTTGGTCGTCACGATCGGCGGCGGCATCGTGTTGGTCCGGACGATCGGCGGCGGAGTCACCACCGGCGGCGGAGTCTGCGGCTGATCGGGCGGCGGGGGCGGCGGCTTCTCCTCGGGGGGCGGCGGCTCTTCCTCCACGTTGAAGGTCTTGAGGTCGGCCGCCACCTTCTTGACCACATTATAGGCCAGGCCGGTGATGAGCGCGTAACCGAGCAGAGCGTGGAGGAGAGCGACGATGAAGATCGCCGACATTCGGCTCCGGCTCATCCTGTTGTCAGCATATGCCATTAATCAGCCACGCTCCCTCTTTTCTCGTCTGCCGGGGACTCGGCGCCACCATCAACGCGGCTGATCCCCAACGGCTCCATCCGATATGCTATGTATCAACATATCATCGACTGGAGCCGGTCCATCTATCGTGAGACAAGGGAGGACGCAATCCTCCTGTGAATGCAGGGCACTTGCCCCTAAAACGGCCGAAATCCGCCGTTCATCCCGCTAAGCATATGGGATTCGGGGCATAAACTTTCGGAGGCGGAACGGTGAATCGCGCTGTAACTTTTTATGGATGGGCGCTGCTGCCGGTCCTTGCGGCCGTCGCGGCGACTCAGGCCGAATCAAAGGCCCCGGCGCTTTCGGCCCCGTCCCCCGGCCCGACCTATGCCGATCTCGCCGATCTCGCTTTGGCCGCCCCGGTCGTCGCCCAGGTCCGGGTGGCGGGCTCGGTCGCGGTCAAGCCGGAGCGCGCCCAGGGTCTCAAGCCCGGCTTCACCCGATTCTTCGTCGAGGGCGACCTCGTTTCGCTGATCCGCTCGCCGCAGACCCTTCCGACCCGGCTCGCCTGGCTGGTCGACCTGCCCCGGGACGCCAAGGGCAAGGCGGTCAGGCCGCGCAAGGGCGGCGAGTTTCTGCTTCTCGCCGCGCCGGTCGCGGGCCGACCCGGCGAGCTCCGGCTGGTCGCCGCCGACGCCCAGATCGCCGCCACCGCCGAGCGCGCCGCGACCCTGCGCTCGATCGTCCGCGAGGCGAGCTCGGCCTCGCCGCCGCCGCGAATCGCGGGAATCGGGCGGGCCTTCCACGTCCCGGGCGCGATCCGCGGCGAGAGCGAGACCCAGATCTTCCTCCTCACCGCTGGCGGCACGCCGGTATCGCTGACCGTTCTTCGCCGTCCCGGCCAGACCGCTTTATGGGCGGTGGCGCTCAGCGAGATCGTCGACGAGGCGGCGGCGCCTCCGGCCCCGGGCACCCTGCTCTGGTACCGCCTCGCCTGCGGCCTGCCGCGCGCCCTGCCCCCGCAGAGCCTGGCCGAGGCGGGCGAGGACCGGGCGGCGATCGAGGCCGACTACCGGCTGGTGCTCGATCGGCTGGGGCCCTGCGTCCGGACGCGGCGCCCCTAATTCCTCCCCTGCATTTGCAGGGGAGGGGGACCGCGCGAAGCGCGGTGGAGGGGTTCTTCCAGCGCTCGAAGAACCCCGCCACCAGGCGTCGCTTGGTCCCCCTCCCCGCGAAATCGCGGGGAGGAATTCAGTAGGACGTCAACTCCACGCCCACGCCGGCGCAATCGGGATAGATGTCCGGCTTTCGAGTCGCCACGCGAAGCGCCGTGACGCCCCGGCGGGCCGCGACCAGCTCGTATATCTCCCGAGCCACCGTCTCCTGGAGGTTGAACCGGCGGCCCTCGATCAGGGCGCCGATCTCGGTTCGCAGGAAATCATAGTCCCAGGCCCCGCCGGGGCGGTCGTCGGAGGGGAAGCTGGCCTCGTCGACCCAGACCTCGACGGTGACGAGCAGCCGCTGCGGGGATCCGACCTCGAAATCGTGGAAGCCGATGTCGGCGGCGATGCAATAATCGTCGAGCACGATCTTGCGGCTTCGCGGCGCCAGCCCCGCCGGCACGATCCCGTCGAGCTTGACCTGCTCATTCATCGCCCGGCTCCAGGAATTGAACGTCGCGGGCGAGGCCGAGGAAGCGCTGCCCGCCGTCGAGGGTGAGCGTCTGCCCGGTCAGGGTCGGCGTTGCAATGACGAAGCGAAGGGCGGCGACGATCTCTTCGACCCGCACTCCGCGGCGGAGCGCGTTGAGGCTGTGGACGGCCTCGAAGTTCCGCTCGCTCTGGGCGCCGGAAAGGAGAGTGACCGCCGGCGCGATGCCGCAGACCCGGATGCCGCGGTGGGCCCAGGCGCGGGCGGCCAGCTCGGTCAGCCCGGCCAGCCCGATCTTGGAGATCGTGTAGGAGAAGAAATCGGGATTGGGCGAAGCGAGCTTGGCATCGAGCAAGTTGACGATCAGCCCGCCGCCCGCGGCGACCCGGGCGGCGAAGGCCTGCGACAGAATCGCGGGCGCCCGGAGGTTGGTGGCGAGATTCTCGTCCCAGCGCTCGACGGTGAAGTCGTCGGCGGTGTCGAAGACGAAGCGCGAGGCATTGTTGACCAGCAGCCGCGCTGGCGGCAGGCCGTCGAGGCCGGCCATCACCCGGTCCGCCGAGTCCGGAAGCGCGAGGTCGGCGCTGACCACCGCGGCGTCGCCCAGCTCGCGGGCCAGCGACTCGGCCTCCGCGACCGAACGGTGGCAGTGGATCAGGAGGTGCCAGCCGTCCTCGGCCAGGGCCCGGCACAAAGCGGCGCCGATCCGCTTCGCGCCGCCGGTCACGATCGCCGTCCGCGGCCCCTGATGCTCGCTGGCCATGGCGCGCCGATAGGATAACCCATCCTCCTCGTCACCCTGAACTTGTTTCAGGGTCCAGGTCTCCACGCGCTCTGTGGTTCTCCGGGCTGGATCCTGAAACAAGTTCAGGATGACGGCTTGGGAAGGCGGCAAGGCTTGCCCCCACGCCCAGGCGTCGCCAGAGTCGCCGCCATGCCGATGCCGACGCCCCCCGACGACCTTGCCGGCCTCTCGCTGGCCGAGATCGCCCGGCTCGCCGAGGAGCGCCGGCTGCCGCCGGTCGAGCAGTGGAACCCCACCCATTGCGGCGACAGCGAGATGCGCATTGCCCGCGACGGCACCTGGTTCCACCAGGGCAGCCCGATCGGCCGGCCGGCGATGGTCCGGCTGTTCTCGACCATCCTGCGCCGCGAGCCCGACGGCCGCTTCGTCCTCGTCACTCCGGTCGAGAAGCTCGACATCGCCGTCGAGGACGCGCCCTTCGTCGCGGTCGAGCTCAAGGCGGAGGGACAAGGCGAGGGGGCGACGCTCGCCTTCCGGCTCAACACCGGCGACGTCGTCGTCGCCGGCCCCGACCACCCCTTGCGCTTCGAGGACGGCCCGGAGGGGCCCCACCCCTATCTCCGGGTCCGCGGCGGGCTCGAGGCGCTGATCGCCCGGCCGGTCTATTACGAGCTCGCCGAGCTCGCCCTCGCCGGCGGCGAGCCGCCCGGCCTGTGGAGCGGCGGCGCCTTCTTCGCCATGGCTCCGAAATGAGCCTCGCCGACCGGCTTCGCGAGGCGCTGGAGCGGGGCCGGGAGCGCCGGCCGGTCCTGCTCGAAGGCGACGTCCTCGAAGGCGCGGAGGGCGACCTGATGCCCGCGGCGGTGCTGGTCGCGGTGGTCGACCGGCCGTCGCCGACCGTCATCCTCACCGAGCGGCCCGAGACGATGCGCCGGCACCCGGGCCAGATCAGCTTCCCCGGCGGCCGGATCGACCCGGGCGACGACGGCCCGGTCGCCGCCGCCCTCCGAGAGGCGGAGGAGGAGATCGCCCTCCCGCAAACCTGCGTTCAGCTGGTTGGAATGGCCGACGTCTACCGCACCGTCACGGGTTTCGAGGTCACCCCCGTCATCGGAGTCGTCCCCCCCGGCCTGGCCCTCAGGCCCCAGCCCGGCGAGGTCGCCGCGATGTTCGAAGCGCCGCTCGACTTCCTCCTCGACCCGCGCCGCCAGATCGTCCGGACCGCCCAGTGGCGCGGCCGCGAGCGCAGCTATTACGAGATCGAATGGGAGGGCCGCCGGATCTGGGGCGCGACGGCGGCGATGATCGTCAACCTGTCGCGCCGGCTGGAACTGGTGGAATGAAGCTGCCCACGGCGCAGTGGCAGCAGCGCGAGGGGATGAAGCCCCTGCTCGCCGCGCTCGGGGCCAAGGCGGGCGCCACGCGCTATGTCGGCGGCTGCGTCCGCGACACCTTGCTCGCCCTGCCGGTGAGCGACGTCGATCTCGCCACCCGGCTCACGCCGGAGGAGGTGGTGGCCCGCCTCGGCAAGGCTCGGATCAAGGCGGTGCCGACCGGAATCGCCCACGGCACCGTCACGGCGGTGGTCGGGGGCAAGCCGGTCGAGGTGACGACGCTGAGGCGTGACGTCGCCACCGACGGCCGCCGCGCCACCATCGCCTACACCGACGACTGGCGCGAGGACGCGGCGCGCCGCGATTTCACGATCAACGCCCTGTCCGCCGACCCGGCCAGCCTCGAAGTCCACGACTATTTCGGCGGCGAGGAGGATCTGGCGGCGCGCCGGGTCCGGTTCATCGGCGACCCGCTCACCCGGATCGCCGAAGATCATCTGCGGATCCTTCGCTTCTTCCGCTTCTACGCCCGGTTCGGACGGGGCGATGCGGACGGCGAGGCGCTGGCGGCCTGCCGGGCGCGCGCGAACGATCTTATGGCCCTCTCGCGCGAACGGATCGCCGACGAGCTGACCAAGCTGCTCGGACTGCCCGAGCCGGTGGACGCGGTTCGGCTGATGGTCGGTCACGGCATCCTCGCCCCGGTGCTGCCGGAGATCGGCCCGGGCGGAGTCGACCGGCTGGCGCGGCTGGTCGAGCGCGAAGCACGGGCCGGCGTCCCCCCGCATCCGCTGCGCCGGCTGGCCGCCCTTCTCCCGCCCGACGCCGAGGTCGCCGCCGCCGTCGGAGCCAGGCTCCGCCTGTCCAATCGCGCCTTCCGGCGGCTGACCGCCGCGACCGGGACAGGGGGTTCGGACGGACCGGAGCTG
>DASVVX010000027.1:0-9397 GCA_036386295.1 Allosphingosinicella sp.
CTCGTCGTCGCCAAGACCGACCGCGCCCACGAAGGGCTGGCGGCGCAATTCGCCCGCCACAGCATCGACAGGGGCTACCGGGCGGTCGTCGCCGGCCTTCCGAGCCCGCTCGCCGGAACGATCGACGCTCCGCTCGCCCGCTCGTCGGCCAACCGCCAGAAGATGGCGATCGTCGATGCCAAAGAGGATGGAGGCCGCGGCAAAAGGGCGGTGACTCATTACAAGGTGCTTCGGCCCCTGCGGGACTCCGCGCTGGTTGAATGCCGACTCGAAACCGGCCGGACTCACCAGGTCCGGGTACACATGACCTCGATCGGCCACCCCTTGCTCGGCGATCCGGCCTATGGACGGACCCGAACGGCCCTTCGTGAGTTATTGAAAAGATTGGGTTTTGAACGCCAGGCCCTGCACGCGGCGGAGCTCGGGTTCATCCATCCCGTGACATCGGCGCCCTTGTCGTTCAAAAGCGACGTTCCGTCGGATATGCAGCAACTGTTAAGCGCGCTGGCGGTATAAGGGCGACGGTCCCGGCACAATCAAAAGCAGCGGGTAACCAGGGAGTGAGTGAAGACGATGGCTAGCGGAAGAAACGTCCCGGCGACGATCCCCGCCATGAGCGGCGAAGCGGGCCTCAACCGCTATCTCGCCGAGATCAAGAAATTCCCGATCCTCGCCCCTGAGGAGGAATATATGCTGGCCAAGCGCTGGACCGAGCATCAGGACACCGATGCGGCGGCCAAGCTGGTCAATTCGCACCTCCGCCTCGTGGCGAAGATCGCCATGGGCTATCGCGGCTACGGCCTGCCCGTCTCCGAGCTGATCTCGGAGGGCAATATCGGCCTCATGCAGGGCGTGAAGAAGTTCGAGCCGGAGCGCGGCTTCCGGCTCGCCACCTATGCCATGTGGTGGATCCGGGCCTCGATCCAGGAATTCATCCTGCGCAGCTGGTCGCTGGTCAAGATGGGCACCACGGCCGCGCAGAAGAAGCTGTTCTTCAACCTTCGCCGGATGAAGAACCAGATCGAGGCGTTCGAGGACGGCGACCTCAAGCCGGAGGACGTCACCAAGATCGCCACCGATCTCGGAGTCTCCGAAGAGGACGTCATCTCGATGAACCGGCGCATGGCGATGGGCGGCGACACGTCGCTCAACGTCCCCCTGCGCGAGGAGGGCGACGGCCAGTGGCAGGATTGGCTGGTGGACACCGACCCGCTGCAGGACGAGCGGGTCGCCGACGCCCAGGAGAGCGAGGTCCGGCACGAATTGCTGATCGAGGCGATGAAGGCGCTGAACGACCGTGAGAAGCACATCCTCACCGAGCGGCGGCTGACCGACGAGCCCAAGACCCTCGAGGAGCTCTCCCAGGTCTACGACGTCAGCCGTGAGCGCATCCGGCAGATCGAGGTCCGCGCGTTCGAGAAGCTCCAGAAGGCGCTGATGGGGCTCGCCGGCGAGCGGCGCCTCCTCCCGGCGAGCTGATCGTCGTCCCAGCGAAGGCAGGGACCCCAGGGGGTGAAGATCGCGGGCCTTGTCTCGCTGGGATCCCGGCCTTCGCCGGGATGACGTTTAGCGAGTCCTCCCCCAGTTCCTCGACAACTCCCTAGGCTGCGGCCCCTGGCCGAGCGGCGGCAAGGTGCACAAGGCCTCCCATTTCTCCGGATCGGCGTTGATCTCCGCGAAGGTCACCGGCCGCGCCCTCTCAGCCGTGCACTCGATCTTCTTGTCCGCCTCCGCCTCCGGACTGAGCTTAGGCATCTCGCCGATGAACAGCCAGGGCAGCGGCGAGCCCGGCCGGAAGGGCTTCGGGTAGAGGGTCCGAAACGCGTCGAGGGCGGCGGCGTGATAGATGCTGCCGTGATGCTCGCTGGCGCGCCGGTCGACATAGGTCCACTGCAGCGCTCCAGCGGCCGGCGAGCGCAGCGCGGCGAGCAGCTTGTCCATGCCGCGCTGCATGGTCCCGCCCTCGCTGCCCATGGTAAGGTAGAGCCGCCGTCCCGAATAATCGCGGCCGGCGAGCAGCTCGCGGGCGCGGTCGCCCAGCTCCTCACGGTTCCACCACATGCTGGGGCTGATCGCGACGTAATCGTGGAACAGCTCGGGCCGTCGAAGCAGGGTGTCGACGACGAACAGGCCGGCGAGCGACTCGCCGATGAAGGTGCGTCGGCCAGTGGTCCGGTACTTGCCTTCGACGAAGGGGATGACCTCCTCGGCGATGTAGCGCCGGAACGTCTCCGAGCCGCCGCCGGACGCGAACTCCACCGGCTCGCCATTGGCCCTGAAATAGGTCGTGTAGCGCTCGTCCCGAGTCGGGATGGTGAGCTCCCAGATACGCTTCCTCGTCGCGATTCCGACGACGATGAACTCGTCGAACGTCCAGCTGATCTCGCCGTGCTGGGCGAGTCCGGCGATATGGAGGAAGTCCTGGTCGAGGCCGCCGTCGAGCACGTAGAGCACCGGGTAGGAGCGGTTCGCCTTGGCGTCGGCATAGCCCGCCGGCAGCCGGACGTTGATCTCGCGCGGCTGGCCGAGCACCTTCGAATCGAGCGTGAAGCTCGTGCCGAGCACGATCGGGGCCTCGGCCGGAGCCTGGGCCGAAGCCGGAAGCGCGGCGAACAGGGCCGCGGCGAACAGGGCAAGCCAGGATTTCATTTCAATTCCCTACAGCCGTGCGAGCCCCATCGTCACCCTGAACTTGTTTCAGGGTCCAGTTGCCCACCCCGTGAGGCGGCGCCATGCTGGATCCTGGACCAAGTTCAGCATGACGAATAGGGCACGGCCCGCTAACGGATCGCCATGGCAAGGGTGAGAGCGAGGAAGCGCGGCGGGTTCGGCCGGATCGCGAGCTGGATCGTCAAGGGCGTCTTCCTCTTCATCCTGATCAGCCTGCTCTGGGTCCTGCTCTACCGCTTCGTGAACCCGCCCATCACCCTGACCATGATCGGCGACCGGCTCGGCGGGCGCCAGCTGGCGCGCGACTGGATGAGCCTCGAGCGGATCGACCGCGATGCGGTGCGGGCGGCGATCGCCGCGGAGGACAGCAAATTCTGCTCGCACTGGGGCTTCGACCAGGACGCCATCGCCGCCGCGATGCGCCGCAACGCGCGCGGCGGCTCGGTCATCCGCGGCGGCTCGACGATCAGCCAGCAGACCGCCAAGAACGCCTTCCTCTGGCAGGGCGGCGGCTATCCGCGAAAGGCGCTCGAGGCGTGGTTCACACTCCTCATCGAGAACATGTGGGGCAAGCGGCGGATCATGGAGGTCTATCTCAACGTCGCCGAGACCGGAATCGGGACCTATGGCGTCAATGCCGGCGCGCAGCGTTATTTCAATCACGACGCGGGCGCGATGAGCCGGGTCGAGGCGGCCCGCATCGCGGCCGTCCTGCCCCTGCCCAAGAAGCGCGGAGCGACGGCGCCCAAGGGCTTCACCCGGCGCTACGGCAACGCCATCGCCGCGCGCATCGGAGTGGTGGCGCGCGACGGGCTCGACCGCTGCGTTTACCAGGGCGGGACGGCGGTGCCCGAGCGGGAGCCGGCGGCGCCGGTGCGGCGCAGGGCGGCGCCCGGCGCCAAGGCCGCTCCCCCGCCCCCGCCCGCGGCGCTGCCCGGCGAGGAATATGAGCAGCCGCAGCGGGCGCCGGCGCCCGAGCCGGCTACGGAGCCGCTACCGGTTCCGGACGGTAATGCCGCCTGAGGTCAGAAGCCGAAGCCGGGAGGGAGCTGAAGGCCCGCGGTCATCTTCTTCATCTCTTCCTCGGCGGCGCGGTCGGCCTTCATCCGGGCGTCGTTGAACGCCGCGGCGACGAGATCCTCGACCATCTGCTTCTCGGACGCGACGAGCAGGCTTTCGTCGATGTCCACCGAGAGGATCCGGCCCTTGGCGGTCGCCCTGACCTTGACCAGGCCGGCGCCGGAAGCGCCCTCGACCTCGATCTTGTCGAGCATCTCCTGCGCCTGGGTGAGGCCGGCGCGGGTGGATTCCATCATTTTCATCAATTCGTCGAAATCGGGCATTCAGGCGCTCCGTTGCTCGTCCAGGGTGAAGCCGGAAAGCTCGGCTTCGGGGAAGGCTTCGAACGCGGCCTTGACCAGCGGCGATTCGAGGACCTTCTGCTTCAGTTCGGCCTCGGCGGCCTGCTCCTGCTCGCGAAGGGTCGGCAGGGCGGGGCCGTCCGACAGGGCGACCCGCCATTTCTGGCCGAAGATCGCGTCGGTGGCGTCGCGCAGGGTGCGGACGAAGGATTCGACGTCCCTGACCTCGCGGACGTTGCCCGCCTGCTGCAGGAGCAGGCTCGGCGGGCCGTATTCGACGAGCCGGTAATTCTCGCGCAGCTGATGGGCGAGGATCGCCCTGCCCTTCGTCTCGATGAGATCGGCGAAGGCCTCGAAGGAGGGCGGCGCCTCGAGCATCGGCTCCTGCCCCGCCGCAGCAGGCGCCGCCGAGCGTGCGGGAACGCTCTCGCCGCTCGCCAGCCTCTCAATCAGGGCGCCCGGATCGGGCAGGTCCGAGGCGTGGATGACTCGAAGCAGCGCCATTTCGGCGGCCTCGAGCGGCATCGGCGCTGCATGAACCTCGGCGAGGCCCCTCAAGAGCAACTGCCAGAGCCGGTGGACGGCAGCGTAGGAGAGGCTGCTCGCCCAGTCGGCATAGGCGTCGCGCTCCTCAGCCGACTGGGCCGGGTCGAGAGCGCCGCCGACCTTCGCCCGGGTGATGCCGTGGACGCTCTCGAGCAGGCCGCGCAGGACGGCGTGGGGCTCGACCCCGAGGTCGTACTGATCGCGCAGGGCGGCGAGGGCGCCGGGAGCGTTTCCACCCAGTATTACACCCAGCAGATTGCGTATCGCGCCCCGGTCGGAGAGGCCGAGCATATTGCGGACCTGGTCGGCGGTCACCCCGCCCGGGCCGTGGGCGATGGCCTGGTCGAGGATCGAGAGGCCGTCGCGGGCCGAACCCTCGGCGGCTCGGGCGATGAGGGCGAGCGCCTCGGGCTCGACCTCGACCCCCTCCTTCGCCGCGACCTCGCCGAAATGGGCGGCGAGCTTCTCGGCCGGGATCCGCCTCAGGTCGAAGCGCTGGCAGCGCGACAGGACCGTGACCGGGACCTTGTTCACCTCGGTCGTCGCGAAAAGAAACTTAACGTGCTGAGGAGGTTCCTCAAGAGTCTTGAGAAGCGCATTGAAGGCGTTCTTCGACAGCATATGGACTTCGTCGACGATGTAGACCTTGTAGCGGGCCGACACCGCGGCGTAGCGCACCGCCTCGATGATCTCGCGGACGTCGTCGACCCCGGTATGGCTTGCGGCGTCCATCTCGACGACGTCGATATGGCGGCCCTCGGCGATCGCCCGGCACGGCTCGCAGACCCCGCAGGGATCGATGGTCGGACCGCCCTGCCCGTCCGGACCGACGCAGTTGAGCGCCTTGGCGATCAGCCGCGCCGTCGAGGTCTTGCCGACCCCGCGCACTCCGGTGAGGAGGAAGGCGTGGGCGAGCCGGTCGCGCTGGATCGCGTTGCCCAGCGTCCGGACCATCGCGTCCTGGCCGATCAGCTCGGCGAAGCTCTGCGGCCGGTATTTGCGGGCGAGGACCCGGTAGGGCTGCGGCTTGGCCGGCTGCGGCGGCTCGTCGAGACCGAGGGCGCCGAAGCCAGGGGAATCGTCTGAAGATTCGGAGGACATGAAGGGAGATTAGCCTATAACGTCATGCCAGCGAAGGCTGGCATCCCGGTGGGTGAAGAATGCCGCGCTTTTCACCCCCCGGGGCCCCAGCCTGCGCTGGGGCGACGGGCAAGTGGGAGCCGGAAACGACCCGGCGCTTGAACTCGTTACGGCTGCTTCCTTCCGGACCTGACCGGGTTGGCGAGAGCGCCGTCCGCCCGACTCCCGCCGCGCATATGGGGCGGTTGAGGGATTCGCGCAAGCTTCGTTCAACCCCTCTCCCTGCAGGGGAGAGGGAGGGGCCCGCCCGGCGGAGCCGGGTGGGAGGGTGAGGGAATACCGAAGTCCGCCCTGCCCTCACCCTGCCGCTTCGCGGCTGTCCCTCTCCCCTGCAGGGAGAGGAGGTGGATCAGGCGAAGACTTCCGCGACCAGCCGTCCCACGGCGGCATGCGCGGCGAAGCGGGCGGGGCGCTCGGCGTCGCCGCCGCTCTGGTAGCAGGCGATGACGATCGGCGGCTTGCCCGAGCGCCAGGCGATGGCGACGTCGTTGACGTTGCCGTTGGCGCCGGTGCCGGTCTTGTGGCCGACGAGCCAGGGCGGCGCGGGCAGCCCGGCCTTGAGCCGGTCCGGGCCGGGCACCGACTTCTTCAGCCAGAGCTGGAGGCGGTTGCGATTCTCCTCGGCGAGGCGGTCGCCGAGGACGAGCTTGCGGGCGAGGCCGGCCATGGCGGCCGGGCTGGTCGTATCGCGGGGATCGCCGGGAAGGTTCGAGTTCAGCTCCATCTCGAAACGGTCGAGGCGAGTGACCGGGTCGCCGCAGTCCCGGACGAAGCGGGTCAGCGCTTCCGGGCCGCCGGTGCGGCGCAACAGGATGTTGGCGGCGCTGTTGTCGCTGACCTCGAGGATCGCGGCGCAGAGCTGCCAGACCGGCAGCCGGCCGAGAGCGCGATTGGCCTCGACCGTCGGGGAATTGTCGAGCGGATCGCCGGGGCCGAACTCCAGCTCCTCGTCGATCGAGAGCTCGCCGCTCTCGACGAGGTGGAGGACGAAGCCGGCGAGTGGAAGCTTGAAGGTCGAAGCCATGGCGTAGCGCGAATCGGCGTCGAAGCGCAGCTCCCGCCCCGAGCCGGTGTCGATCGCCGCGACTCCGAGGCGGCCGCCGGGTCCGAGTGTGGCCCGGATCGCCTCGAAGCGTGCGTCGAGCGCCGGATCGGAAGCGGAAGGCTCCGCCGCGCCCCTGCGGGTGCAGCCGGCGGCGAGCGACGCCGCTGCGGCGGCGAGGAAGGTGCGGCGGTCGATCATCTCATCTCCCCTGCATGTCGTGGGCTTCGCCGGGCATCCGGACCGTGAGCGTCTCCAGCGAGTCCTCGAGCCAGATCTGGCAGGCGAGCCGGGAATGGCGGGTGACCCGCGCGGCGAGGTCGAGGAGGTCCTCCTCCTCCTCGCTGGCCCGGGGAAGCCGGGCGAAATCCTCCGCGGCGACGATGACGTGGCAGGTCGAGCAAGCCATCTGCCCTTCGCATGTGCCCTCAAGCGGCTGGCCCAGTGCCTGGGCGAGATCGAGGAGCCGCTCGCCGGCCTTCCCCCTCGCCTCCTGGATATGGTTGCCGTCGGCGGAGACGAAGCGGACCAGCGTCATTCGGCGAAGTCCGGCTGCCGCGCCGCGGCCGCCTCGATGAGGGTCAGTGCTTCGACCAGTTCCTCCTCGCGCGTATAGCGGCCGAAGCCGAGGCGCAGGCTGGAGCGCGCCTCGCGATCGCCGAGACCGAGCGCGGCGAGGACATGGCTGGGCCGGCCCGATCCGCTCGCGCAGGCCGAGCCGGCGGAGAAGGCGACACTTCGAAGCTCGGAAATCAGGCGGGCGGCGTCGACCCCCTCCCGGCGCAGGTTGAGGTTGCCATGGTAGCGCGGCTCGGCCGAGCCGTTGAGAGTCCAGCCGGACATCACCCCAAGCGCCCTTCCCCACAGACGCTCGACATGGTCACGGTCCTCGATCGCCCTGTCGACGATGAGGCGCGCGGCTTCGCCGAAGCCCACGCACAAAGCCGGGGAGAGCGTGCCCGAACGCAGGCCGCCTTCCTGGCCGCCGCCGTGGAGCAGGGGATCGAGCTTTACTCCCTCGCGGACCCAAAGCGCGCCGATGCCCTTGGGGCCGTGCACCTTGTGCGCGGAGACGGCGACGAGGTCGCACGCGGCGAGCGGGAGGGGGACGCGGCCGAAACCTTGCACGGCGTCGCACAGGAAAAGGGCGCCGGAGGCGCGGGCGAGGGCGCCGATTTCGGCGACAGGCTGGATCACCCCGATCTCGTTGTTGACCAGCATGGCGGCGACGAGGCCGGTGGGTGTGGCGAGCGCGGCTTCGACGGCGGCGAGGTCGACGAGGCCGTCAGGCGAGACGGGCAGGATTTCGACGTCGAAGCCCTGCGCCCCCAGCCAAGCGACCGTATCAAGGACCGCGGCGTGCTCGGTGGCGAGGGTCACGATCCGACGGCGGCCCTGGGGCAGACGGGCGGCGGCGCCCTTTAACGCCCAGTTGATCGCCTCGGTGGCGCCCGAGGTGAAATAGATTTTCCCGTTCGCCCCGAGCGAAGTCGAGGGGCCCTGCCGAGCATAGTCGAGGCTGGATTTCTCGGCTTCGCTCGAATGGGTGTCTCGACTTCGCTCGACACGAACGGGGGAATGGGCAAGCGCGTCCGATACCCTCTCCCGCGCCACTTCCACCGCCGCCGCCGCCTCGCGGCCGAGGCGGTGGCTGCTGTGCGGGTTGGCGAAGGCGCTCTCCAGCCAGGGCCGCATCGCGGCGGCCACTTCGGGGGCGAGGGGGGTGGTCGCCTGATAGTCGAGATAGATCACGCGGCCCGGCGTTTCCCGTACATGGCCGACCACTGGCCGAGCAGCGCGTCGACGTCGCTCTCGCGGGTCTGCGGGCCGAAGCTGACCCGGATCACTTCGCGAGCCGCCTCCTCGGGCCAGCCCATGGCGGTCAGGACGTGGCTGGTCTTGAGGCTTCCCGAGGCGCAGGCGCTTCCCGCCGTGACCGCGATTCCCGCGAGGTCGAGCTGCATCATCTGGGCGGCGCCCGGCACCCCGGGCATGCGATAGCAGGCGATGGTGGCGATTCGAGGCGCGTCCGCGGCGACGACCTCGCCGCCGGCGGCGACGATCCCCCGGTCGAGCCTCGCGCGCAGCCGCCTGGCTTCCTCGTACCAGCCGTGATCGGCCTCGCAGGCGGCGGCGAAACCCATGATCGAGGGGACCGCCGCCGTGCCCGGCCTGAAGCCGCCCTCCTGCCCGCCGACCGCGTCCAGGCTCGCCGTGTCCTTCACCAGCAGCGCTCCGATCCCAGGCGGGCCGCCGAACTTGTGGGCGGCGACAACGATGAAGTCGGCGTCCGGCAGCGGGAGCTTGCCCGCGCTTTGCGCGCAGTCGGTGAGGAGGAGGCCGCCCGCCGCCTTCACCCGGGCATAGACCTCGTCCGTGGGGTGGATGACTCCGGTCTCGTTGTTGACCGACTGCACCGCCACCAGCGGCCTATCCGAGCCGTCCAGCGCCCGGTCGAGATCGTCGAGGTCGAGCGTCCCGTCGGGCCTCGCCGCGACCTGTCGGGCCCCGGGGGCGCTGCGCAGGACGGCGGGGTGCTCGACCGCCGCGACGATCCGGTCCTTCGCCCGGGCCCTGTCGAAGACGAGCGAGATCGCCTCGGTGGCGCCCGAGGTGAAGATGAGGGTCGAGTCGGAGC
>DASVVX010000028.1:0-1675 GCA_036386295.1 Allosphingosinicella sp.
GTAAGTATTCTCCATCCCGGGACCGCGAAGGAGATACAGCATGGGGCGCGAAGTCACACCCTCCGATCTGACCATCACCCCGCGCGACCGCCGCTTCGGGCGCGGCGGCAAGACGGAGCGCTGGTGGATGGGCGGCAATCCCTATGGCAGTGCGCTCTACGATTCGCTCTCCATCACCTTCCCTAAGGGCGAAGCCTTCTTCGTCGAAAGCGTCCGCGCCTTCCGCGACGGCGCCCCGCCCAAGCTCGCCGAGGAGATCCGCGCCTTCACCACCCAGGAGGTCATGCACAGCCGCGAGCATGTCGCGTTCAACCGCCGGGCGATCGAGGCGGGCTACGACATGGCGCCCCTCGAGAAAAGGGTCGACGAGCGGCTGGCCGAGACCAAGGGCCGGCCGCCGATCGTCAATCTCGCCGCGACCATGGCGCTCGAGCATTTCACGGCCATCCTCGCCAACCAGCTGCTCGGCAATCCGCGCCACCTGCGCGACGCCGATCCGGCCTCGGCGGCGCTGTGGCGCTGGCATTCGATGGAGGAGATCGAGCACAAGGGCGTCGCCTACGACACCTGGCTCCACGCCACCCGCCACTGGCCGCGGCGCAAGCGCTGGATGGTCAAGTCGATGGTGATGCTCAAGGTCACCAAGAACTTCTTCATCGAGCGCACCCAGGGCGCGCTGATGCTGCTCGCCCAGGACGGAATCAGGGGGCCGCGCGCCCTCGCGGGCCTGCTCTGGTACGCCTTCGTCTACCCCGGCATGTTCGGCCGGATCCTCGGCGGCTGGCTGCGCTTCTTCCTGCCCGGATTCCATCCCTGGAAGCATGACGACCGCAAGCTCATCGCCGAGGGCGAGCGCAGCCTGGAGGCGGTGACGGCCTAAAATCCTCCCCGGCAAGAGCCGGGGGGAATTCACCTGCCTACGCCGCCATTGCCGGAGCGATCTCGGCCTCCCGATCCAGCTCGAGCTTGAACAGCCGGCAGGGCGCGGCCTCCCGGCGGCCGGCGCTGTAGCGCGGAACGATCGTTCCGGTCGGCCGGAAGCCGAGCTTCTCGAGCACCCTGCCGGAGGCGGGATTGTCGAGGAAGTGGCCGGCGTCGAGCCGCTTCAGCCGAAGGCCGTGGCGCGCCGTGGCGATGAGCGCCCGGCCCGCCTCGGTGGCGTAGCCGCGGCCCCAGTAGCGCCGGACCAGCCAATAGCCGAACTCGCGCTCGCCGGTCGGTCTGAGTCCGAAGCCGATTCCACCGATCAGCTCGGGCGCGCCGCTCGTGCAGCGGAAGATGAGCAGCGACGGCTCGGACGGCTTGCGCTCGGTGGCGAGGAAGGCCTCGGCGTCCTCCATCCGGTACGGCCAGGGCGCCGTCGCGAGGTTGCGCACGATGCGCTCGTCGGAGATCGCCTCGAACAGGGCAGGGGCGTCCTGGCTCCAGCCGGGCCGCAGCAGCAGTCTTTCGGTCCTCGCGAACATCACTTCCTCCCTTCGCCGCCCCGCGCGAGGCGACAGTTTCGAGGGAGAAATGAAAAGGGAGGGGAACCCTGGCGGCTCCTCTCCCTCGAATTCGGTTCTCTTGCGAGACCTGGAGCCGCCCCTCCGGGGGACGGCCCTTTATCGGCGCGTCCCTATTCCGCTGCTTCGATCGTTTGCGGCATGTCGACGCAGACGAACTTGCGGCCGAG
>DASVVX010000029.1:0-21335 GCA_036386295.1 Allosphingosinicella sp.
GGGCCCCTCCATGCCAAGGTCGCCCTGTCCCCCGGACAGGGCTGAGCCGCGCGGGGCGCGGCTCACCTTGGCATCCCCTACAGGGAGAGGGGTTTTTCCGTCCCTCTCCCTATAGGGGAGAGGGACAGGCGCGAAGCGCCAGGGTGAGGGCGTGGCGGCCGTCACCATTTCGGCACCACCGCAATCGTCTCGATCTCGATCCGGGCCCCCGGCTCGACCAGCGCGCCCACCTCCACCACCGCCATGGCCGGGAAGTTGCGGCCCATCACCTCCCTCCAGGCGGCTCCGATCGCGGCGAGGCCGAGGCGATATTCGTCGATGTCGACGACATACCAGGTCATCCGAACGACATGCTCGGCCCCGGCGCCGTCCTCGGCGAGGATCGCGAGCGTGTTGAGCAGGATCTGGCGAAGCTGGCCGGCGAGATCGGGCGCCACCAGGGTCCCCGCCTCGTCCCAGCCGATGATCCCCGCGGTGAACACCATCCGGCCCTCCGCGGCGATGCCGTTCGAAAAGCCGCTCGGGCGCGGCCAGCCGGGGGGAAGCAAGGCTCTCATGTCCGATACTCCGCCAGATGGGCGCGGGCGATGACCACCTTCTGCACTTCGGACGCGCCTTCGTAGATCCTGAGCGCCCTGATCTCCCGGTAGAGGCGCTCGACCGGGACCCCGCTCGTCACTCCGAGGCCTCCGAACAGCTGCACCGCCTTGTCGATGACGCTCTGGGCGCTGTCGGTGGCATGGAGCTTGGCGAGCGCCGCCTCGCGGCTGTTCCTTTGCCCGCGGACGTCGCGAAGCCAGGCGGCGCGGTAGATCAGCAGGGCCGAGGTCTCGACGTCGAGCACCATCTCGGCGAGCTTCGACTGGGTGATCGCATTGTCGGCGAGCGTTCCATTGCCGAGCCGCCGGGTCAGTGCCCGCCTCGTCGCTTCGTCGAGCGCGCGGCGGGCGAAGCCGAGCGCCGCCGCGCCGACCGTGGTGCGGAACACGTCGAGGGTCGCCATCGCCTGCTGGAAGCCGCGGCCGCGCTCGCCGAGCAGGGCCGAGGCGGGGACGCGAAGGTCGTCGAACCTGAGCCGGGCGAGGGGGTGGGGAGCGATGACCGCGATCCGCTCACCGTCGTCGAGGCCGGCGGCGCCGCGATCGACCAGGAAGGCGGACAGGCCCTTCGCCCCGGGCGCCTCGCCGGTGCGCGCGAAGACGACGTAGAAATCGGCGATTCCGCCGTTGGAGATGAAGGTCTTCCCGCCGTTCAGCACGAAGCCGTCCCCGGCCGCCTCGGCCCGGGTCTCGATTGCGGCGACGTCCGATCCGGATTCGGGCTCGGTCAGGGCGAAGGCGGCGATCTTCTCGCCCCGGGCGACCGCCGGGAGGTAGGCGGCTTTCTGGGCCTCCGTCCCGAACAGGCCGATCGTGCCCGAGCCCAGCCCCTGCATGGCGAAGGCGAAGTCGGCGAGCCCCGAATGGCGGGCGAGGGTCTCCCGGATGAGGGCGAGCGAGCGCACGTCGATCCGGCCCTCGGAGTCGGGGACGCAGTGGCGAAGCCAGCCGCCGTCGCCGAGCTTGCGGACGAGGGTGCGGCAGGCGGAGTCGAGGTCGGCGGGCTCGTCGTCGGTGAGGTTGGCTTGGCACCAGCGTTCGAGCTCTTCCGCGAGCGCGCGGTGGCGATCGTCGAAGAAGGGCCAGTCGAGGAAGTCTTGCATGGTTCGGGCCCTCACCCTGCCGTGCCCTTCGGGCCCGGCTGTCCCGCTCCCCTGGAGGGAGAGGGGTTGGTGCCTCCCTCTCCCTGTAGGGGAGAGGGAAATGCAGGTCGCGAAGCGGCCTGCGAGGGTGAGGGCAAAGCGGACGCGATCAGGGTAAGCACGCCGTCCAGATTCTCGGTGATCTCGTTGTTCCAGAAGCGCAGCGTGCGCCAGCCGAGGCGGGCGAAGGCGCGTTGGCGTCGCGCGTCGTATTCGGCATCGTCGGCATGCTGGCTGCCGTCGGCCTCGACCACCAGCCGGGCTTCGGGGCAGGCCAAGTCGGCGATGAAGCCCGCGAGCCACATCTGCTTGCGGAATTTGAAGCCGGCGAAGCGTCGGCCGCGGAGCTGGCCCCAGAGGAAGCGTTCCTGCGGAGTCATGTTGCGGCGGAGGCGGCGTGCGCGTTCCAATTTATCGTAACCCGGCGGCCTTTTCATGCCCTCACCCTGACGCTTCGCGCCTGTCCCTCTCCCCTAGAGGGAGAGGGGTTGGTGCGGGCGCCCTCGTTCTCCCCTCTCCCTGTAGGGGAGAGGGAAATGCGGCCCGCGCAGCGGGACGCGAGGGTGAGGGCAACGGCGTCAGTCACCCCTGAACTCCGGCGTCCGCTTCTCGGCAAACGCCTCGAACGCCCTCCTGAAATCGTTGGTCGCCATGCAGATCGCCTGGGCCTGGGCCTCCATCTCGATCGCCGTCTCGAGGCTGACGTTCCATTCCTGGTCGAGCTGCTTCTTGGTGATGGAGTGGGCGAAGGTCGGGCCCGAGGCCAGGCTTCGAGCCAGCCCGCGCGCCTCGTCGAGCAGCGCCTCGCGCGGCACCAGCCGGTTGTGGAAGCCCCAGGCCAGGCCCTCCTCCGCGCTCATCACCCGGCCGGTGTAGAGGAGCTCCGCCGCCCGGCCCTGGCCGATGATCCTGGGAAGGATCGCGCAGGCGCCCATGTCGCATCCGGCGAGTCCGACCCGGGTGAAGAGGAAGGCCGTCTTCGCCTCGGGCGTGGCGAGCCTGAGGTCCGACGCCATCGCCAGGATCGCCCCGGCGCCGACGCAGATTCCGTCGATCGCCGCGACGACCGGCTGCGGGCAGGCGCGAATCGCCTTGACGAGATCCCCGGTCATTCGGGTGAAGTCGAGCAGCGCCGGCATCTCCATTCGGATGAGCGGCCCGATGATCTCGTGGACGTCGCCGCCCGAGCTGAAGTTGCCGCCGGCGCCGGCGATCACGACCGCCTTCACCGGGCGGGCGTAGACCAGCGCCCGGAAGGCGTCGCGAAGCTCAGCGTAGGACTCGAAGGTGAGCGGGTTCTTCCGCTCGGGACGATCGAGCGTGATCGTGGCGACGCCGTCGTCATATTCCCAAAGGAAGTGCTCGGGGACGAAGCTTTCCGGGTTCATGCGATCTCCACTGCCTCACCGTTCCGCTCCGAGAGGATGAGGTCGAGCACGGCCGCCGCGACCTCCTCCGGTGCGATCAGGCGTCCCGAGGGGTTGAGCCGCGCCAGCTCCGCCCGGGCCTCCTGCGCGCTTCGGCCGGTCTTGTCGGCGATGTTGGCGACCGACTGGACGGTCATGTCGGTGTCGACGAAGCCGGGGCAGACCGCGTTCACCCGCAAATTCGTCCGCCCGTATTCGGCGGCGAGGGCTCGGGTGAGGCCGACGGCGCCGTGCTTGGCGGCGATATAGGGGGCCGCGTAGGCGAAGCCGTGCAGGCCGGCCATCGAGGCGATGGTGACGATCCGTGCGGCCGGGGCGGCGAGAAGATCGGGAAGCGCCGCCTGGCAGCAATGGAACATGCCGTCGAGATTGACCGCGAGCATCTCGCGCCACAAGGCTTCGCTGACCTTGGCGAACGGAGCCCCTGCCGCCGCGCCGGCATTGTTGACGAGGAGGGTGATCGGGCCCTGGGCGTCGCGAGCGAGGGCGAAGGCCCGGTCGACTTCCTCGCGCACCGTCACGTCGGCGGGCGCCACGAGGGCGTCGAAATCGCCGGCGCAGACTTCCTCGAGCTTGTCGCGGCGGCGGCCGACCAGGGTGAGTCTCGCCCCTTCGGCGCCGAGCGCCCGGGCGATGGCGGCGCCGATGCCGGTGCCGCCGCCGGTGATCAGGGCGTGGTGGTCTATGAGGCGAGTCACTTGCCCTCGCCCTGGCGCTTCGCGCCTGTCCCTCTCCCCTGCAGGGAGAGGAGTTTCCTTCCCTCTCCCTCCAGGGGAGAGGGAAATGCGGCCCGCGTAGCGGGACGCGAGGGTGAGGGCAGGCGGAGCCTCACGCCTTCAGCTCCGCTTGCCGGGCGAGGTTGCGCGCCAGCTGGGCCATTCCGCCGAGATATTGGGGCGGGACGTGGACCGCGCGATAGTCGTGGGCGGCGGCGGCGCGAAGGGTCCACATCGGGTCGACGAGGTGGGGCCGGGCGAGGGCGACCAGGTCGGCGCGGCCGGCGGCGAGGATCGAGTTGACGTGGTCGGTCTCGAAGATGTTGCCCACCGCCATGGTGGCGACCCGCCCTTCGTTGCGAATCTGGTCGGCGAACGGAGTCTGGAACATCCGGCCGTAGACCGGCGCGCAGTCCGCCCAGGTCTGGCCCGCGGAGACGTCGATCAGGTCGGCCCCGGCCGCGGCGAAGGCCCGGCCGATCTCGACCGCCTCGTCCGGAGTGACCCCCAGCTCTCCCATCCAGTCGTTCGCCGAGATCCGCACCGACATGGGCTTTTGCGCCGGCCACGCCTGCCGCATCGCCCGGAACACCTCGATCGGGAAGCGCAGCCGGTTCTCCAGGCTGCCGCCATAATCGTCGGAGCGCTTGTTGGTCAGCGGGGTGATGAAGCTCGACAGGAGATAGCCGTGCGCGGCGTGGAGCTCGACCATGTCGAAGCCCGCCTCGAGCCCCATCCTCACCGCGGCGACGAACTCGTCGCGCACCCTCTCCATGTCGTCCCGGGTCATCGGCCTCGGCACCTGGTTGGCGGCGGACCAGGGCACGTCGGAGGCCGCCATCACCGGCCAGTTGCCGCTGTCGAGCGGCACGTCATAGCCTTCCCAGCCGACCTTCGTGCTGCCTTTCGGGCCGGAATGGCCGAGCTGGAGGCAGAATTTGGCGCGCGTGTTGGCATGGACGAAATCGACGATTCGCTTCCAGGCGTCCAGGTGCCCGGGCGCGTAGAGGCCGGCGCAGCCCGGCGTGATCCGGCCCTCGGCGGAGACGCAGGTCATCTCGGTGTAGAGGAGCCCGGCGCCGCCCTGCGCCCGGGTCCCGTAATGGACGAGGTGGAAGTCATTGGGCGTGCCCTCCTTCGCGGAATACATCGCCATCGGCGAGACCACGACCCGGTTGTCCAGCCTGAGCTCGCGCAGCCGGTAGGGCGCGAACATCGGCGGCGCCGGATCGTTGACCGGGACTCCCAGCGCCTTGGACTGGAACCAGCGCTCCACGCCCTCCAGCCAGGGCCTGTCGCGAAGCCGCAGATTCTCGTGGCTGACCCGCTGCGAGCGGGTGAGAAGCGAGTAAGCGAACTGGATCGGCTCGAAATGGAGGTAGCGCTCGAGCGTTTCGAACCATTCGGTCGAATTGCGCGCGCTGTTCTGAAGCTTGAGCACCTCGATCTGGCGCTCCGAATGATATTCTCCGAGCGCGGCATCCCGCGACAGGCCGGGGCGGTTAAGCACCTCGGCGAGCTTGATGGCGTCCTCCAGCGCCAGCTTGGTGCCCGAGCCGATCGAGAAATGCGCGGTATGCGCGGCGTCGCCGAGCAGGATCAGCTTGTCGTGGCTCCACCGCTCGCAGAGGACGCGCCGGAACTGCAGCCAGGCCTCCGGGCCCTTGAGATGGGCCGCGTTCGACATCAGCGGACGCCCGTCCAGATAGGCGGCGAAGATCCGCTCGCACAGGCCGATCGCCTCGGGCTGGTCCATCCGGTCGAAGCCGAGCGCGGCCCAGGTCTCCGGCGCCATCTCGACGATGAAGGTCGAAAGGCCGGAATCGAACCGGTAGGCGTGCGCCCAGACCCAGCCGGCCTCGGTCTCCTCGAAGGCGAAGGTGAAGGCTTCGAACACCCTGGCGGTGCCGAACCAGAAGAATCTGTTCCTGCGGACCTGGACGTCGACCCCGAAATGCTCGGCATAGGCCGAGCGGATCCGGCTGTTGACGCCGTCGGCGGCGATGACCAGGTCGAAATCGGCATAAGCGGCGAGGTCGGCCCCGGCCTCATGCTCGAAATGGAGCCGGACTCCGAGCCCGCGCGCCCGCTCCTGGAGGATGTTCAGCAGCCTTTTGCGGCCGATGCCGATGAAGCCGTGGCCCGACGAGCGGATCGTCTCCCCGTGGATATGGACCTCGATATCGTCCCAATGGGCGAATTCGTCCCGGATCGCGGCGCCGGAGACGGGATCGTTCGCCAGCAGATTCTCGACCGTCTGGTCGGAGAAGACGAGCCCCCAGCCGAACGTGTCGTCGGCCCGGTTGCGCTCGAACAGGTCGATCTCATGCGCCGGATCGCGCAGCTTCATCGATATCGCGAAGTAAAGCCCGGCGGGACCCCCGCCGAGGCACGCGATCCGCATCGCCCTCTCCTCTTGCCGCCGGGGTAGAGCGGCGGGGGAGGGGAGGCAAGGGCGGGAGGCTTCACCCCACCGTCCTCGACGCCCCCTGGTCCGCGCTGGGACGAACTGCCGGTTCAGTGCCGCTCGCGCGACATGTGTTTGAGGATCTGCTGGGCGCGCTCGCTGATCACGCACCATTGATGAGCGCCGTCGACGTCGGACTTGCGAAGCCGCTCGGCCGCGCGGCGATGGGCGACGGAGGGAGCGTCCTCGCCATGTTCCAGAATGGCGGTCCGGGCCAAACGCGACAGTTCCGCTTCGACGACTCGAGGCATGCAGCGCTCCCCACCGATCCAGCCTTTTAGTCGTCCGGCCCGGCAATAACTGTCGCTGGGCCGGGGAGGAATGGCTTGCGCCCTATCGCCCATCGGCGCTAGTCCGCCGGGCCATGGGCCTTCTCAAACAGCTCTTCACCTGGTGGGACGGGGCGACTCTCACCACCTCGCTGTCAGCCCGCTTCCGCGCCGATGCGGTCGGCCGCGACGGGCTTGGGAACATCTATTATATGTCGAAGAAGGGGGGCCGGCGCTTCGTCATCTACAACGGCGCGAACGATCCCAGCCGGATCCCGCCGGACTGGTATGCCTGGCTCCACCACATGATCGACGGTCCGCCCGACGAGACTCTGCCGCCGCCGCCCAGGTTCCTGAAGGAGGCGGAGCCCAACCTTACCGGCACTCCGCTTGCCTACCGACCTTCGGGCGCGCTCGAACTCGGCGCCCGGCGTCCCGCGGCCAGCGGCGACTATGAGGCCTGGACGCCGGATCGGGCATGAGGCTTCCGCTCGGCGCCGTCCTGATCGCTTCGGCCGCGCTCGCCGGCTGCAATCGCGGCTCCGAACAGCAGACGGGCACCCGCCAGGCCGGCAGCGAGCCCAGGACCGTCGACATCCCGCAGACCGTCAGCGCCTCGGCGCCCGGCACGACTCCGATGGCCGAACGGGTGGCGGTGCTCGGCTTCCTCAACAAGCGCAACGGCATTTCCCGCGAGCTGAAGATGAAGCCGGGCCAGGCGTTGCGAATCGGCGATGCGACGGTGCGCCTGCGCGCCTGCGAGACGACCGCGCCGTGGGAGGTGCAGCAGCTGACCGGCGCCTTCGTTCAGCTCGGCGTGCGCAGTCCGCAGGGCCGCTGGGAGCGTGTCTTCTCGGGATGGCTCTACAAGGAAACGCCGTCGCTCAACGTCGTCGAGCATCCCATCTACGACGTCTGGCCCAAGAGCTGCGCGATGACGCATCCCGAAGCCGGCGAGTCGACGGTGCGGGCGGCGTCGGCGGCGAGCAGGCGGTCGAGCGCCCCGAACTCGGCCCCGCGCGCGTCCGCGGCATCGCCCGCCGCCGCTCCGTCCGCGGCGGCGCCCGAGCCGTCCGGCGCGCCCGCCGACAGGGCCGATTCCAACAGCGCCAGATAATCCTGCTGGGTCACCTCGACCGCGCCCAGGCTGCGCAGGTGGTCGGTCATGAACTGGCAGTCGAGCAGAACGTAGCCGCCGACCCTGAGCCGGGCGACAAGCCAGGCCAGCGCGACCTTCGAGGCGTCGCGTCTGGCGGAAAACATGCTCTCGCCGAAGAAGGCCGCGCCGAGATTGACGCCGTAGAGCCCTCCCACGAGTTGATCCTCCTGCCAGCATTCGATCGAGTGGGCATGGCCGCGCTCATGGAGCCGCCGGTAGCTCTCCTCGATATCGGCGTTGATCCAGGTTTCCGCGCGCTCGGCGCAGCGCCGGACGACTTCGGCGAAGGCGGTGTCGCGGGTCACCCGATATTCGCCGGAACGGATCGTCTTCCTCAGCGAGCGCGACAGCCGGAAGCCGTCGATCGGAAGGATCGCCCGCCGCCGCGGCTCGACCCAGAACACGTCGTCGGCGTCGCGGCTGTCCGACATCGGGAACACCCCGATCGCATACGCGCGCAGCAGGAGGTCCGGATCGATCGCCGCCATCGCAAGCGCTCTACCCCGGCGCGCCGCGCGACTAAAGCCGCCGATTGCCGCGGATCAGAGGATTTCGCGGACCCTGTCCTGCGGCCGGCACAGGCGCACGCCTTTCTCCGTCTCGACCAGCGGCCGCTCGATCAGGGCGGGATTGCCGATCATGGCGTCGAGCACGGCCTCGTCGCCGGCCTCGGCGACCTCCCGCGCGCCCTCCTCCTTTCGCCTCAGCCCGTCGGCCGGCGAAAGCCCCGCCCGCTCGTAGAGGCGCCGGAGCTCGTCGCGCGACGGCGGCGTCCTCAGATATTCGACCACCGTCACGTCGGCACCGCTCTCGCGCAGTATGTCGAGCGTCTTCCTCGACGTTCCGCAATTGGGGTTGTGCCAGATCGTCGCCTTCATGCCGCGCCTCTTCCTCTCCGGGAGACGCTCCCTAGCGTCCCGGCGGCGGCTCGCAAAGCCTCCGCGCCGCGCTCAGAGCGACTTCAGATATTCGAGCAGCGCGAGCTTGTCGGGATCGGCGAGCGTGGTGCCATATTCGTGGCCGCAGCGGCTGTTCCCGCTCTGCTTGTCGCAGGTCGTCTCCCGGCTGTAAGCCGAGCCGGGCTGCTCCCGCGCGAGGCCGACGAGATCGGTGCTGTACGCGGTGCCGACGCTGAACCGCTTCGGACGCTTCTCGCCGGGCAGGAGCAGGTCGGAGAGCGTCGGCACCGAGCCGTTGTGCAGATAGGGCGCCGTCGCCCAGATGCCCTCGAGCACCCGCGACTCATATTTGGTCGGCCCGCCCGCCTTGCCGCAGGCCTGGGGCGCCGGCGGAGCATAGGTGTCGAGCAGGTCGCGGACGACCTGCTGCTGACGCGCGCTTCCGGTCGTCGGCAGGGTGCCGGCCGCCGGATCCGACGCGTAATGGAAGATCGACAACCCCGTCTTCTGCTGGACGATCGAGCCGATCACGGACACCGCCAGCATGTTGAAGGCGGTCGATTCGTCCCCGATCGTCGGCCCGAACGGCACCCTGACCCCCTCGAACACACCGGTCTTCGCGGACCGGCCGAGTATCGCATATTGCATCGAGTCGGTGCCGACGTCGCAGAGCGGGGTGTTCCACGTCTTCCTGAAGAAGGGGAATTTCTCGCTCAGCCGGAACGGGCCGGCGGTGATGCCGTGGCAGGAGGCGCAATTGGCCTGGTAGATCGCCTTGCCGCGGTCGGCGAGATCGGGCCTGTATCCCCACGGCCACCGCGGCGGGCCGAGCCGCTCGACCAGCTCCTCCATCTTCGCGAGGCCGGACCAGTTCGCCGAATTCTCGGTGAGGAAGTCCACTTCGCCGAAGGCGCGGCGTGGATGGTAGATGGCGAACACGCCGTAGACCTGGCCGAGGTTGCGCAGCAGCCCGTAGAATTCGTTGCCGTTGCGGGCGAAGCCCGGCCATTGGGTCCGGTCCTGGACCGGCGCGTTCCACAGGAAGGGATAGCGGACCGGCGCCTTCGCGGGCTGGATGTTCTCGCGGATAAGGCGCGAGGAATCGGTGCCGATGTCGGTGCCCGTAAGGCGGTTGAAGATCATGCTGACGGCGTCGAGCCGGCCATAGCCCCAGTCGATTCCGCCGGCGAGCGATCCTTCCGCCAACGCGCTCTCGCGCCGGTACCAGTCGCTCACCTGGTCCTTGAGGTCGGGCCCGGCGCCGGGCACGGCCGCGGCGAATTGCGCCCACGCCTGATCGCTGGCGAGCACCCGTCCGACCGCCGCGACGAGGCCGGTGAAGAAGCCCTGGAAGTCGACGAGGGCGGGCCCGCCGTCGATCCGATAGTCGGTGCCTCCCACCGTGATCTGCCGGGTGTGGCAAGCCGAGCAGTTCATCGCCAGATCCTGCTTTCCGGCGGGGCCGGCGACCATGAAGCCTACCGGAAGCCCGTTCGGGTTCTGAGCATTGGCGAGGTAGCCGTAGCGGGCGAGGCCGTCTCCCAGGAAAGGCTGACCGCTTTCCGTCCTCAAGGCCTTCGCCCAGGAATAGCGGATGAGGCGGGATCCCTGGTCGGTGACGTAATAATCCTTGCGGGGCGAAGGGCCCCATTTCGAACCCTGGTCGACATAGACGACCGGCCCCGCGGCCGAGGCCGCGGTGGCCGTCAGAAGGATGGAAGCGGCAAGGGCAAGCCTCGCCGGATTGCGGGTGAGACGAATAGCGCGCATGGCCGGAACCCCCTTTGCGAGCGGGCAGCCGAGATGCTCTCCGGCCGGCAGGCGGCTATCCTTGAAACAACGCCGCAAACGCCCCTACGCACCGGCTGGTCGGGGAAGCACCACGCCCCGTGGCAGCGATCTTATCACGTCGGCGGGACGGTCTCAATTCGATTCGCGGATATCGCTTTTGAATCTTGCTTCAGCCGCGGTCGCGTTCGCGCTGCTTGACCTTGCGGACCTCGGCGAGCTGGCCCTTGAGGATGGCGAGCGCGTCCGCTTCCCGCGGGCTGAGCTCGCCCAGCTCGACATGGTCGATCAGCACCTCCAGCGCGTCGCCGATCCGGCCGAGCTGGCGGCCGTAGCTGCCGACCTCGTCGAGCAGCTTCTGCTCGATCTCCGGATGCGAGGTCTGGCCGAGGTTGATGTTGACGAACCCGAGCTGCGCGCCCTGGTTCATGAACGTCCACGGGTTGATCGCCTGCCACAGTTTCTCGGGAGCGACCGAGAAGCGGAACCTGTTGTCGGTCATCGGCTCCCTTTCTCCCGCCTCGCCCGGGCGCCGGCGATCGTCGTGAAGGGGTGGGAGATGGCATAGCCCGGCCGCCATTTGCCGCCGCTCTCGACATAGGCCTCCCAATTGTGCGGCTCGATCAGCCTGCGTTTGGTGAAGACCAGCCCGCCCTGGAACCCCTTGGCTTCGGTCACCAGATACTGGAGCCAGGCATGGAGCCGCTCCATCCATTTGAAGTCGGTGCGGCGGCCGGCATAACGGGCGGTGAAATAGGCCCTTGCGATCGGCGGCCGGACCAGCGCGTCGAGCCGGCCGCGCTGGAGCGCCCGAACGTCCGCGATCCACGTCCCGTTGATCGGATTGACGACCGGATAGGGGCTCGGTGTGCCATGCAGCACGCGCTTCTTGGTGGGGCCGTTGCCGTTGCAATACCAGGGCAGATGGGCCCGAACGAAGGCGACGAACCAGGCATATTCTTCCGGGTCGTAGCGCCGGTCGCGAAGGACGATCGTCAGCTCGCGGCGCTCCTCGCGCGCGAAGCGCAGGAATTCCGCGGCGAACCGCCGGTCGGACAGATGGAGCATCGCATCCCGGAAATCGTCGAAGAGGACATAGCCGCCGTTATAATGGACCGGCCCGTGGAGATAGTTGACCGCGTGCGGCATCCGCCGCTGGCGCCCCTGCTCGAGCTCCGGCTCGCTGAAGTTCGACCGCTGGACCATGGCGGCGAGGAACCGGCCGACCCGGGTGACGATCTCCGGGTCGCTCTCCGTGCCGGCGACGCCGGCGCCTCGCGGCGACGCGAAGACGATGTTCCTCGACCAGATCGTCTCGCCGCCCGACCCCGGCAGGGCGCCGGTGATCCACGGGTGATCGGGCGCGAGCAGCCCCGCCCTCACCCGGTGAAGCCACATGAAGTCCAGCACGTTGAGCGTCTGCTTGATCATGTGGGCGTTCGAATAGGCGAAGTACCACAGGGCGCGGGGCAGATAGGCGGCGGACATCAGGCTACCTCCCGAGTGCGGAACCGCGTGAAGCGGTGGTAGAGCCGGGCGAGGCGCGGCGCGCCGACCCCGAGCATGTAGAGTAGCACGATCAGGGTCGCCAGCGCCTGCTGCCTGACGACTCCGACGTCCCGGAAGCGGCGCGCCGAGGTCAGCACGCTGGAGCGGGCGACGACGACCCGGCGGCCGCGGTTGAGACGAAGCCAGAAGTCGAGATCCTCGAGCAGCGGCATGGCGTTGAATCCGCCCATCTCGCGGAAGGTCGCCCGCCTGACGAAATAGGCGCAGTCGCCGTAGTGGAAGAGCCTGAACGCGAAGCGGCTCAGCGCGCTCGACAGGCGAAGCACCGGATGATCGTCGTCGAAGCGCAGCCGGAAGCAGCCGCCGGCGACGGCCGGATCGGAGAGGATCGAGTCGATCGCATGCCCCGCGTCGGCCGGCAGCAGGGTGTCGGCATGGACGAACAGCAGGACGTCGCCGCGCGCGGCGGCCGCGCCCTGGTTCATCTGCCGCGCCCGTCCCCGGGCCTCCGCCTCGAGGACCCGGGCGCCGCGCGCCCGGGCGATCTCTGCCGTGCCGTCGCCGCTGCCGCCGTCGACGACGATGATCTCGACATCGCCCTTCAGGGCCCGCGCCGCGTCGACGGTGGCGGCGATCCGTCCGGCCTCCTGGAAGGTGGGCATGACGATCGAGAGAGTCACGGCGCGGCCGCCGGCGGCTTGGGCGGGCGCTGGAACGGGAAGCGAAGCTGGTGGAGGACGCTGTCGAGCCGGGGATAGGGACTTGCCGGCGACGGCTGGACCCCGACCTCGCCGACCCGGCCCCGGGCGTTGAAATGGGTTCTGAAGAGCAGATCCCAGACCATGACGTTGACGCCGTAGTTGCGCGCTTCCTCGGGCCTCACGCTGTGATGGAAATGGTGGATGTGCGGGGTCGCGATCAGATAATCGAGCGGGCCGGTCCGCGCGTCGATATTGGCGTGCGACATGTAGCCGATGACGAGGCTGAAGACCGTGACGACGACGAGCGTCTCCTCGCTGAACCCGAGCGCGAGCACCGGGAGCATCTTCATGAACGCATTCAGGAAGGTGTTCACCGGATGCATCCAGCTCGCCTTGAGGCTGTTGAGATGCGGGGTCAGATGGTGGATCGAATGCACCCGCCACAGGAAGGGGTGGTTGCCGTGGCTGGCGCGGTGGTACCAATAAGGCAGGAACTCGCCGGCGATCATCGCGACCGCGGCCTGAAGCGCGACCGGTACGTCCCGCCAGAAAGCGGCTTCGAGCCCGAGCGCCTGGTGGAGCCTGAGCGCCACGGCGAGCGCGGCCATGGCTCCGACGCCCGAAAAGGCGTTGACCAGGATGAGGTGGGCGATGTCGGGCCAGGCGTCCTCGCGCCGGACCTGCCATGACGGCTCGAGCGGGATCAGAGCTTCGAAGATGCGCAGATAGACGAGCGTGAACACGAGCATCGCCGCGAGCAGCAGCTGCTCGTTCCAGCCGCCGCGGAGCGTCACCGCCACGGCGGTTCCCGCGATCACCAGCAGCAGCGGCGTCGCGGCGATGCGTAGGAGCGCGCGCATATCCGTTTGGAATTAACATGATGCGGCCCGCTCCCTCAATGAATTGATGGGATGGCAGGTCCATTTCGGTGCAATCGGCGGCCGGCCCAGTCGCGAGCATGGAACGATTGAAATGGTCCATATCATGGTCTAGAATATAAGACCTGACGAGGGATGCTCCCGATGCACAAGTCCATCACCGAGGCGAAGGCTCAGCTGACGGACCTCGTCCGGCGCGCCGAGGCTGGTGACGAAGTCGTGCTGACGCGCCATGGCCGGCCGGCAGCTCGGCTGGTCGCAATCAAGGCAACCGGCAATCCCAAGCAGCGGCGCGCGGTCATAGAGGCGGTTCGGAGGGCCGCGGCCGGCAAGGCTTCGGCTGGCGCCGACGCCGCTCGCAGCCAGGATTTCCTGTATGACGAAGAGACTGGCCTGCCGCGGTGATCGTCGCCGACACTTCGGCCCTGATGGAAATCCTGCTTGAGCAGCCGGACGCGGAATCATGTGCGGCCGTGCTCGAGGCGGAGCTCCAGGTTGCGATGTCCGCCGGTACGATGGCCGAGGCGCTGATCGTTGCAGGGCGGCGCGGCGTCGGCGCCGAAATGGCTGCGCTGATCGACGGCCTCGGCATTGCCGTCGAGCCGGTGTCGCCGGCCGAGGCCCGACGTGTAGCGGAAGCCTACCGCCGCTGGGGCAAAGGCGTTCATCCCGCAAGTCTCAATTTCGGCGACTGCTTCGCCTACGCCCTGGCGAAGGAATTGGACGTACCGCTTCTCTACGTCGGAGAGGATTTCGCGCGGACCGACGTGAAGGCCGCCATGACCTGAGCGGTCAGTTCGCCTCGCGCGCCAACCACTCTTCCGGATGGCTTGAGCAATGGCTTTAGCGCCGTCCCCCGGGGACGGCTCTAGCCGCTATCGCGGCCCAGCCATTCCTCAAGCCATTTGATCGTATAGTTGCCGGCGAGGAAATCGGGCTCGTTGACCAGTTTCTGGTGGAGCGGGATGGTCGTCTTCACGCCGTCGATGACCATCTCCTCGAGCGCCCGCCTGAGGCGCATGATGCAGCGCTCGCGGGTCGAGCCGTAGACGATCAGCTTGGCGATCATGCTGTCGTAATAAGGCGGCACCTTGTAGCCGACGTAGAGGCCGCTATCGACGCGCACATGCATCCCGCCCGGCGCGTGGAAGCCTTTGACGGTGCCGGGGGAGGGGGCGAAGGTTTCCGGATCCTCGGCGTTGATCCGGCATTCGATGGCGTGGCCGCGGAACTGGACCTGGTCCTGGGTGCAGGACAAGGGCTCGCCGGCCGCGATCCGGATCTGCTCGCGGACGAGGTCGATGCCGGTGATATATTCGGTCACCGGATGCTCGACCTGGAGCCGGGTGTTCATCTCGATGAAGAAGAACTCGCCATTCTCGTAGAGGAACTCGATGGTGCCGGCGCCGCGATAGGCCATGTCCGCCATCGCCTTGGCGACGATTCCGCCCATCCGGTCGCGCTGCTCGGGCGTGATGACCGGCGAGCCGGCTTCCTCCAGCACCTTCTGGTGGCGGCGCTGGAGCGAGCAGTCGCGCTCGCCGAGGTGGACGGCGTGGCCCTTGCCGTCGCCGAACACCTGGAACTCGATATGGCGGGGGTCGCCGAGATATTTCTCGATATAGACGGTGTCGTCGCCGAACGCGTTCTTGGCCTCGGAGCGGGCCTGGCTGAGCTGGCTGTCGAGCTCGTCCTCGGAGCGGACGATCTTCATCCCTCGGCCGCCGCCGCCCGAGGCCGCCTTGACCAGCAGCGGATAGCCGGTCGCCGCGGCGACGGCGCGCGCCTCCTCGGGTCCCTCGACCGGACCGTCGGAGCCCGGCACCAGCGGCAGACCGAGCCTGGCGGCGGTGCGCTTGGCCTCGACCTTGTCCCCCATCACCCGGATATGCTCGGGCTTGGGGCCGATCCAGATGATGTTGTGAAGCTCGACGATCTCGGCGAAGCGCGCGTTCTCGGAGAGAAAGCCGTAGCCGGGATGGATGGCGTCGGCGTGGCTGATCTCGGCCGCGGAGATGATCGCGGGGATGTTGAGGTAGGAATCGGCGGCCGGCGGCGGGCCGATGCAGATCGCCTCGTCGGCGAGCCGGACGTGCATCGCGTCGCTGTCCGCGGTCGAATGGACCGCGACGGTCTTGATTCCCATTTCGTGGCAGGCGCGGTGGATCCGCAGCGCGATCTCGCCCCGGTTCGCGATGAGGACCTTCTTGATCATGCCGCCGCCGTCGCCCCAGCGAAGGCTGGGGCCCCAGGGGGTGAAAAGCGCGGCGTTCGTATCTCCCGGGGACCCCAGCCTTCGCTGGGGTGACGCGAGTTGGCTTCGTCCGCTCGCGTCACTCGATGATCACCAGCGGCTGGTCATATTCCACCGGCTGGGCGTCGACGACCAGCACCTGGGTCACGGTCCCGTCCCGGGGCGCGGCGATCGGGTTCATCACCTTCATCGCCTCGATGATCAGCAGGGTGTCGCCCTCCTTCACCTTCTGGCCCGCCGAGACGAAGGGTTTGGCGCCCGGTTCGCCGGCGAGGAAAGCCGTCCCCACCATGGGCGATTTGACCGCGCCGGGATGGCTGGCCGGAGGCGTGGACGCCGCGGGGGCCGCCGGAGCCGCGGCCGCGGCCGGAGCCGGAGCCGGGGCGGGAGCCGCCGCGGCGACGGTGAGGTTGCGCTTGACGACGATCTTGCGGTCGCCGTCCTCGACCTCGATCTCGGTCAGATCGTTCTGATTGAGCAGCTCGGCCAGCTGACGCACCAGATCGGCTTCGATCCGCATGCCGCCGTTCGAGCCGCCGTCTTCATCGCTCATCTGGAATCTCTTTCCTGCGTTCCCGGGCTCGCCGGTCGAACCGCGGCTTCCTGTCAGAGACGGACGGCCGCGTCCAGAGCCAGCAGATAGGAGAGCGCTCCGAAACCGGCGATGCTTCCCCGCGCCGCGGACGCGATCAGGCTCCGGCGGCGGAAGCTTTCGCGGGCCTGGGGGTTGGACAGGTGGACCTCGATGACCGGAGTCGAGATCGCCCTGACCGCGTCATGAAGCGCGACCGAGCTGTGGGTGAAGCCGGCGGCGTTGAGGATGACCGCTTTCGCCGCTTGCGCCTGCGCCTCGTGAAGCCAGTCGATCAGATGGCCCTCGTGGTTGGACTGGCGGATCTCGACCTCGACCCCGAGCTCGCGCGCCCGGTCCTCGAGCCGGCCGGCGATCTCGTCGAGCGTGTCCGCGCCGTAGATCTCCGGCTCGCGCGTGCCGAGAAGGTTGAGGTTTGGGCCGTTCAGAACATAGATGACAGGTGGCTTGGCCATGGCCGAGCGCTATAGGCGAAGGCAGGCAGGGAGCGCAAAGGCGCATGGAAGAGACGGCCTCGATCACGGTCAACGGGGAGCACAGGCGGGTGGCGAAGGGGATCAGCGTCGCCGACCTCGCGCTCGAGCTCGGACTCGAGCCGAGCCGGGTCGCGGTCGAGCGCAACCTCGAGATCGTGCCGCGCTCGACCCTGGCCGAGGTGCGCGTCGAGGACGGCGACGATTATGAGATCGTCACCTTCGTCGGCGGGGGGTGACTTGTGTCTTTCCCAAATCCTCCCCCGGCTTTCCGGGGGAGGGGGACCGGGCGAAGCCCGGTGGAGGGGTTCTCCGGCCCCGGCAAAGGCCCCTCCACCAGGCTTCGCCTGGTCCCCCTCCCCTGCAAATGCAGGGGAGGAATTTCGCCCGGTCGCCGAGTCCGTCACCCCGGACTTGATCCGGGGTCCACCTTGCTGCTTTGGCGGCCGAAAGAAGATGGATTTCCGGATCAAGTCCGGAATGACGGCATTGGAACAGCTATGGACGCCCCCTTCTCGAATGACAGCTGGACGGTCGCCGGCCGAAGCTTCGAGTCGCGCCTGATCGTCGGGACCGGCAAGTACAGGGATTTCGCCCAGAACGCCGCCGCGGTCGAGGCGTCGGGCGCGGAGATCGTCACCGTGGCGGTGCGGCGGGTCAACATTTCCGACCCCGGGCAGCCGATGCTGATGGACTTCATCGACCCCAAGAAGATCACCTACCTTCCCAACACCGCCGGCTGCTTCACCGCCGACGAGGCGGTGCGGACGCTTCGGCTGGCGCGCGAGGCGGGCGGCTGGACCCTGGTCAAGCTCGAGGTCCTCGGCGAGGCGAAGACGCTCTACCCCGACATGCGCGAGACCCTGAAGGCGACCGAGACCCTGGTCAGGGAGGGGTTCGAGCCGATGGTCTATTGCGTCGACGACCCGATCGCCGCGAGGCAGCTGGAAGAAGCCGGAGCGGTCGCGATCATGCCGCTCGGGGCGCCGATCGGCTCGGGCCTCGGAATCCAGAACCGGGTGACGATCCGGCTCATCGTCGAGGGCGCCAGGGTGCCGGTCCTCGTCGACGCCGGGGTCGGAACCGCCTCCGACGCCGCGGTGGCGATGGAGCTGGGCTGCGACGGCGTCCTCATGAACACGGCCATCGCCGAGGCGAAGGATCCGGTGGCGATGGCGCGGGCGATGAAGCTCGCGGTGGAGGCGGGCCGACTCGCCTATCGCGCCGGCCGGATGGGCCAGCGCCGCTACGCCGATCCGTCGAGCCCGCTGGCGGGCCTGATCTGATCGTTTCGGGGGGAACCTAACCCAGGTTATCACGTTCCACCCCACGGTCGAGCCCCCCACCGGTCACGCGGGGGCTCCCATGGACGCCTCAGCCCCACGTCGCTGGGGCGTCCTTTTGTGAGGACGTAACAAGGGGAAAGTAGATGAAGTTCACGCTTAAAGCCGCGCTCGGCGCGGGCCTGCTCGCGCTCGCCGCCTGCGGCGGCCAGGGCGACGACAGCCTCGGCGACAATGTCGCCGACAATGCCGACGCGGTCGCAGACAATATCGAGGCGGCCGGCGAGGCCAGCGGCAACGGGGCGGTCGAAGAGGCGGCGGAGGACAAGGCCGAGGCCGTCCGCGACGCCGGCGAAGCCAAGGAAGAGGCGATCGACGACGCCGACGTCAACGCCGCGACCGTCAACAAGCAGTAAGATCGCGACTTCTCCTTTCCGCGATCGGGCGTCCCGGGGCGTAATTCCCGGGGCGCCTTTTTTCATCCCGTCATTGCGAGCGAAGCGAAGCAATCCAATGCTTAGGGAGTGACAAGCGCGGAGCTGGATTGCCGCGTCGCTCACGCTCCTCGCAATGACGAGGCTAGCGCCTCGTCATTTCAGCCTTTCGATCCTCTGCGCCGCCTCGTCGAGGATGGCGGCGATCTCGTGCAGGCGTTCGTCGCCCATGTCCTCGGCCGTGACCCGGTGCCAGAGGGCCGAGAGCAGGTTGCGCACGGCGCGCTGGATCGGCCGGCCCCCGGCGCGGCGCTTGCCTTCGCCGGCGCCGGTCAGCCGCTCGAACAGCGCTTCCACCTCGTCGGCGCGCTCGGCGAGATGAGCCTCGCCCTCGGCGGTGATCGCGAACGCCTTGCGCGGCCCGTCGGCGGCGGCTTCCTGGATGAGGCCCATGTCCTGGAGCATCGTCAGCGTCGGATAGATCACGCCCGGGCTCGGCGCATAGCTGCCGTGGGTCAGTTCCTCGATCGCCCGGATGAGATCGTAGCCGTGGCGGGGCTGGTCGGCGATCAGCTTGAGAAGGACGAGGCGAAGCTCGCCCGATTCGAACATCCGTCCTCGGCGCCCGCGCCCGCGCCCGCCGAAGCCCTGACCGAACTCCTCGCCCCAGTCGCCGCCGAACGGCCCGCCGGGGCCGAAGCCGCGCGGGCCGAAGCGCATCCCGAAAATGCCGGGCCCGAACTTTCCGAACTCGAATCCCGGTCCGCAATGGCCTTTCATGACATACCTCCGCCCTATCTCGCTGTAGCTTAGATATATCTTGGATGCAGCGTCGTCAATCCCGCCGCCGGCGGACGATCAGCCGATGAGGCGCGCGAGCCAGATGTTGACCGCGAAGCGGCTGTCTTCGAACCGCCGCGACGGCACCGACACCGGGCGCACCTCGTGCAGAGCGATGGAGGGGAAGACGAGGAGCGCGTTCTGCAAGGGCGCGATGTCGACGTAGCTGCCCTCCTCGCCGCTCGCCCGGGAGCCGAAGCGGTGAAGTCGGAGCTCGCCGCCGGCGAAGCGCTTGGGCTCGGCGTGAAAATAATAGACGCAGCTCACCAAGCGGTCGTGGGCGCCGCTGCGGTCGCCGGCGACGAGGCCTCGGTCGGCGCCGTAGGCGACGTCGAGGTGCGGAGCGAAATGGGCGCCGTCGCCATGGGCGGCGAGCTCGGTCTCGACGACGTCCGGGGTGAAGGGGCGCACGCCCGAGCCGGCGAAGATCTCGTCGAGTCGATCGGCGATCGCCGTCTTGAGCAGCGGCCGCATCTCGCCAAGGTCCCTGAGGACGGACGAAATGCGCAATTCCTCGTCGACGACTCCCCCGACCAGCTTCGAGGGCTGCAGGCGATCGCGAGCGGCGAGGGTCCAGTCGAGCAGCCGCCGGTGATCCGCCGCCGGCAGGAAATCGGTGAGGAGCCGATGGGGCGGCAGCGGGGCGGGAGGCGGCATCGGGCCTTTCTAGCGAACGCCCGCTTGCCCGTCACGGCATTGGGCCTAGTGTCGGAGCCGCGATGCGGCGGCACCAGCCTTATTATCCCGCGATGGACTGGCTTCGGCTGGCCTGCGCCGTCGCCGTTCTGCTCTTCCATTTCGGCTGGACCTCGGCCGGCGGCGGTGAGGTGGCCCTGCTCGTCGGCCCGGGAATCGCGGTTCCGGGCCGGGATTGGCTGTGGCGGCATGGCTCCGTCGGAGTCCCGATCTTCTTCGTCATCTCCGGCTTCGTCATCGCCGGCTCGGCGGCCGACGGCGGGCCGATGCGCTTCCTTCGCCGGCGGATCGAGCGGCTCTATCCGGCGATATTCGTCTGCGCGCCGCTCTCCGCCTTGCTCTGGTGGGGCGCCGGCCGACCGCCGGGCGAGGGCCTCATCCTCCTCGCCAAGTCGATTCTGCTCGTGCCGGTCGGGCGCTGGGTCGATCCGCCCTATTGGACCCTGGGGGTGGAGATCGGATTTTACGCCTACGTGTTTCTCCTGCTCGTCGCCGGGGGAGCACGCTGGCTGAGGCCGGGCGCGGTCGCCCTCGCTTTGGCCAGCTCGGCCTTGTGGGCTTTCTTCCTCCTCCGCGGGGAGGCCGTTTCGCCGCCGCTCTGGCTCCTGCCGCTCTATTGGGGGATGCACTTCGCGCTCGGCGCCCTGCTCCATTTCCTTCGGGACGGATCGCTTCGCTTCCGGGGGGCGGCTTGCGCGGTCGCCGCCGGGGCGGCCGGCGTCGTGCAGACGATGCAGCTGCTCACGCCCGAATTGGCCGGGCCCGTTCCCACGGTCCTCTGGCTCGTCGGAGTAGCGGTCGTCGGCCTGGCGCCCGGCCGGGCCTCGTCGCGGGACCGGCCGATCTCGCGCCTGGCGGGGCTTGCGACCTATCCCCTCTACCTCCTCCATTTCGGCCTCGGCCTCGCCCTCATGGCGAGCCTGGTGCGGCTCGGCCTCGCGCCGCTGGCGGCGATGGCGGTCGCCGGCGGCGTCCTCCTCGCCATGGCGGTGATTGTCGCGGCCTTCGCCGAACCCGCGGTCCGGTCGGGGCTCCGCAAGGGACTCGACTCGATCGAGCGCGGCTGGCGCGGGCGGCGCTTTGGGCTAATAGGGGAAGGTGGCCGACCTCTTCGCTGACGATCCCCCTCCCGCCTCAGCAGCGCCTTCGGACTCGGCGCCGCTCGCCGATCGCCTCCGCCCGCGCTCGCTCGGCGAGGTCGTCGGACAG
>DASVVX010000030.1:0-9571 GCA_036386295.1 Allosphingosinicella sp.
GGCCTTTCGAAGAGGCGGAGGGTCCGGGTACCCGTCGGGCTTCTCCGCGGCTTCGCGCCTTGGCGTGAAACCCTGGCGGCCTTGGGTCGTGGGACCGGAAGGGGGATATGCGAACTTCGTGAGTTAGGTGTCTGTCCCCTAGTTTTCCGAACTTCGTGAGTTCAGTGTCTGTCCCCTGCTTTTCCATCCCTGGGTTCGGCCCCACGCCCGCACGGGAGGTTCGCTTCGCGGCCGCCGCCGGCACGGCCCCTTCGCGTCTTCGCGTCTTCGCGTGAACCGAAATGCAGCCTCTCCGCCGACGCCTTCGCCCGTCGCCAGGCCCTATGGAAAAGGGGACAGTCACGGTGACTGTCCCCTCCCTTCCATGCTGGTCTCGGCGCTGGCTTGAGACGATGCAGGCGGCTTATGCGCATGCGATCCGGGAGGGGTATCGATTCTATTCCTATGGGGATTCCTAGCCCGGGAAAGGGGACAGTTACGGTGACTGTCCCCTCCTTCCGGAAAAAGGGGACAGTCACGGTGACTGTCCCCTCCCTTCCATGCAGCGCATGACAGGCTGCGCGCCTTTGTATAAGACAAGAGCCTTGTAGGAAATGGAAAATCGACATGAACGCAGAACGCGGACGCTTGGTGAGTGGGGGGCGGCTCCAGATACCGGCTCGGGTGCGGCGCGAGCTTGGCCTCGAGGACGGCGATGCGGTGATCATGGAGACGGTCAAGGGCGAGCTTCGAGTCCGGCCGTATCGGGACGTTGTGTCCGAGGTCCAGAAACGGCTGCGCGAATATGTTCCGGAAGGGGTTTCGCTGGCCGATGAACTCATCGCCGACCGGCGCGCCGAGGCCGAGCGTGAGTGAGTATGTGCTCGATGCCTCCGCCCTTCTCGCCCTGATGTTCGGCGAGCCGGGCGCGGAAGAGATCGTTCAGCTTGTTTCGGTCGCCGAGATCAGCGCGGTCAACCTCGCCGAGGTGGCCGCGAAGATGCAGGAGCGGGGCGTCCCGGACTCCGAGATCGATCGCGGCATCGCCGATCTGCGGCTTTCGGTCGTCCCCTTCGATGCGGAGCAGGCGGTGAGCTCAGGAAAGCTTCGCGCGCGGACCCGGAGCCTCGGCCTGTCCCTTGGCGACCGCGCCTGCCTCGCCCTGGCGCTGGCGCGGGGGCTGCCGGCGGTCACGATGGACCGCGGATGGGCCCGGCTCGATATCGGACTCGAGGTGATCGTCGCCCGATGACGAAGGCGCCGTGGCCGACGGCGGGAACGCAGGTCGGTTCGGGAAGGGGCTGGAAGTCAGGAGCCGAGAGATGAGCGGGAGAGGAAGGCAGCACCTGATGTTCCTTCTCCTGTCGCTCGCCCTCTCGGCCTTTCTGCTGGGGCACGCTCTTCTCGTTCAGGCCGATTTCGAGGCGTGCTTCGGCAATTACGTCGCGTCCATCGGCGGTGAGCGCCCCTATCGGCGGGTCGCGGAGATGGCGCTGGGCGAGCTGGCCGGCGCCGCGGTCCGGGCGTTTTCGGCGGACCAGCTCATCGTCGCGGTCCTCGGGCTTCTTCCTCTCGCCCCGTTCTGGATCGCGTGGACCGTTTCGCGGAGCCGGGGGATGCGCAAGCTCTGGATCGTCTCCGCGATCGTCGCGCTCATCGTCATCGTCGGGTGGACGTTCACGACCGGGCTCGCCGGATTCTACGATTGCGATCGCAGCGGCGTGAGCCTGGGGCTGTTGCTCGCGCCGGTCGTCTATGCGGCCGCGACTCTCACGGGGGCGCTGGTTCTGGCCGCTCTCCGGTCCGTCTTCGTGAGCGCCACCGGCGCCGAATGAGCGCGACGGCGGCTCGGCGGGCGCTGCCTTGCCCTCACCCTCGCCTCCCGCTGCGCGGGACGCGTTTCCCTCTCCCCTGGAGGGAGAGGGGGGCTGGGCCGGCACGCCTGGGCTAGAGCATGATCGCCTATGACTGAACGGCTCATCCTGAGTAGGGACCGAGCCTGGCGAGGGTCCGTATCGAAGGACGGTCCTTCGATACGCCGGTTCGACAAGCTCACCGGCTACTCAGGATGAGCGGGTTGGCTCAAATTAACACGATCATGCTCTAGGCGGCGACGGCATAGTCCTCGGCGGCCTCGTTGGCGGCCGGGGCCGGCTCGGCGGCGGCGGCCGGGCGGGAGTCGGCGGCGGCGCTCGGGTTGGGCGAGATCCAGCGGGTCATGAGGACGACCACGCCCAGCGCCAGATAGGTGGCGATCACCAGGGTCGGGCTGAACAGAAGCAGCGCCGCGAAGGGCACTCGAAGGAACATGGGATTGAACCCGAAATCCTCGCCGATCGCCTCGCAGACTCCGAGAAGAGTGTGATCGCGGGCGATGAGGGAGGGCTGAGAGGTCTGCATCATTCACTCCTTTGGCGAAGCGCGCCAACCGGCCCGCCTTGACGGAGGCATCTCAGCACGAGCCGTGCCAGACTGGACTTATCGAGCTTCTACAGGGGGTTGAGGCGAGCGGCCTGGGTCGGGAGGAGCTCCTTCGACGGGGAGCGATGCCAAATGTTGGGGAAAACCGCCAAGGGCCGGGGGCGCTCTCCCGCGCGGGTCGGCCCGCCGGCGCCCTCACCCTCGCCCCGCTGCGCGGGGCGCGTCCATGCCGAGGTCGCCCTGTCCCCCGGGCAGGGCTGAGCCGCGCGGGGCGCGGCCCACCTCGGCATCCCCGCAGGGAGAGGAGCGGGGCGTCCGGCCCGCTAAGGATGAACCGGTACCGTGCATGCCCTATCTACAGAATGATCCAAATCGGTTTTAAAGGCCTTGACGGCGAAGAAAGTTCTTGTTATGTTCCTAGGCTCTGTAAGGGAGGGCGAATCGTGGGCAGGCGGAAGGACGAGGCGCGGCAGCCCTATGGGCCGCTGACCGCGCGCGAACGGGCGCGGTTTCTCGACGTGCTGAGGGAGACCGGGAACCGGAAGGCCGCGGCGGCGGCGATCGGGGTCGAGCCGCGGCTGATGGACCAGAGGCGCGAGCATGATCCGGCGCTCGACCGGGAGTGGGAGGAAGCGGCCGACGAGGCGCACCGGCGGCTGTCCGCCGCGAAGGGGCCGTTCGACTGCCGGCCGGTCGGAAGGCTCAACATGATCCGGCGCGGCAAGCGGGGGCGCCTGCAACTGGTCGCCGCCGGCGAGGGGCGGTGGAATTCGGCGGTGGAGCGACGCTTCCTCGAGGTGCTTCGGATCTGCGGCACCGTCCGAGCCGCCGCGCAGGCGGTCGGCTTTTCCGAAAGCGCCGTCTGGGACCGGTGGCGCAAGTGGCCGGCCTTCACCGAAGCGCTGGAGGGCGTGCTCGAGGAGGCCGAGATGTCCCTCCAGTTCCGGCTCGCCTGCATGGGCAACGACGTCCCGCCGCCGGAAGGCGAGTCGGCGGAAGCGGAGCCGGACCATTTGCCGGCCGTCTCGCCGCTGCCGTTCGACCGCGACTTCGCAATGCGGTTCCTCAAATGGCGCGAGGAGAGGCGGCGCGGGCGCGGCCACCGGGGTCCGCGCTCGAAGCTGCCGTCGATCGAGCAGGTGACCGACAAGCTCGTCCGCCAGGTCGAAGCGATCAAGCGGCACCGGCGGCGCGAAGCCGGCGAGTGACGGGGGGAGACGGGTCTTGGACGGCAAGCGCCGAGCTTATGGCCGGCAGGCGGTCGAGGCGCTGAAAGGGCTGACCGGCGACGACATGCGCCTCGCGCTCAACGCGATGACCGAGGACGAGCGCCATGTCCTGGCGAGCGACTGGCCGAGCTGGGCGCATGAAGGCCAATTGCCCGAGGACGACCGCTGGCGGATCTGGGTGCTTCTGGCCGGACGCGGCTTCGGCAAGACTCGCGCGGGGGCGGAATGGGTTTCCGCTTTCGCCCGGGCCCATCCGGAGGCGGCGATCGCTCTGGTCGCGGCCAATCCCGAGGAGGCGCGAACGGTGATGATCGAAAGCCGCCGCTCCGGCCTGCTCGCGGTCGCCCGGCCCGACGAGCGCGACAAGATGCTCTGGGAGCCGAGCCGGCGGCGGCTGGTCTTCGCAAGCGGCGCCGAGGCCTTCGTCTATTCGGCCGCCAATCCCGAGAGCCTGCGCGGGCCCGAGCATCACATCGCCTGGTGCGACGAGCTTGCCAAGTGGCGCCGCGGGCAGGCCGCCTGGGACAATCTGCGGCTCGGCCTTCGTCTCGGAACCCGGCCCCGGGCGGTGGTGACGACGACCCCGCGCCCGGTGGACCTGCTCAAGCGGCTGCTCGCGCTCGAAGGGACGGTGCTGACCGGCGGCGCCACCCGCGACAACCCGCAACTGCCGGACGACTTCATCGCCGCGGTCGAGGCCATCCACAAGGGCACTCACTTCGGGAGGCAGGAGCTCGAGGGGGTGCTTCTCGACGACGTCGAGGCGCGCTCTGGACGAGGGCGCTGATCGAGCGCTGCCGGGTCCGGCTGAGCGGGGCGGAAGAGGGGTTCTTCCGCCGGATCGTCGTCGGGGTCGACCCGCCCGCCACGCAATCGGGGTCGTGCGGGATCGTGGTCTGCGGGCTCGGCGCGGACGGAATCGCCTACGTGCTCGCCGACTGCTCGGAAGGCGGCCTCACCCCCAAGGCCTGGGCGCGCAAGGCGGCCCGGGCGGCGGAAGCCTGGCGCGCGCACCGGGTGGTCGCCGAGAAGAACAATGGCGGCGAAATGGTCGAGGAGGTGCTTCGAGGCGCGGATTCGGGCCTTCCCGTCACTCTGGTCCACGCCGCCGACGGCAAGTCGGCGAGGGCGGAGCCGGTCGCCGTGCTGTTCGAAGCCGGCAAGGCGAAGATCGCCGGCGCCTTTCCCGAGCTCGAGGACGAGCTGGCCGGATTCACGGCGGCGGGATGGCAGGGGGCGGGGGCGAGCCCGGACCGGGCCGACGCGATGATCTGGGCGATGACCGAGCTGGCGGTGAAGCCGCCGCGGGCGGAGCCGCGGATCCGGGTGCTTTAGCTCCCCTCTCCCTGCAGGGGAGAGGGGTTGGGGGTGAGGGTCCGAGGTAGGTGACGGTCACTTACGTCACGCCCTCACCCTGGCGCTTCGCGCCTGTCCATGCCGAGGTCGCCCTGTCCCCCGGACAGGGCTGAGCCGCGTGGGGCGCGGCTCACCTCGGCATCCCCTAAAAGGGAGAGGGACGATTTCCCCGGGCCCGTAGGGCTCGGCAGGGTGAGGGCAAATGTGTAGGAGGCCCGCCCATGCCCGACTCCCCCCGCTTTTCCTTCACCGTCTCCGCCACCGACGGCGCCGCCCGGGCCGGCACGATCGCGATGCGCCGAGGCGAGATAAGGACGCCCGCCTTCATGCCGGTCGGGACCGCCGCCACCGTCAAGGCGATGAAGCCGGCCGACGTGCGCTCGTCCGGCGCCGACATCATCCTCGGCAACACCTATCATCTGATGCTCCGCCCGGGGGCGGAGCGGGTGGCGCGGCTGGGCGGGCTGCATCGCTTCATGGCGTGGGAGCGGCCGATCCTCACCGACAGCGGCGGCTATCAGGTGATGAGCCTGACCGAGCTCGCCAGGGTGAGCGAGGAGGGGGTGGCGTTCAAGAGCCATCTCGACGGCAGCCGCCACCTGATCACCCCGGAACGGTCGATCGAGATCCAGCGCCTGCTCGGCTCGGACATCGTCATGGCCTTCGACGAGCTGGTGCCGACGACGTCGACCCGCGACGCGCAGGCGGCGGCGATGGAGCGCTCGATGCGCTGGGCGAAAAGGTCGCGCGAGGCGTTCGACTCGGGCGGCGACCATGCCGAACGGGCGGCTCTGTTCGGGATCCAGCAGGGCGCTCTCGACGAGGGGCTGAGGCGGGCGTCGGCCGACGCGCTGACCGCGATCGGCTTCGACGGCTACGCGGTCGGCGGGCTCGCGGTGGGCGAGGGGCAGGAGGCGATGTTCGACTGCCTCGACTTCGCCCCGGGCCAGCTTCCCGCCGACAGGCCGCGCTATCTGATGGGAGTCGGCAAGCCCGACGACATCGTCGGAGCCGTCGAGCGCGGAATCGACATGTTCGACTGCGTCCTTCCGACCCGCTCGGGCCGGACCGGCCAGGCCTTCACCCGCGACGGCCCGATCAACCTTCGCAACGCCCGATTCGGCGAGGATGGCGGGCCGCTCGATCCCTCATGCCCCTGCCCGGTCTGCTCGACCTGGAGCCGGGCCTATCTCCACCACCTCGTCCGCTCCGGCGAGATATTGGGGGCGATGCTGATGACGGAGCACAACCTGTGGTTCTACCAGGGCCTGATGGGCGACCTGCGCGAGGCCATTTCGGAGCGCCGGCTGGCCGTTTTCGCGGCCGATTTCCGCCATCGTTACGGCGCGCGCGAGGCGGCCTGAGGGTTGAAAATTTGAGCTTTCTCCCCATCTTTGCTAGGGAGCGGGCCATGCAGATCCTGATCTTCGGCGCGTCGAGGGACCGTTTGACCGGCCTCGAACTTGCCTCGGGTCGGCGGCCGCACTAGAGCGCCCGTCCTTTCGGAGTCGTTGATGCCGTCGAACGAACTTGCCTTGCGTCGTCCCGCGCTGCTCCGGCTTCCGGAGCTTCGCCACTGGCTGGCCTCGGCCGTGCTGGCGACGACCGCGGGCCTCTACGTCCTCGCCGGTCTCAGCCTCGCCTGGCTCGAGCCGGCGAGCGCGACTCCGCATGCGCGGCTGACCGGAGCGGGAGCGCCGGTGGTGATCCCCGGCCTCGGCACTCCGCCCGAGCCGGAGCCGCTCCAGTTCCGCGAGATCGCGCCCCAGGACGCGGTGGCGATCAACGCCGCGGTGCCGATCTCGACCCTTCCCAATCCCGCCGCCCGACCGTTCGGTACCGCCTTCGCGACTCCGGCCGACCGGCTCCGCGCCGTCGAATGCCTGACCGCGGCCGTCTATTACGAGGCGGCCGTCGAATCGACCGACGGCCAGCGCGCCGTCGCCCAGGTCGTCCTGAACCGGGTCCGCCATCCCGCTTATCCGCGCACCGTCTGCGGAGTCGTCTTCCAGGGGCAGGAGCGGGCGACCGGCTGCCAGTTCACCTTCACCTGCGACGGGGCGCTTCGCCGAACCCCGTCGGCCGCCGGCTGGGCCCGGGCCCGCCGGGTCGCCGAGGAAGCGCTGGCCGGCCACGTCTACAAGCCGGTGGGCTGGGCGACCCATTACCATACCAACTGGGTCGTGCCCTATTGGAGCTCGAGCCTGGTCAAGCTCGCCCAGGTCGGAACCCATATCTTCTTCCGCTGGGAAGGCGGCTGGGGCAAGCCGGCGGCGTTCCGCTTCGGCCATGCCAGCGTCGAGCCGCAGATCGCCAAGATGCGCGGCCTGACCTCGGACCCGTCGACCCTCGCCGAGGCTCCGACCGTCGACGAGGCCGCGGCGCTCGCCGCCGCGGCCGCCGCCGCGGTCAACCCCGCCGACAAGGTCCAGGCCCCGGGCAGCATCGACAGCTTCGCCCGGGCCGTGCTGCGCCGCTACGAGCCGCCCAATGCCGAGGCCGCCACCGCGGCGGTCCAGGCGCGCTCCACCAAGCCCTTGTCCTCGACCACGCACTGGGCTCTGTCCGGGCTTCCGGCAAAGGCCGAGACGGGCCCCGCCGCCAAGCCCGCCGCCCCGGCCGCGGCCAAGCCGGCGGCCACGGCCGAAGCTCCGAAATGCCTCGACGGCGTGCGCCGGGTGCTGAGCGGCAAGGCGGTGTCGGAGAAGACCCCGGGCTGCTGACATTCGCGTCGCCCCGGCGACGGCTGGGGCCCCGGCGGGTGAAAAATCCGGCGCCCTTCACCCGCCGGGATCCCGGCCTTCGCCGGGATGACGACGCTTCAAGGCGAATCTCTGGAGCTTGCCGGTCACGGTCTTGGGCAGCGCTTCGACGAATTCGAGGTCGCGCGGATATTTGTAAGGGGCGATCGTCGCCTTGACATGGTCCTGGAGCTCGCGGGCCAGCGCTTCGTCGGCTTTCCGCCCGGCCGCCGCGACCACGAACGCCTTCACTTTCTGCCCGCGCTCCTCGCACGGCACGCCGACCACCGCGCATTCCTGCACGGCGGGATGCGCGTAGAGCGCATTCTCCACCTCCGGCGCGGCGATGTTGTAGCCGGCCGAGACGATCATGTCGTCGGAGCGGGCGACGTACCAGAAATAGCCCTCCTCATCGGCCCGGAAGGTGTCGCCGGTCACGTTCCAGCCGCCCTGGACATAGTCGCCCTGCCGATCGTCGTCGAAATAGCGGCAGCCGGTCGGCCCCTTCACCGCCAGCCGGCCGGTGCCGTGGGTCAGGGGATTGCCGCCTTCGTCCAGCACGCAGGCCCGGTAGCCGGGAACCGCCTTGCCGGTGGCGCCGGGCCGGATGTCGTCGCCGGACGCGGAGATGAAGATGTGCATCATCTCGGTGGCGCCGATGCCGTCGACGATCTTCAGACCGGTCGAATCCTGCCAGGCGTGCCAGGTCGCGGCCGGGAGATGCTCTCCCGCCGAGACGCAGGTGCGCAGGGAGGAGATGTCGTACTGGCCCGACAGGCCCAGCATCGCCTTGTAGGCGGTGGGCGCGGTCGCGAGGGTGGTGACCGAGAATTTCGCCACCGCCTCGAGCAGCGGCTTCGGCCCCGGCTGCTCGATCGTCACCGCGGCGCCGCCGAAGCGCCATGGAAAGATCAGCAGCATGCCCAGCCCGAAGGTGAAGGCGACGGGGGCCGAGCAGGCCCAGCGGCCGCCCCGCTCCGGCTTCAGCACGAAGCGGGCGAAGCTGTCGGCGGGGGCGAGGACGTCCCGATGGAAATGGACGCAGCCCTTGGGCTTGCCGGTGGTGCCGGAGGTGAAGGCGATCAGGGCGACGTCGTCGCGCCGGGTGTCGGCCGGAGCGAAGCCGCCTTCGACCGTCTCCAGGCGCCGCTCGAGCCGGCCGCCGCCCTCATCGCCATGATAGGCGAGGAGCGAGCGGATCAGGCCGGTCTCGTCGGCCGCGGTCATGAAGTCGCCGAGGAAGCGGTCGTCGACGATGGCGTGATGGACCCGGGCCCGCTCGAGGATCGTCGCCAGCTCGCCCGAGCGGAGCACCGGCATGGTCGCGACGACGATTCCCCCCGCCTTCAGCACTCCGAGCCAGCAGGCGAACAGCATCGCCCCGTTCGGCCCGCGCAGCAGAACCCGGTCGCCGGAGACGAGATCCTCCTCCTCGGCGAGCAGCCGGGCGATCCGGTTTGAGAGGTCGCGCATCTCGCCATAGGTCCAGCGGCCGGCGTCGTTGATCACGGCCAGGGCGTCGGGATCGCCTTTGTCGATCAGCTCGACGGCGGCGTTCAGCCGTTCGGGATATTGGAGCTCGGGCAGGTCGAAGAGGAATTCGGGCTGCCCCTCGGGAGGCGGCAGGCGGTCGCGGACGAAGGTGTCCTTGTGAGCCGTCACTGCCCTCACCCTCCCACCCGGCTTCGCCGGGCGGGCCCCTCCCTCTCCCCTACAGGGAGAGGGGGTATTTTACTGCCCGTTCGCGGCCGCGTCGTTGGCCACCTCGTTGCTCACCACCGGCAGGTCGCCGGTCTCGGCCGGAGCCTCGCCGTTGCCGAGGGTGCCGTCCTCGGGGACGAGGCT
>DASVVX010000031.1:0-11500 GCA_036386295.1 Allosphingosinicella sp.
CGCCGCGGAGCCGGCACCGCCGACCACGGCGCAGGCCGCCGCCCGCCGCCGTTTCGATTCGGCGGTGAAGGCGCTGGGCCCCGGGCTGCGCGACATTGTCTGGCGGGTGGTCTGCGCGGGCGAGGGCATGCGCGAGGCCGAAACGGCGCTCGGCTGGCCGGCGCGGGCGGGCAAGCTGGTGCTGACGATGGCGCTTGACCGCCTCGCGGACCATTACCGGCTGCGCTGACGGGCTGGCGCCGCCGCCTTGCTCTGCTAGTGGCCGTGCAACGGAGACGGGCAATGACGGCGTACAGGATCGAGGCGGTGGGCCGAGTACGCGGGGGGCGTGGCGAGGCCGAGGACGACGACTGGGGCTCCAGCCGCGCCCGGATCGAGCTCGATCCGGGCCGTTTCACGGCCGAGGCCTTCGCCGGCCTGGCGGAGTTCAGCCATGTGGAGGTCGTCTTCCTGTTCGACCGGATCGGACCGGAGGAGGTCGAATTCGGCGCCCGGCATCCGCGGGGCCGCGCTGACTGGCCGAGGGTCGGCATCTTCGCCCAGCGCGGCCGGAACCGCCCGAACCGGATCGGCGTATCGGTGTGCCGGATCGTGGCGGTGGACGGGACCGGACTGGAGGTCGAGGGCCTCGATACGATCGACGGAACGCCGGTGCTCGACATCAAGCCCGTGATGCGGGGATTCCTGCCCCGCGGCGAGGTGCGCGAGCCCGACTGGGCACGGCAGATCATGGAGAATTACTGGTGAGGCGGTCGGCGGCGGCGCTGGCGATGTTGCTGGCCGGCGGCTGTGCGCACCGGCAGGAGGCGGACCCGGGGCCGATCTATTCCTATGTCCGCTCGAACCGCGACGGGAGCGAGGCGGAGACGATCCATGTCTACCGGCCCCGGCCGGGCTATGTCGAAGTGACCAAGATGCGGGAGCGCTGCACCAACGCCGCGTTCGTGACGGCCACCCTGGCCGGAGGCGAGGCGGTGCGGCTGACCGGCGGCCGACTGCGCCCGGGGGCGGCTCACGAGGATTTCGCCGAGCTGCGGTTCCTCGACGGCCGGATCGAGGCCCGGCTCACCGCCCCCTCGGGCGAGCTTCGCCAGAGCGTGGTGGTCGCGGATCGGCCGTGGCATCTTTACGATTTCGACTTCGCAAGCCTGAGTGCCGCGCCCCCGCCCGCGATCAAGGCGCATCTGGATTTCAGCTTCGGACTCGCCCTGATCTGGCTGGGCGAGGATCCCGCCGACTTCCTGCGCTATCTCGGCCGCGCCGACGCCCGCTTCGTCCGCGAGGAGCGGCGCGAGGGACGCCGTACATTCCGCTATCAGCTGGGCGGGCCGGCCTTCGAGGGCGGGCTGGGCGGCCCGCTGTGGCTTGACGCGCGCGACGGCTTCGTCGTCGGCGCCGAGCTGGGCCGGCCGAACCACGCCGAATATCGCGACTTCAAGCTTCGGCTGACCGGGACCAGCCAGGGCGCGAGGGCGTGGAAGCAGCTGCTGACCGCCCATTTCGAGGGTTGCCGGCCCGGCTGAGGCCCGCCTTCATCGCGAGGCGGCAATGACGGCGGACTATTCCTTCGCCAGTCGGCTCATCAGGATCGCCGCCCGGGTCGCCTGGCGAGGCAGGCTGGTCAGGTCGATCGTCTCGCCCGGGGCATGCGAGCCCTCGCCGGCGGTTCCGAGCCCGACCAGGCCGGGGAGAAGGTGGGCGACGAAGCCGATGTCGCCGGCGCCGCGCTTGAGCGGATCGAACTCGCCCATCTCGGGGAGGCGCAGGTCGCGGTTGACCGCATTGAGGCGGGCCAGCAGGGCCCGGCTCGCATCGGTCGGGGCCATCGGCGGATAGGCGCCGTCGTCGAAGTCGATCTGCGCCTCGCTGCCGGGCAGGTGACGGCCGACGATCGCGCGCATCTTCGCCATCACCCGCTCCTGCTGATCGAGCGAAAGGGCGCGGAGGTCGCCGCGGGCGATGGCGATCGGCGGGACGATGTTGGTCTTGCCGGTCGCGGTGGCCCGGATCAGGTCCTTGTCGAGCTCCGCGGTGGCGCCGCCGGCGACGAGGCCGACGTTGAAGGTGAGGTTGGGCTCGGGCAGCTCCGCTCGGAAGGCGGCGAGGATGCGCGACAGCTCGTAGATCGCGCCATTGCCCATCGAGGCGCTGAAGATGCCGCTCGAATGGCCGGTCCGGCCTTTCGCGGTCACCGTCCACGAGGCCGAGCCGCGGCGGGCGATCGAGCCCATGTCGCGGCCCTCCTCCTGGGCCAGCCCTTCGAAGTCGAGAGCGAGGTCGGCGCGGCCGGCGGCGGCGATCAGGTCGCGGCGGGCGACGGCGATCGGGGCGCCGGCATCCTCCTCGTCGCCGGTGAGGACGATCTCGATGTCGGCATCCTTCAGGGTGCCGGCCGCCTGCATCGCGCGAAGCGCGGCGACCATCACCGCGATGCCGCCCTTGTCGTCGCCGACCCCGGGGCCTTCCGCCGTGTCCTTGTCCTTGAGGGTGAAGCGCTGGAACGGGCTGTCCGGCTCGAAGACGGTATCGAGGTGGCCGATGAGAAGCATCCTCCTGCCGCGTCCATTGCCCTTGTGGGTCGCGACGAGATGGCCCGCGCGCGCGACCTCCGCCATCGGTACCCAGCGCACCGTGAAGCCGAGCGGCTCGAGCTCGGAGCGCATCATCGCCCCGACCGCCTCGACCCCGGGCAGGTTCAGCGAGCCGCTGTTCTGGTTGACCAGCTTCTCGAGCAGGTGGACGGTTCGATCCTGCTCGGCCGCGACGGTTCGGACGATCTTCTGCTCGGCCGGGGAGAGCTTCGCGGCGGCCGGCGCGGCGAGGAGGGCGAGGACGAGGAGGACAAAGCGCATGGGGAGCTCCATTCATCCTCCCCATCGGGAGATGGGGAGGGGACCAGCCGAAGGCGTGGAGGGGTAACTGCCTCCGGGCAAGAGGTTTTCGTGGGGAACCCCTTCGGCCTGCGCCGATCACCCCTCCACCGCACTTTCATGCGTCGCCCGCCACTCCACTTCGCGGCGGGGAGGACAAGGGCCGGCCACCATGCTAGGTTTTGGACATGCGACGATTGCTCCTCCCCCTCGCCCTCCTCCTCGCCGCGCCGGCTGCCGCCCAGGAGTGGCGGATGGCACCGGAATATGACGTCCAGCTCTCGACCTACGACATCCAGCCCCGGGACATCCGGCTCAGGGCCGGCGAGCCGGTGCGGCTGCGATTCGTCAACAACTCCAACCAGCGCCTGACCTTCTCGGCGAGCGGCTTCTTCCGCTCGGCGCGTATGAGGCGGCGGGACTCGGGGCTGGTCAGGGGCGGCGCGGTCAGCATCCCGCCGCTGTCGACCCGAACTGTCGTGCTGGTGCCGAGGGCCGGCCGCTATCGCGCCCAGGGCGCCAATCTTCTCCACCGGGTGCTCGGCATGAGCGGCCGGATCATCGTCGAATAGGAGCGCGAAGACCATGGCCAAGGGCGACGGGAAGAAGGACAAGAAGGACAAGATCAAGATCCCGAAGCGGATCGCCGGAGTCAAAGTCTCCAAGGCGGTGCGCAAGGCTGGCAAGTCGGCGCTGAAGCTGGCCGAGACTCCGGCCGTCAGCGAGACGGTGGCGGCGGCTCTGCTCGCCGCGGCGGCGGCGCTCCGCGATCCGCCGGCGACAAAGCGGGCGGCGGCGGCCGCGGCCGACACGGCGGGCGAGGCCGGCCAGGAGGCGCTCCGGCTCGGCGATTCGCTGCGTCGCCTCGCGCTCGACATGGCGCGGCGGACGCTGGACGCCTGGGAAGCGGCCGAGCCCGGGCCGCGCGGCCAAGGGCGGAATGACGGCGACGGCTGATCGACATCAAGAACTTACCCCCGTTATCCTCGTTATCCACACGCCTTTTGCCCTGCTTCGCCCTTTCCCGACTCGGCGAAAGCTGACAGCTTCGGGTCGTGGCCGGAAAGCGCGGCGGACCGGAAACGGAACCCGCCGAGCCAGGGCCGCGAGCCTGAAAGCCGAAGTCGCCGTCGCTCCCCCAAGGACGCTGGCGACCGAAGCGAAAGGGCGGGGAGGCGGACGAAGCCGCGCAGCCATGGGCGCAAGCCGATGCGAGGCGGGATTTCACGAAACCTTCCAGGGCGGCGACGAAAGGCTCTTCGGAGCGTGGAGCCGCCGCCGAACCGGCGAAGGCCGCGGGAATCGCCCCGTGGCTCGAGACGGGAGGGGACCGGCTCGGGGCTTCGGCCCGGAATCGCGACCCGAGCGGGCCACCGGCGAGGCTTCGGCCGAGGCGGGGGTCCGGGAAAGCGGCGAGGCCTTCGGGCGGCGGCGCGATCCGAAAAGGGATTTCGAGCGGCTTCACGCCGCGAGAGGTTCCTCGGCATGCGCGAAGGCTTCGGCCAAGCGTGTTTCGAAAGGGCGACCGGAGGGGTTTCGGCCCCGATGCGAGCCCGAGGAGACGGCGCGGCTTCGGCCGGGCCCGACCCGAACGGGAAACGGCGGCGGGATTTCGGTCCGGCCCAGGCGACCCGACGGGGATCGGCGAGGGGCTTGCCCCTCCGCCGAGACCCACCGGGTACCGAACGGGGCTTCGCGGCCTCGCTGCGGTATCCGGGGAAAGCGGCCGGGGCCTCGGCCCCGCCGCGATCCCGAAGCCGCCCAGCGAGAGATGGCCTCGCCACCCAGCGACGGCAGTCAAGGCTGGGACAAGTGGGGGCCGGTGGCGACACCGGCCCCCATTATCTTTTTGGCGGTTTCGTCTCCGGATCTCCGGCGTATCCGCCGTCTTTTCTCGATCCGAAGGCCGGGGTTTTAGGGGCGGATCGGCGCTTCGCGCCGGCGCCGGCTTAGTGCCTTCGCGCCTTTGTGCCTTCTCTCGAAAATGGGTTCGCACGGAGCCTGGCCCGGGTCCCTTGATCGCGACCGCCTTTGTGTCATGATGCGCCCCGGGGAGGGTGGAGATCATGTTCCTGAAGGGCGGCAAGGCGGCCGGCGGGCCGGGTCAGAGCGGCGGAATTTTCTCCTATCTGGGAAGCGAGGTCACCGTCACCGGCGACATCGCCACGCCCAGCGAGCTTCACCTCGACGGCAAGATCCACGGCGACGTCAGCTGCGGCGCCCTCACCCAGGGCGAGAGCGGCGAGGTGCGCGGCAACATCAAGGCCGCTCAGGCGCGCCTCGCCGGGCTGGTCGACGGCGCCGTCGAGGCGGGGGCCCTGATCCTCGAGTCGAGCGCCCGGGTCACCGGCGATATCCTCTACGAGAGCCTCAGCGTCGCCGCCGGCGCCGAGGTCGAGGGCCGCTTCAAGCGCCGGCGCGGCGGCTCGGACGGCTCGGCGGCCGCCAAGTCGGCGACGCCGGCGGCGGCGCCCACACCCCTGTTCGGCGACGAGCAAGCGGCCGAGGCGGCCGAGTAGGAACCGGCCCCCGCCGGGCTCGTTGGCGCTCCCGAACGAGAGGAGCGATACCCATGTCCCACAGCAACGGAGGCGGCGGCACCGGCGGCACCGGCGACCGCGAAGCGACGGCCGCGGCCGACACCGGCCAGAGCGGCGGAGGCGACGATCGCGCCGACCGGCTCGGCGGCGGCGAAGGCGGCGGGGCCGCCGGATCGGCGAGCGGCGACGCCAGCGCGATGCGCAGCGAAGGCGGCGGCGGCGGCGACGGCCTCGGCGGACCCGACGCCGGCTCGCCCGGCGGCATGGGCGGCGCCGCCGCGGCCGGGGCGACCGGGACCGGCCGCCCGCCGGGGGGCGTCAGCCCTGTCCAGGCGGACGAGAGGGATGAAGACGAGGCGAATGGTTGACGCGGGGTAAACCGCGACCGGCAAGGCGGCGCTAAGGCCGATGGGCGACATTCCCGCTCGCCATGGCGGGGATCGGATCGGGACTGGGAGGCAAGGCGCGGCTCGCGGCGGCGGCGGCGCTGGTCCTCGCCGCGCCGCTCCTCGCCGGAGCGACGGGGCGGCTGACCAGCCTCGATGCAAGGCTGCTCGCCGCCCACAATCGCGAGCGCAGCGCCGCGGGCGTCGAGCCGCTCGCCTGGGATCCGGAGCTGGCGGCGGAGGCGGCGGCGTGGGGAAGCGAGCTCGCCGCCAGCGGCGCGTTCGAGCACGACCCCGACACCGACGGCGAGGATCCGCAGGGCGAGAATCTGTGGGCGGGGACGAAGGGCGCCTATGCGCCCGAGGAGATGGTCGAGGGCTGGATCGAGGAGAAGAAGCATTTCCGCCCCGGCCGGTTCCCCGACAACAGCGCCACCGGCGACTTCGCCGACGTCGGCCATTACACCCAGCTGATGTGGCGCGAGACCGACCGAGTCGGCTGCGCCCTCGCGCCGGGCGAGGAGGAGGAGGTTCTGGTCTGCCGATACCGCACGGCGGGCAATGTCGTCGGCGAGCGCCCCTTCTGATTCAGGCAGAAAAAACAACCCCTTAGTAATCGGTGTCGACACCGGACTTCGGCCAGGGCCGCCCCTGGCCCGAGGGGGATGGACGACTTGAAAATCGGTGTCCGACACCGGATTTCGCTGACTCAGGCCGCAAAATCGCGACTTTGAAAATCGGTGTCTGAAAATCGGTGTCCGACACCAATTTCGAACGGCTGGAAAATGGGTGTCCGACACCGAATTTCGGGCCCGCGGCGTCAATCCGGGGCGGGGGTCAGCGCGCGAGGAGGCGCTCGGCGGCTCCGGCGAGGCGGTCGGGCTCGCTTCGGTCGACCGCGGCGACGATCCGGTCGGCCTTCTCCAGCTTCGGCGCCTCGGGGGCGGCGGCGTTGGCGAGGGCGATTCGCTCGACCAGGGCGGGATCGGGCTCGGGCTCCGGCTCGGCCGCGCAGGCGGCGACTCCGAAGGCTCCGGCGAGGAGGGTAAAGGCCAGTCTTTTCATCATCTTGGCCGGGTCAACGCGCGGACCGCCCGGAAGGATGCGCGCTCCGTCTGGCCGATCCGCTCGACCCGTGGCATGCTGGGCCCCTTCCGGCGGGGAGATTGCGACATGGCGGCACGGGCCGGGACCGATCCAGCGCTTCACCGGCTGATCCTGTTTTCCGACGCGGTGTTCGCGATCGCCATCACCCTCCTCGTCATCGAGATCCACGCCCCGCACCTTCCCGAGGGCTCGCCCGACCGGGTCTATTGGCTGGCGCTTGCCCGGCTCTGGCCCAGCCTGCTCGGCTTCGCGGTCAGCTTCGCGGTGATCGGCCTGTTCTGGATGGGCCACCACCGCGCCTTCGCGCTCGCCGCCCGCTACAGCCCGAGGGTGCTGCCTTGGAACATGGCCCTGCTCGGGGTGATCGCCTTCATGCCCTTCGTCACCGCCTGGCTCGCCCAGAATCTCTACGCCCGGCCGCCGGCCCTGACCTATTGCGCGGCGATGCTGGCGGCGGCGCTGCTCAACTTCAAGGTCGTTCGGGTGGCGAGCGGGCCGGAGATGGCCGGCCGCGGCGCCGACCCGGCGCAGGTCGCCTACGTCCGGGCTCGCTCGGCGAGCGTCGTGCTCGGCTCGGCGAGCGCCCTCGCGCTGGGCGTGGTGATGCCGCAAATGGCCCAGGCGGGGCTGATCACCATCCCGGTCTGGCGGTTCCTCCTGACCCGCCGGGCGAGGGCGGCGCCGGCGGCGCGGCGATGACCCGAAGGCGCGGCCGCACGGAAGGGCCGGCGCGGGCTGATGGCAATCGGTGGCGGCGGCGGCGGGCGGGAGAGGAGCGGGATTCCCGCGTTCGCGGGAATGACGGGGGGCGGGGGTCGGTGCGCGGGCGGGGATGGGCGATTCGCGGGGACAGGATTTCGGGACCCGAATCGGGGGCGAATCCGGCCTCTGAAAATAAAGTTTTTGCATAATTCGGGGCGAAAAATCGGATTTTGAAATCCTATTTTTTGGCGCGATTTTTCGCAGTTTTGTGAAAGCTGGACGGTTGAAAAAATAGGGTTTTACCAAAGCGGTAAAAAGCGCTTGACAGCGTCACGCTGCTAGGGTACATTTTAGTCAGGCTGCAGAATTGCGGCTGGAGGAGATCGAAGCCGGTCCGGGACTTGCCCCGGGGCCGGCTTTTTCTTTGCGCCGCCCGGCCGGGGCCGGGCCGGGCGCGTTCGGGGAGGGTGAGATGAGCTCGAAGAGGCATGTCCGGCGCGGGCCGGACGGGCGGTTCGTCGCGGCGGCGGCGAAGGCGGCGAGGCCGGCGAAGGCGCCGGCAAGTCGGCGGGACGAGCCGGGAATGGAGCTGAAGCGCGGCCGGGGCGACCGGGCGGGCGGGCGGCCGCAGATCCGCAAGAAGCACAAGGGGGCGCTGACCGCCAGGGAGATCGAGACGTTCCTGGCGACCTTCGCCGAAACCTGCAACCTCGCCCATTCGGCGCGGACCGCGGGGCGGAGCACCGACCGGATCTTCCGCGACCTCAGGAAACGCGACGCGGCCTTCGCGGCGGCCTGGGATGCGGCGTTCCGGGAATCCTACGTCCTGCTCGAGGTCGAGATGAACCGGCGGGCCCGGAAGGGGACGGTCAAGGACGTCTTCCACAACGGGCGCAAGGTGGCTCGGGTCCGGGTCTATAACGACGCCCTGGCGCTCCGGCTGCTCGCCCTTCACCGCAAGAGCGCCGAACGGATGCGGGCGGCGGACGCGGCTCCGAAGCGGGACGTCAGGACGGTGTTTGCCGAGATCAGCGCCCGGCTGGCGGAGATCGAGGCGGAGGAGGCGGCGAAGAAGGCCGCCGGGGAGGCCGGCGATGACGGACAGTGACGACCGATCGGTCGCCGAACGGATCTGCCGGCTGGCGCCCGAGCTTCAGGAGCGGATCCTGGCGGGGACGAGCGACGGCGAGAGAGAGGACCTCGCCTTTCACTGGCCCCTGTTCGAGCGCCCGAGGCAGAGCGAGCCGGAGCTGCCGTGGCGAACCTGGCTGGTGATGTCCGGCCGAGGCTATGGCAAGACCCGGATGGGCGCCGAATGGGTGAGGCGGACGGCGGCGGAGCATCCGACCGCCTGCATCGCCCTGGTCGGAGCGACGAGGGAGCAGGCTCGGGCCTGGATGATCGAGAACGACAACGGCATCCTCGGAGTCTGCGCTCCGGACGAGCGGCCGGAGTGGGAGCCCTCGCTGTGGCGGCTGCGATGGCCGAACGGGGCGAGGGCCTTCGTCTATTCGGCGGCGGAGCCCGACAGCCTGCGCGGGCCGCAGCATCATTTCGCCTGGTGCGACGAGATCGCCAAATGGCCGCTCGGGATGGAGGCGTGGAGCAACCTGATGTTCGGCCTCAGGCGCGGCGCTTTGCCGAGGGTGATGGCGACGACGACTCCGCGGCCGGTGCCGCTGGTGCGCGCCCTGATGGCGCAGGGGGTGGCGCTCACCCGGGGGCGGACGATCGAGAATGCGTCCAACCTGCCGGGCTTCTTCATCGGCGAGGTGACCCGCGACTATGGCGGCGGACGGCTCGGCCGGCAGGAGCTGGACGGCGAGCTGATCGACGACGTCGAGGGCAGCCTGTGGCCGCGCGACCTGATCGAGAAGTGTCGGGCGGCGGGGCCGCCGCCGTCGGGTTTCCGCCGGGTCGTGGTCGGGGTCGACCCGCCGGTCTCGGCCGGCGGCACCTGCGGGATCGTCGTCTGCGCGCTCGGCGGCGACGGCTCGGCCTATGTGCTCGCCGATGCGAGCGTCGCCGGAGTGAGGCCGGAAGGCTGGGCGCTCAGGGTCGAGGCGGCGGCCTCGGCCTGGGGCGCGGACCGGGTGGTGGCCGAGGGCAACCAGGGCGGGGCGATGGTCGAGGCGGTGCTTCGCGGCGCGAACGTCGTCCTGCCGATGAGGATCGAGCATGCCTTTGACGGTAAGTCGGCCCGGGCCGAGCCGGTGGCGGCCCTGTTCGAGTCCGGCCGGGCGAAATTCGCCGGCGGCTTTCCCGAGCTCGAGGACCAGCTCGCCGGGATGATCGCGGGCGGCGACTACGAAGGGCCGGGGCGGTCGCCCGACCGGGCCGACGCGATGGTCTGGGCGATGACGGCGCTGATGCTGCGCAAGCGGCGGGCGGAGCCGAGGATCAGATTGCTGTAGGGGGGCCAGCGCACCGGCCCGGGAAGGGACAAGAATCCGCTGTTCCTACGGGCCCGGCTGGGATAGTCTCCCCAGCGGGGATTAGAGGAGGCGGATCATGGACTTGGTTCGGATCGCGGCCGGGATCGCGGTGCTTCTCGCCGGAGCGCCGGCGGCGGCCTCGGCCGGGGCGGCCGGGAAGAAGGCCGATTCCGAGCGGATGATCTGCAAGTCCAAGGCCGTGGTCGGCTCCAGGCTCAAGCGGGTCCGCGAATGCGCGACCGCCGAGCAGTGGGAGGAGATGAAGCTCCAGGAGCAGGTCGGCCTGATGCGCAAGCAGTATAACGGCGACCCCTCCGACAAGCCGCTCGAGGTCGGCGGGCGGGACACGCCCTGGTAGGAAGGAGGCAAAAGATGAGGATGATGGCGATCGCGACGGCGCTGGCCGTGCTTGCCGCGGGATCCGGGCCGGGCCTGGCCGCGGACAAGAAGAAGAAGCCCTTCGATCCCAATCGCGAGATCTGCAAGTCGAAGCCGGCGATCGGCTCGAGGCTCCAGCGCATCCGCGAATGCCACAGCGCCCAGCAGTGGCAGGAGATGAAGCAGCAGGAGCAATGGGGGCTGAGGCGCCAGCAGTTCAACGGCGCCCCGGGCCCGAAGGAATGAGCGGCGGACGGGCCGGCGAGGCCGGATCCCGCGGAACGGCAGGAAGGACGAGGACGATGAAGAGCCTGAGCGCGCTGGCCGCCCTCGCACTGCTGGCCGCCGCTTCGGCGCCGGGCTCGGCGGCGACCCGGAAGAGCGGCGTAGCGGCCGACCCCAATCGGGCGATCTGCAAGAGCCGGCCGCAGGTCGGCTCGCGGGTGAAGAGGGTGCGCGAATGCCACACCGCCGCCGAATGGGACGACATGAAGCTGGCCGAGCAGGTCGGCCTCGGCCGGCAGCAGATCAATACGATGAGCGGCCAGAGCTCGGAGGAGCTCAACATGATCGGCCGGATCGAAGCCGCGCAGCAGCCGCAATGAGGGCGGCGGCGGCGATCGGAGTCGCGGCCGGGCTGGCGCTCGCCCTGGCGGCGGCGCCGGACCCGGCGGCGGCCGGGGCGAAAGGCCCGTCGGCCGATCCGGAGCGGCAGATCTGCAAGTCCAAGCCGGTGGTCGGATCGAGGCTGAAGCGGATCCGCGAATGCGCGACGGCCGAGCAGTGGGAGGAGATGAAGCTCCAGGAGCAGGTCGGGCTGATGCGCAAGCAGGTCAACGGCGATCCCGGCTGCAACGGCGGCAACAGCGCGAGCTGCAACCCGATGCGGGGCGGCGGCCGCGACACCCCCTGGTGAGCCGGACCGGACAGGAGACGAGGATGCGAAGGATGACGACGATCGCGGGCCTCGCCCTGCTCGCGGCCCTGCCGGCGACGGGCCTCGCGGCGCCCAGGAAGGGCGAGGCGGGCTGGGACCCGAACCGCGAGATCTGCAAGTCCAAGCCGGTGGTCGGCTCGAGGCT
>DASVVX010000032.1:0-10135 GCA_036386295.1 Allosphingosinicella sp.
GCCTCGGTGTAGCGCATCGACGCCGGCGGATCGGGGTCCATCGATCCGAAATTGCCCTGGCCGTCGATCAGCATCACCCGCATCGACCAGTCCTGGGCGAGCCGGGCGAGGGCGTCGTAGATCGCGCTGTCGCCGTGCGGGTGGTAATTGCCCATGACGTCGCCGACGATCTTGGCCGACTTGCGATAGGGCCGCCCGGGGACGAAGCCGCCTTCCTGGCAGGCGTAGAGGATCCGCCGGTGCACCGGCTTCAGCCCGTCGCGCACGTCGGGCAGGGCCCGAGCGACGATCACCGACATGGCGTAGTCGAGATAGGAGGTCTTCATCTCCTCGACGATGGAGACGGGCGAGATATCGTGGGTGTCGATGGTCGGCGGGACGCTGGCCAAGGGAAGTTCCTGATTGTCTGTCGTGATGCGCCGGCGCGCGAAAGATACCGGTGGCGGAGCCTAGCGAAAGGAAAAGCCGGGCGCCACCCCGCGCGCCCGTGCGCGTACGCGCGCGAGGCGGGTCTCCAACTTAGGCATGATCGCGCAAATCGCCAACTTCGCCGGCGACATTTCCGGGCTTCGGCCCAACCGCCTGAAATGCGGCTCTTTTCGAGTCGGGGCAGTTCAACGGCGGTTCAGCGCGGGAGCGCTAGAAACGTTTCGCGTTTGGCGGTAGAGGCCGCTCCATATTTTTACCAGGACGGCCGGCTCCAGGCGCGTCAACAGGAGGCATTTTCTATGAAATCCGTTTCCAGGATCGCGCTCGGCGTCGCTCTCGTCCTCGGCTCCGCGGCGACGGTCGGGACCGCTCCGGCCGATGCCCAGAGACTGAAGAAGAGCCAGCCGACGGCGCAGCCGGCTCAGCGCAGCTTCAACATCAGCAAGGAGGAGCGCGCGGCGCTTCTGCCGGTCCAGACCGCGGTCGCGGCCAAGGATTGGGCGGCGGCCCAGGCCGCCCTGCCCGCCGCGGTCGCGGTCGCCCAGAGCCCCGACGCGCGCTATGCGGTCGGCCGCTTCCAGCTCGAGATCGGGCTCGGCGCCAACAACATTCCGATGCAGCGCCAGGGCCTCGACAATCTCATCGCCAGCGGCCAGGTGCCGGCGGCGGACCTTCCGGTCATCTACCGCAACCAGGGAGTCCTCGCGAACAACGCCAACGAGAAGGCCAAGGCCGAGGCCTCGTTCGCCAAGGTGGTCGAGCTCACCCCCAACGATCCGGAGGCGCTGATCGCCCTCGCCCAGGTCAAGAGCGACCTGCGCAAGTCGAAGGAAGCGGTGCCGCTGATCACCCGTGCGATCGAGATGAAGCGCGCCGCCGGCCAGCCGGTCGACGAGAGCTGGTACAAATATGCCCTGAAGATGGCGTTCGACGGCCGCAGCGACCCGGCCCTTCGCCAGACCTCGGTGTCGCTCAGCCGCCAGCTCGTCGCCGCCTATCCGACGAAGGAGAATTGGCGCGACGCGCTGCTCATCTTCCGCGACACCAGCAGCCTCGATCCGGCCGCCGAGCTCGACGTGCTCCGCTTCATGCGCTCGAGCGGAGCGCTCGCCGGCGAGCGCGACTGGTTCGACCTCGCCGACGGCCTCTACCGGGCCGGCAATTACGGCGAGGCCAAGGCCGTCCTCGACGACGGCATCGCCAAGCGGATGATCGATCCCAAGAAGGCCGCCTTCGCCGAGCTCATCCGGCTGAACAGCGCCCGCCTCAACGGCGATCGCGCAAGCCTCGCCGGCGAGGAGACCAAGGCGATGGCCGGGGCCAGCGGCGCGCTCGCCCTGAAGATCGGCGACGCCTTCTACGGCTATGGCGAGAATGCCAAGGCGATCGCGCTCTACCGCGCGGCTCTGAGCAAGGGTGGAGTCGACCCCAACGTCGTCAACACCCGGATCGCCATGGCCCAGCTCGCTTCCGGCGATCGCGCCGGCGCCGAGGCGACCTTCAAGGCGCTGACCGGCACGCGCGGCGACCTCGGCGCCTTCTGGCTCGCCTGGCTGGCGCGCAGCGGGGCCTGATCGTCGCGTGATTGCGAGGACCCCGGCGAAAGCCGGGGGACGAAGCAATCCAGCGGGCGGAGGCGCGGCGCTGGATTGCTTCGCTTCGCTCGCAATGACGAGTAAGGCCCCGTCCCATATTGCGACGGCCGCCGAATGCCCCCCTTCCGCTGGCCGGAAGCGCGCGTTAACGATTGGCGGGGCCGGCATTCGGCCTCGTTCACGAAGGGCTGGCCGATTGCGTTTCGACGACATGATCGCGACGGTGCTGCGGCAGAGCGAGGCGCGTCCCGCCGCGCTCGCCGCCAAGTGGCGCCAGCTCGTCGATCTCGTCGCCCAGGGCCGGAGCGCCAGCGACGCCCGGGACGAGGCGCTCGCCTGGCTCCGGGAGAATCGGGCGCAGGTTCCCGTCGAGGCGCGCCGCGAGGTCGCCCGCGCCCTCGCCGGCCGGCGGATCGATCCTTCGGCGCTCGCTTTCTTCGCCGAGGACGTGCCGGCGGTCGCCTCGCCGCTGGTCGCCGGCGCGCGGCTCGACTCCGAGGCGTGGCTCGAGCTTCTGCCCCGCCTCGGCCCGGTGGCCCGCGGCCTGCTCCGCCATCGCCGCGACCTTCCGCCGGAGGTGAGCGACGCCCTCTACCGCTTCGGCGCCGGCGATTTCGCCCTGAGCGGGGAGGTGGAAGCGGCCGTTGGCTCGGCGGTCACTCCGGCCGCGGAGCGAAGCGAGGCGCAGATCCGCGATCTCGTCGCCCGGATCGAGAATTTCCGCCGGCGCCGCGACGCCGCGGGCGCCGCCGCCGCGGCCGCTCCGCCGACGGTCGACGAATTCCAGTGGGAGACCGGCCCCGACGGGGTCATCCTCTGGGTCGAAGGGGCGCCTCGCGGGCCCCTCGTTGGGCAGAGCATCGCCTCGATCGCCGAGCGCGGCCAGTACGGAGTCGACGGCCAGGCGGCCGGCGCGTTCGAGAAACGGGCGCCGTTCCGCGACGCCCGGTTCAGCGTTCCGGGCAGCGGCGCCGCCTCGGGCGACTGGCGGATCTCCGGCGTCCCTTTCTTCGACGCGGCGCAGGGCAATTTCCTCGGCTATCGCGGCGCCGCCCGCCGGCCGAGACTCGACGAGGTCGCCCACGGCGGCGCTCCGGCCGAGTCGGGCACCGGCCTGTTCGGAACCGACCTGCCCGCCGACTCGCTGCGCCAGCTGATCCACGAGCTGAGGACTCCCCTGAACGCGATCATCGGCTTCGCCGAGATGATCGACGGCCAGTATATGGGCCCGGCCGCCCTGAGCTACCGGGCTCGGGCGTCCGACATCATGGACCAGGCGCGGCGGCTGCTGTCGGCGGTCGACGATCTCGACACGGCCGCCCGGATCGAGACCCAGCGGCTTCAGCTGGCCGAAAGCTCGGTCGACGCCGTCGCCTTGCTGTGCCGGCTCCACGACGCCTATGAGCGGGTCGCCGCCCAGCGCGGAAGCCGGATCCTGATCGAGATCGAGCGCGACCTGCCCGACGCCAAGGTCGAGCTCGACGCCGCCGAGCGCATGTTCGCCCGGATGCTCGCCGCCACGATCGGCCTCGCCCGCGAAGGCGAGACGATAACCGCGACGATGGCGATGGGCCAGGATGCCGGCCGCAAGATGCTCTGCCTGTCGATCGATCGCCCCAAGGCGATCGAGGGCCTGGACGAAGCCGCCCTGCTCGATCCGGGCTACAGCCCCGACGGCGACTGGCCTGGCGCTCCGGCGCTCGGCCTCGGCTTCGCCCTCCGGCTCGTCCGCAACCTCGCCGAGGCCGTCGGCGGAGCGCTCCAGGTCGGCGAGCGCCGCTTTTCCCTCTTTCTGCCGCCGCTCGAGCCGGCGGAACGCTCGTCGGGCCGGAACGGTTAGGCGAAGCGTGCCGAAGGGACGTCTCGACCGGCCTCCCGGGGAGGCTTGCTACATCCGCATGCCGGAGAGCTTCGGCCGCCGCTTCACGATCTTCTCGGACACCGAGGAGGAGTTCGACTGGGCCAGGCCGCGAAGCCGCGACAACCGCTCGACGACCCACATGCGGGCCATGCCCAGCCTGCACGAGCGCTTCCGCGAGCGCGGGGTGAAGCCCGTCCATCTCGTCGACCATCCGATCGCGACCGATCCCGATTCGATCGCCATGCTTCGCGACTGGCTCGAGCGGGGTGAGATTTCTATCGGCACCCAGCTGCATCCCTGGGTCAACCCTCCGCACGATGAGGAAGTGAATACATACAACAGCTTCGTGGGCAATCTTCCCGTCGAATTGGAACGCGCCAAGATCGCAAACCTGACCGCGACGATCGAAACCGCCTTCGGCCGCCGCCCCGTCGTCTACCGGGCCGGCCGCTATGGGGTGGGCCCCAACACCGCCGCCCTTCTCGAGGAGATGGGCTACCGGGCCGACGTCTCAGTCCGGGCCCTGTTCGATTATGGCGACGAGGGCGGCCCCGATTTCTCGCGGGTGAAGCCGCTGCCGTTCCGGGTCGAGGGCAGCGCGCTGGTCGAGCTTCCGCTCAGCGCCGCCTATGTCGGACGGCTGAGGACGAAGGGAAGGGGTCTCTACCGCGCCGGCGGGCGTCTTCCCAGGGGGCGCGGCCTGCTGTCCCGCGCCGGCCTTCTCGACCGCTTCCCGCTGACCCCCGAGGGGGTGCCGCTCGCCGACGCGCTCCGGGCGGCCCGGGCTCTGGTCGACGACGGCGTGCGCTGGTTCAGCCTCTCCTTCCACTCCCCGTCGGTCGAGCCCGGGCACACGCCCTATGTCCGGACCCCCGACGATCTTCGCGCCTTCCATGCCTGGTGGGACGGGATGTTCGACTTCTTCGAGGCCGAGGGGATCGCCCCGGCCTCGATCGAGGAGACGATCGAGGCCGCCGCGGCCCGCTAGCGGGACTCAGGCTCGTCTTGCCATTCCGGCACCCGCTCCCTATCCGAAAGCGCTGGAGTTACGGGCCTGTAGCTCAATGGTAGAGCCGGCCGCTCATAACGGCTAGGTTGGGGGTTCGAATCCTCCCGGGCCCACCAGGGTTTCGATCGAAGTGGTACTTCGATCGAGGAAGAAGGGGGAGCCTTTCCTTCTTCCTTCCTGCCCCGGGTCAAAGTATCACTTTGACCCGATCACCTCGGGGAGTGGCGCAGCCTGGTAGCGCATCTGCTTTGGGAGCAGAGGGTCGCAGGTTCGAATCCTGTCTCCCCGACCATCAATGGCGAAAAGCGGACAGTCCGGGGGACTGGCCGCCGCCATTGATCCCGTAGCGAAGCGCAGGGCTCAAGGGCGAAGCTCGATGCCCTCTCACCCCGGGACCCGGAGCCTCCAGCCCTGTCCGCGCACGTTGGCGATGAGGTCCTCGCCGCCGGGAAGGTCGCGCAGCTTCATCCTCAGCCGCGAGATGTACACGTCGACCACATTGGTTTCGGCCGGCGCCTTGTCGCCGTACATCCCGGCGAGGAGCTCGGCGCGCGACACGGTCGCGCCGCGGCCCGAGGCGAGCTTCTGCAGGACCTGGAACTCCGCCCCGCTGAGCTCGGCCTTGCCGCCCGGCAGGGCGACGCTGCAGTCCAGCGGATCGAGGGTCATCGCGCCGATCCGGAGCGGTGAGCGCGCGGGGTCCTCGCGGCCGGGATCCTGACGGACGGCGTAGCGCCGAAGCGCGGCCCGGATCCGGGCGAGCAGCTCGCCGGGAAGGAAGGGCTTGGCGACGAAATCGTCGGCGCCGAGGTCGAGCGCCTCGATCTTGTCGCGCTCGGTTCCCCGGCCGGACACGACGATGATCGGCAGGTCGGACACGGCCCGGAGGCGGGGCAGAAGCTCTCCGCCCTCGCAATCGGGAAGGCCGAGATCGAGCAGGACGGCGTCGAAGCGCCCGCTTCCGACCGCCGTCACCGCATCGGCGCCGCGCGACACCGCGTCGCTTTCGAAGCCGCCGTAGGCGAGCGCGGCCTGGAGCATCGCGAGCAGCGCGGCATCGTCCTCCACCACCAGCACATTCGCGGTCATGCGTTTAATCTTGGCGGGCGCGGGCGGCGGCGGGCGGGCATGGCGCTGCCTTAGCGCGGCGGGCGCCACCGCGCCACTGGCGCGACCCGGCCCCTCCCGACCTCCGTTCGCCGCGATCCCGGCACGGCCCGCCGTCCCTTTGCTTCGGCCGCGAAACGAACGTCTTGCTCCGCCGTAATCGCTCACCGAAGAAACTGTCACGTCCAAGTAACCCTAAATACAAGATTTAATCTGTTAAAACACTGTTTAATCTTGCCCACACCAGTTCCTGTCTCGCCGGCTGATGTATAGCGGGCAGAGTTCATTCTCTCGAAAACTACTCCTGCTTCTGACGCACTTCATCGGTGTGCAGGCCCATCTTCCCCTATCTTGAAAATGGAGGCGAATAATGTGCTGGTCTTGTGATCTTCAAGGAAAGAGACTGGTCGCCGAGGGCTTCCTCAGCCAGGCGGTGGTCCGGCACGGCAAGCTCGACAGCGCCTTCGCGGTCGGCTCCCTCAGCGGCGAGCCGAAGGCCGCGCTCCTCGACACGGTCATCCTCGTCACCGCCGACGACGTCCCCGACACGGTCGCCACCACCCGCGCCGTCACCGTCGACGGCCCCTCCGTCGTCTCCACCATCGACACGATCGGCGACCAGGATTTCTTCAAGGTCGAGCTGATCGAGGGCCATCTCTACGACATCGGCCAGTATCTCGTCGTCGGCGGGCCGAGCGGCGTTCCGCTCGCGGATGCCTATATCGATCTCTACGGACCGGACGGGACGCTCCTCACCAACGCCGACGGCGGCGGCCCCAACACGCCGAGCGGCCTGGACGCCCTGCTGACCTTCGCGGCGCCGGTCAGCGGCACCTATTACATCGCCGCCCGCGCCTTCGACCAGCATCCGGCCAACGGCACCACCGGCGATTCGGTCGGCGACTACGAGCTGTTCGTGAAGGACGTCACCGGACGGCCCGACACCAGCTACAAGCCTTATTACAGCGTCGAAAGCCCGCTCCACTCGATCGACTGGGGCACCCAGGTCGACCGCACCTCGCGCAACCCCGACGGCGCCGAGGGGCCGCGGATCACCGGCAACCCGTTCAGCGGCTCAAGCAACATCTTCGGGATCGAGGGCAAGAACGTCATCACCGTCTATTTCGCCAAGGCGGGCGACGTCTTCGTCGCGGAGGACCCGACCAACCCGGGCCTCACCACCACGATGGTCGCCAAGGGCCTCCAGGCCTGGGAGAAGACGGCCATGGAGCAGGCCTTCGACCTCTACGAGCAGGTCGCCGACGTCGTCTTCGTCGAGGTCGCGACCCGTGAGGAAGCCGACTTCAAGATCGTCACCTACAACGGCACTCCCGGCGCCGGCGCGTCCCTGCTCGGCCGGATGAGCGCGCCCAACACGGACAACGAGGGCCAGGCCGAATTCAACGCCGGCGACGTTCGCTGGAGCCAGGAAGGCCTGCAGAAGGGCGGCTTCTACTTCCCGACGCTGGTCCACGAATTCGGTCACGGCATGGGCATGGCCCATCCGCACGACAATGGCGGCCACTCCAGCGTCATGCGCGGCGCCGGGACCGGAACCACCGACGTCATCGGCGGCGGCTATGGCGATTTCGACCTCAGCCAGCAGGTCCACACCATCATGTCCTACAACGACGGCTGGTCGACCTCGCCTTACGGCCAGGCGCGGTCCGGCGGCCTGACCGGAACCGAGGTCGACCATTTCGGCTGGGTCGCCTCGCTGAGCCCGCTCGACATCGCCGTCATCCAGGACAAATACGGCGTCAACGAGGAGTGGCGCACCGGCGACGATCTTTACGTGCTCAAGGACGTCAACGCCCCCGGCACCTATTACGAGTCGATCTGGGACGCCGGCGGCACCGACGAGATCCGCTACGCCGGCGCCCGCGATGCGGTCATCGACCTGCGCGCCGCGACCCTGAACTACGAGGAAGGCGGAGGCGGCCGGGTCTCCTACGCCTGGGGCATCTACGGCGGCTTCACCATCGCCAATGCCGTCACCATCGAGAACGCCACCAGCGGAAGCGGCAACGACGTCCTGACCGGCAACGATGCGGCGAACCGGCTCGATTCCGGCGCGGGCGACGACACGCTCGCCGGCGGCGGCGGCAACGACGTCCTGATCGGCGGCGCCGGCGCGGACCTGCTGGCCGGCGGCGACGGGGCGGACACCTTCCGCTTCGGCGCCGGCGACAGCGGAGTCGGCCTCGGCCGCGACACGATCGCCGACTTCCAGAAGGGCGTGGACAAGATCGATCTCGGCGGAGCGTCGAGCTTCATCGGCAACAACGCCTTCACCGGAAGCGCGGGCGAGGTGCGCTACGCCTCGACTTCGGACCAGACCGTGATCGAGATCGACTCGAACGGCGACCGGATCGCGGACCTCCAGGTCCTGCTCTCCGGCGCCGTGCAGCTCGACTATAGCGACTTCACGGGGGTCCGCGCCGCCGCGACGGCCGGGAGCGACCGGCTCACCGGCACCGACGCCGGCGACACGATCCGGGCGCTCGCCGGCGACGACGTCGTCTTCGGCCTCAGCGGATCGGACTCGCTCGACGGCGGCTCGGGCGACGACGTCCTGGTCGGCGGCCTCGGGCGCGATCTGCTGACCGGCGGGACGGGCTCCGACGTCTTCCGGCTGGAAAGCCACCGCGACAGCCTCCCGGGCTCGGGCCGCGACCAGATCCTCGACTTCCAGTCGGGGACTGACAAGATCGACCTCAGCGCGATGGGAAGCTTCAACTTCATCGGCAAGCGGGCTTTCTCCGGGACCGAGGGCGAGCTTCACTATGTGAAGAACGGCCTCACGACGATCGTCGAAGGCGATCTCAACGGCGACAAGGTGGCCGACTTCCAGATCGACCTCGGAGCGACGGCCGCTCCGGTCGTCAGCGACTTCATCTTCGCCTGAGCGCCAGGCGACGCGGGAAGGGCGCTCCGGCCGCCGGCCGGGGCGCCCTTTCGCTGGTCGGGCGGGAAACCAAAGCGCGCGCCCTGTCGTTCGCCCCCACATGATCCTGCGAGCTTTGCCCCTGCTGCTGCTGGCGTTCGCCGGCGCGGCGTCCGCCCACGTCAAATGGTTCGAGGATTATGAGGTCGCCGCCGAGCCGGTGCCGATCGGAACGACGCTCGGGCTTCCCTATTTCTGGCTCGGCGTCGCGCTCGTGCTGCTCTTCTTCGCGGCGACCACGCTGGTCGAACGGCGGGCGCCGGGAGTCGCGGCGACGCGGGGCCTGGATTTCGCCAGCCGGCCGCTTCGCGAGCATTCCGACGGCTTCATGGTCGCGGTGCTCGCCGCCTTCTTCATCGCCCTCTTCGCGGTCGGCGGCACCTACCTGACTCCCGAGCTCAAGACCCGCTCCGAGCTCATCCCGTGGGCGCAGCTGCTCATCGCCCTGCTCGCCATTCCTCGCCGCACCCGGCCGCTCGCGGCCCTTGCCATCGTCCTGCTCTGGGCGCTGACCCTGCGCGACTACGACCTTTTCCATCTCCTCGACTATCTCGCTCTGGGCCTCGGGCTCGCCGGGTACCTCCTCCTGTCGGGCCTCCCGGACGGCCGCTGGCACGACCGGCGCTTCGCCGTGCTGCGCTGGGGCATCGCGCTCGCCCTGATGTGGTCGAGCATGGAGAAGTTCATGTACCCGCAGTGGTTCCTTCCGCTGCTCGAGGAGAAGCCGTTCCTCGCCTTCGGGATCCCGTTCGGGCCCTATACGACCATGGCCGGAGTCGCCGAGTTCACGCTCGGCTTCGGGCTGCTCTGGACCCCGCTCGTCCGCCGCCTTTCCGCCGCGGCGCTGTTCGTCCTCATGTTCGCGGCGGTCTATCCGTTCGGGCGGGTCGACCTGATCGGCCACGCGACGATCCTCGCCTCGCTGCTCGTCGTCATCGCCGACCCGATCCGCGAAGAGGCGCTCGAAATGGCGCCCCACGACCGTCGGGCGACCTTCCTCGTCCCGCTCGGGATCGCCGTCGCGCTGGCGGTGACGATGGTCTCCTATGCCGGGATGCACCGACTCATCTACCATGAGGCCGGGGGACGGCTGGCGTCCGTGCTGCGCCCGGAATCGGCGCGCCGGGCCTATGCCGGCGCGGGCGTCGCGCCGGGCGCCTTCTGGCGCGGCGAGCATTACCACGGCC
>DASVVX010000033.1:0-24260 GCA_036386295.1 Allosphingosinicella sp.
CCGCCATGGCCGCACAGTACAGCTTTGTGATGAAGAACCTGACCAAGACCTTCCCTGGTCAGCCCAAGCCCATCCTCAACAACATCTCGCTGCAATTCTACCCCGACGCGAAGATCGCGATCATCGGGCCGAACGGGTCCGGCAAATCGACGCTGATGAAGATCATGGCGCAGCGCGACAAGGAGTTCCAGGGCGAGGCATGGCCCGGCGACGGCATCCGCGTCGGCTATCTCGAGCAGGAGCCGCAGCTCGATCCTTCCAAGACCGTCAAGGAGAACGTCATGGACGGCGTCCGCCCGGTCGCCGACATGATGGACCGCTTCAACGAGATCTCGACGATCATGGGCGATCCGCCCGAAGACGCCGATTTCGACGCCCTGATGACGGAGATGGGCGAGCTCCAGGAGAAGATCGACGCCGTCGATGGGTGGTCGCTGGACAACCAGCTCGAGATCGCGATGGACGCTCTGCGCTGCCCGCCCGGCGACAGCCCGATCGACAACCTGTCGGGCGGCGAGAAGCGGCGGGTGGCGCTCACCAAGCTGCTGCTAGAGAAGCCCGACATCCTGCTGCTCGACGAGCCCACCAACCACCTCGACGCCGAAAGCGTCCAGTGGCTCGAAAAGCACCTCGTCGATTATGCCGGGAACGTCATCCTCGTCACCCACGACCGCTACTTCCTCGACAATGTCGTCAACTGGGTGCTCGAGCTCGATCGCGGCCGCTACTACATCTACGAATCCAATTATTCCGGATATTTGGAGAAGAAAGCCAAGCGCCTCGAGCAGGAGGAGCGCGAGGAGCAGGGTAAGCAGAAGGCGATCCAGGAGGAGCTGGACTGGATCCGGCGCTCGCCCAAGGCCCGCCAGACCAAGTCCAAGGCCCGCATCAAGGCCTTCGACGAGCTGGTCGAGGCGCAGGAGAACCGCACCCCCGGCAAGGCCCAGATCCTCATCCAGGTCCCCGAGCGGCTCGGCGGCACCGTCATCGAGGCGCAGGGCCTGACCAAGGCCTATGGCGACAAATTGCTGTTCGACGACCTCACCTTCAGCCTTCCACCGGGCGGGATCGTCGGCGTGATCGGCCCCAACGGCGCCGGCAAGACCACCTTGTTCAAGCTGATCACCGGCGCCGAGACGCCCGACGCCGGCTCGATCCGGATCGGCGACACCGTCCACCTGGGCTATGTCGACCAGTCGCGCGACGCGCTCGACCCGAAGAAGAACGTCTGGGAGGAGGTGTCGGGCGGCTCCGACGTCTTCCGCTTCGGCAAGCACGAGGTGGGCACCCGGGCCTATGTCGGCGCCTTCAACTTCCGCGGCCCCGACCAGCAGAAGAAGGTCGGCCAGCTGTCCGGCGGCGAGCGCAACCGGGTCCACATGGCCAAGATGCTCAAGGAGGGCGGCAACGTCCTCCTCCTCGACGAGCCGACCAACGACCTCGACGTCGAGACCCTTCGCGCCCTCGAGGACGCTCTCGAGAATTTCGCCGGCTGCGCGGTCGTCATCAGCCACGACCGCTTCTTCCTCGACCGCCTCGCAACCCACATCCTCGCCTTCGAGGGCGACAGCCACGTCGAATGGTTCGAAGGCAATTTCGAAGCCTATGAGGAGGACAAGCGCCGGCGGATGGGCCCGGAAGCCGACCGACCGCACCGGATGACCTACCGGAAGCTGACTCGCTGAGGAGCGAATGCGCTGGGCGGGCTGACCTATCTTTTCGGCTTTTTCGGCAATCTGGTCGTCAGCACGCTCGTCGGTGGGATCGCCGCCCTTGTCGCGGCCGTGTGGCCGACCGGCGAGGAGCCGGGAAGCGCCGCCGACCGCCGGCGCCGCAACCGGCGCGCGCTGGCCTCATTCGCCGCCCTCTGGCTTCTGACCATGACCTATGGCTGCGTCAGCATGTTCGCCACCCATCGTTCGACGCTGAGCGCCTGGGAGGGCGCCGGGCTCGCGCCGGGCCTGGTCGACAGCGAGTCGCAGGTGCTCCGAGCCGAGCACGTCGCCCATGGCGATACGGCGCAAAGCTACGCCCTGGTGACGACCACCCAGGAGGCGCTCGACGCCTATGGCGAGCGAGTCGGGCTGGAGCGGCGGGAGTTCGACGCGCACACCGACGCCGAGCGCGGATGGTCCGTCCCCGACTGGTGGCCGAAGGCGCCGTGTCGGGGAGGGGCCACCTACGACCAGCCGATCTTCGACAAGAAGCCGGACGCGCCCTACGTCAACTTCACGATCGCCTGGTGCCCGGCCGAGCGCCGCGCCTATGTCCAGCGCTTCGATTACTAGCGCACGACGGCGAAGGAGGCGGCGACTAACCGATCCCGGCGGTCTCCACCGCCAGCCCCCCGATCGTCCCCGCTTCGATCCTTGGTCCGATCGCCACCTCGCGCCGCTCCCCATAGCCCTCGCCCCCCGGCGACCACATCTGGTGGATCAGGCCTCGGTTCAAATCGACCACCCAATATTCCCCTATGCCGTGGCGGGCGTAGAGCGGTGCCTTGCGCTCGAGATCGAGCTCAAGGCTCGTGGCGGCGACCTCCACCGCCAGCGCCACCGATTCGACGGGCACGAAGCCCTCGCCATGGGGCGCGCTGGTCAGGAAGATATCCGGCTCCGGCAGGCTGTGGCTGTCGCGGCTCAGCTCCACTGTTCCGTCGACGGCGACGAACAGGCTGCTCCCGATCTCTTCCAGCGCCCGGCGGAGGCGATAGGCAAGCTCGCTCTTCACGAAGAGGTGACGCCGGGTCTGCGGGTTCATGACGATGACCTCCCCCTCGATCAGCTCAGTGCGCATGCCTTCGAACGCACCCGAGCGGTCGAGCGTGAGATAGTCCGCGACCTTCAGCCTGTATCGGCCGGGCGGCTTGAGGAGCTCCTGCGCGGTCATCGTCTCATTCTACCATAGCGGCTGTCGGCCACAACCATGCCGCACCGGATCACCTGCCGGCGGCTCACCCGCCAGGATCCGTGCCGCACAGGAGGTCCGCGATCGCTTCGGCGATCGGCTGGCCGGTGGCCTCCTCGTAATAGGTGAAGCCGGGCGACGGGTTGACCTCGAAGCAGAACCACTCGTCCCCCTTGGTCCGGCGCAGATCGATGCCGGACACAAGCAGGCCCATCGCGGCGGTCAGGCGCACGAGGCGGTGGCCGAGCTCGGGCGGGATCTCGATCGGCCTCATCGCGATCGCGAGGCCGTCGCGCGCGGCGTAGCGATAATCGTCCGCCTCGCTTTCGATCGCGGTCGCCCACCAGCGCTCCTTGACGACATGGACCCGGACGTCGGTGCCCGCGATCCAGCGCTGGAGCTGCACGGGGCCGGTCGCGACCCCGGCGAGGCGGTCCTGGTCGTCCGAATCCAGGGTGGCGACGATCGAACGGACCGCGCTGATCGATTTGTAGACCAGCCGGCCATGCTCGCGAAGGAAATCGAGGGCGGCGGCGGGATCGGTGGTGACGAGCGTCTCCGGCACCTTCAGGCCCGCGTTCGCGATCTGCTGCAGGTGCAGCGGCTTCGAGCCGTTGGACCGTCCCGCGAAGGGGCGGTTGACGACGGTCGCCGGAGCCGAGGCTGCGACCGCCATCAGCATCGCCGCCGCCTTGACCGACTCCGGCCTGCGCGAATCGGGGCGGTCCTCGCCGGGGCGCAGGTAGAGACCGGTCAGCTTTTCCAGCTCGATCGTCGTGCCGGCCGAGCGGAGCCGGCCGGCCGGCCGCGGCGAGAAGCCGACCTCAAAGTCGAGCGCCGGCAGGGCGTCGTCGTCGATATGCACCGCCGGGGCGCCGCGGTCGTGGAGCGCCTCGAGCACATGCTCGACCGGGGGATCGTCGGCCGGCCCCCAGACGAGGATCACGCCTCCCGCCGCCGGGCCAGGAGGTTGCCGAGGGCCCGGCGGGCCTGCGGACCGGGCTCGGCCGCGACGGTGAGCGCCATCAGCCTTCGCCGGCCGTCGAACAGAAAGGCCGCCCAGACGAGCCCGAGCGCTCGGGCAAGGCGGGTAGCGGCGTCTTTCAGTCCGGCGGGGGCGTCGCCGAAGGCCTCGTCGCCAACGACCTCGACGGCCAGAGGCGGGCGCTCCGGCCGCGCGAGTCGCCGCCGGCCGCCGGCCAGCCGGAAGGGCCGTATCGGCAGCCCCTCGCGCACGGCGGCGGGCATCCAATGTTCGAAGCCGAGACCCTCTCCGCCGAGCGCGCCGTCGCGCGGCGGGTTGGCGACCGTGGCGCGGGTGCGCGACAGGACGAAGCCGAGAAAGGCCTGCGCTTCGGCGGCGAGGAAGACGCGGTCCTCGCGGTGGGTCGATAGGAATTCCTCGGGGTAGAAAGCGCAGCGGCGAACGAAGATTCCGGTGACCTCGTCATCTTGGACCGCTTGTCCTTCGACGACCCAGCGGAGCGGCCCGTGGTCGTTGCGGCAAAGCCAGCCCGGCGCCGTGATGTCTTCCGCGCGGCACAGCGCGGAGTCCGGCCATTCGCGGACGAGGGCGGCCGCCACCGGATCGTGGCGGCTGCCGACGACGACGATCACTTCTTCTTCGGTCGCGCGGTCTGCGCCATCCTTCGCTTCGCTTCGGCGACGAAGCGCCTGGTGCTGGCGGCGTCGACGGCGTGGATCTTGCCGCCGGAGCTGGACAGCGAATGAAGCAGCTCGTGGAGCTCCTCCGCCTCGCCGTGGATGACATTGCCCATCTTGTCGTGGAAGACATGCTTCTCCTGGCCGCGCCGGGCTTCCTCCTCGGAAATGACGGGGGGCCTGATCTCCTCGATCTCGGGCTCGGGCTGGGCCATGAGCGGTCGCTCCTCTTTCTCGATAAACGTCCGGCCGAGCTGCTCGGTTGCCCGGTCCGCATGGTCGGCGAGGGTCTTGACGGTCTTGACCCATTCTTCCTCGATGCGCTCGAAGATATTGAAATCCAGCTCTTCGCGGATGAGCTTGATGTCGTCGATATCGGGAAGCCGCTTCTCGCGGACGTCGCGCAGCCGCTTGATGTCGATATTCTCCAGTATCTCGAGCTTCTCCTTCACCTCGATCTTGAACTCCTTGTACCGCTTGGTCGTCACCGCGACGTTGTGGCAGGCCGCGGAGGCGATGCCGTTGGCGACGACCCGCAGGCAGTAATTGCCGACGGGGACGGAGGAGGGGACGGTGAAGTCGCAGCTGTGGACGACGGTCCCGGTCTGCAGGCCCATGGTCGAAAAGTTGAAGGTCCGGCAATAATAGACGTCCGAGGACCCGACGGCCTCGAGCCGGACGATCGGATAGTTGGTCGCGTTGGTGGCGTCGTTGCCGTAGAAAACGCATTGGGTGAGGCCGTTGATCTGCCGTCCGGACAGGGTGTGGGTCCGACCGCGCCGGAGCGAGGACGGACAGGAGGTGATCGTCGGCCGCCAGACGGGATCGGGCGAGCCGTCCGGAGTGTAGAGCGCGACGACCGTATCGTAGGCCGTATAGAGGACCTGCCCCGTCGGAAGCATCAGCATCCGGCCCTCGTAGGGGATATGGCCGCTGGTCGCCGGGGCGGGCACCGCCGAGATGACGTTCGCCACCGGATCATATTCGAAGAAGGAGGTCGGCGCCTGGAACGTCGCCGGCGACGTGATCGGCCCGGCGCCGAACAGGACCTTGCCGTTGGGAAGAACCGCGGCCGGGGCGTCGACGGTTCCGAGCGGCTGGTTCGGGCCGGCCTGGGGAATGGTCGGGCCAAGCACCCAGCTGCCCACCTGGTTGGCGACCGGCGGCGGCGTGTAGATGGCGGTGTAGCCGGTGGCCCCGAGCACGAACAGGCGGCCGTCGGGCAGAAGCACCGAAGCGCCGACCTCCGAGATCGAGTCGACGAGGCTTTGCGGCGTTGCGCCGGCGGAGACCCACTGGTTGGAGGCGATGATATATTTCTCGGCGTTGGGCGGGTTCGAGCAGTCGACCGCGTGGACCGTCCCGTCGGGAAGCAGCGACCAGCTTTCCTCGCCGACCGTGTTGATCTTGTTCGCCGCGGCCGTCCAGGCATTGGTCGTCGGGTCGTAAATGGCGGTGTTCAGCGTCAGGACCTGGCCGACGAAGAAGCGGCCGTCGGGAAGGACGCATCCCGGCGCGTCGCCGATCCTCACCCAGCCCGCCGGCACGGGCAGGGTCGTCCAGCTGTTGGCGACGGGATCGTACATCTCCGCGTTGAGCAGGAAGACCATCGCGCTGCCGTCATATTCGCCGCCGGCGACGATGACCCGGCCGTCGCGCAGGACGCCCGAGGCGTAGTAGAGCGGCGCCTTGACGCTGGACGCGAGCGTCGTCCAGGTGCCGTTGGCATAATCGCCGCTGGCGTCGGGACTAAGCCGGTACCAGGCGTTGGTGAGGAATCCCTGGGCGAGGACGGTCCCGTCGGTCAGGAGAAGCATGGTCGACAAAGCGGCCGGCGGCGCGTTGGTAAGAGTGGTCCAGGTCCCGGCCATGACGAGTCTCCCCGATGAGCATTATTCTCCTGATTGGAGGATCCTTCATACCGGAGCGGCGCCCCGGCAACAACGGACGACACATCCGTTTTGGAAGAGGTAGTCGGACAGGCTCGCCGCCGCCGTTCGAGATGGGGCCCGGCTTATCTCGAGCGGCTCGATCTGCCATTAGGCTCACCTATGACGGCACTCGATCCGAACCCCGACCTGGTCGATCTTTGCTATTCGCTCGCCCTGCGCGGCTATGAGGAGGGCGGAGTCCCCGTCGGCTCGCTGCTCGCCCGCGGCGGCGGGATCGTCTCGGAAGGGTGGAACCGAAGGGTCCAGCTCGGCGACCCGATCGCGCATGGCGAGATGGACTGCCTGCGCCGCGCCGGCCGCCAGGGCTCCTATCGGGACACGATCCTCTACACCTCGCTGTCGCCCTGCATGATGTGCGCCGGGACGATCGTCCAGTTCGGGATTCCGGCCGTCGTCATCCTCGAAAACCGCAATTTCGGCGGCAACGAGGATTTCCTTCGGGCGAACGGAGTCGCGGTGGCGATCGTCGACGACCGGCGCTGCGTCGACCTGATGGCCCGCTTCATCGCCGAGAAGCCCGAGCTGTGGAACGAGGACATCGGCGAAGCCTGACGCCGCGGCGCCTGAGAAGAACAAGGTTTCACTCGAAGCACCAAAGGACCAAAGGGGCCGGGGCGGTGCCGAGGCCGAGCCTCATCGAAATGGCCCTTTATTGAGCGACGCAGTCGCTCCTTCATCCCGATCCGCGGACAGCCGCAGGCGGTCGAACCGCTCCAGCCCCTTTGGTCCTTCGGTGCTTCGGGTGAAAACTGTTCTTGACTTGTTCTCTTCGGCGTGCCATATCGGACGCCTGCCCGAGTCGGCCCGATCACCCGGCGCAAGGCAGGGACTGCGGCGGAAGGAGGTTCGCCTCCCGAAGCCGAACGGCCGGCGCGAAGACATCCGGGAGTATAGGAGCTCGCACCGTCGAAGAGCGTATCGGGTCCGGACCCGCCCAGGTCTCGAAAGAGGGCCTGGCGGAAGGGGACGCCTGAAACGGCGTTTTCGCCACGGTCCTTCAACGAGGACCCACGGACCGGCCGGCTCTTCACCAGACCCAAGGCTTTCGCCCAGGAGCGAAAGCGACAAAGTCGTCGGCCCCGGGTGCCCGTGGCAGGACGCGCCGGCCGCTCTTCCCCCGTTCGCCGACGGACCCTTCCGCGCGCCCGCAACCCCTCTCCCTCCAGGGGAGAGGGAGGGGCCCAAGCCGAAGGCTTGGGAGGGTGAGGGCCTATACCCTGCGCCGTTCAAGCCCTCACCCTGCCGCTTCGCGGCTGTCCCTCTCCCCTGCAGGGAGAGGGGGCTAACGGCCCCCTCCATCCTTCCACTTCGTCCACTTCGTCCACTTCGTCCGATTCCGGACAGGCAACAGGGTTAACCGACTTCTAACACCCTGAAGCTAGAGCCGTCCCAACTTCACGGGGCGCGTTCGAAATGCTGCACAAGTCCATGCTCGGCCTGCCGATGCTGCTTCTCGGGGCCTCCTGCGTCCCGCCGGTCGCCGCGGGGCAGGGGGTCCGGACCCTCGCCGACGCCGCCTCAGCCGGGCCGGCGCTCCCCGCCCGCGGCAAGGCGCCGGTGCCGCTGCCGCCGGCCGAGGCGATCGCGCCAGGCCAGGCGGCCGAGCCCTTCAAGGCCGGTGCGGCGAGCGGGCGCGCCATGGCCGCCTCGCTGCAATGCCTTACCGCCGCGGTCTATTACGAGGCGCGCTCGGAAGGGCTCGAAGGCCAGCGGGCGGTGGCCCAGGTCGTGCTCAACCGGGTCCGCCATCCCGCCTTCCCGAACAGCGTCTGCGGAGTGGTCTACCAGGGCTCGCGACGGAGCACCGGCTGCCAGTTCAGCTTCACCTGCGACGGCTCGCTGCGCGGCTCGGTCGACCGCGAGGCGTGGCTGAGGGCGAGGAAGGTGGCGGCGACCGCGCTCGCCGGCGGAGTCTACGGCCCGGTCGGACTCGCAACCCATTATCACACCACCGCGATCCGGCCCTGGTGGGCCTCGGCGATGCGCCCCGCGGTCACCGTCGGCGCCCATATCTTCTACCGCTGGCGCGGCGAATGGGGCGATCCCAGATCCTACCGCCGCCCCTATCTGGCGGCCGAGCCGATCCGCCAGGCCGCCCGCCAGGCTCCGACCGAGGCCCCGGCGGAGGCGGCGCCGGGGCAGGGGAGGGTGAGCTTCGTCTTCGGAGTGCGGGTCCGCCGCGGCGGTCCGCCCCCCCGGATGCTCGACGGGGCCGCGGAGCCGGACGCCGCTTCGGAAGAGGTGGCGGGGGTCCGCGTCCATTCGGGCGTTCCGGACTTCGTCGAGGCCGCGACTCCGGCGGCGCAATGAGCCGCTAGCGCACCCTCTTCACGTAGACCCGCCCGTCCTCGCGCCGCTCGGTCGCGAAATTGGGCACCGCGTCGATCAGCTCGTGAAGGTCGGCATAGCCGTAGCTTCGGGCGTCGAACGAGGAGCGGTTGCCGGCGCGCTGGCCGACCTCGGAGAGGCTCGCATAGCCCCGCCCGTCGCGCTTGGAGGCTCGGAAGGCGGCTCCGAGCAGCTTGACCAGCTCCTCGTCGACCTTGCGCTTGGCCGCCGGCGGCTTCGCTTCGGGCGCGTCGTGATCGTCGCCCTGGACGAGCGCCCCGACGTCGATGAAGCGGCTGCAGGCCTGCTGGAACGACACCGGCGCCCGCGACGTGCCGAAGCCGTAGACCGGCACTCCGTCCTGGCGGATTCGCATCGCCAGCGGCATGAAGTCGCTGTCGCTCGACATGATCCCGAAGCCGTCGACCCGGCCGCCGAACAGCAGGTCCATGGCGTCGATCGTCATCTTCATGTCCGTCGCGTTCTTGCCCTTGGTGATGTCGAACTGCTGGTGGGGCTCGATCGCGTGGCGGTGGGTCATCTCGGCCCAGCCCTTGAGCCCGGCCTTGCTCCAATTGCCGTAGGCGCGGCGGATGTTGACCGTTCCGAGCTCGGCGAGGACGGTGAGGACCGCATCGAGATGGTCGGACGAGGCGTTGTCGGCGTCGATCAGCAGGGCGATGTTGCCGGCCTGGTCCGGGTGGTGGGCGGCCATCTCAGCGGCGCCCGCGGCCGAGCCGCGCGTCGAGGCTCCACGGCCCCGGCCCGGCGGCGGCGATATAGAGGAAGACGAAGCAATAGAGGATCGCCGCGTCGCCCATGTTGAGGGCCGGGAAGGGGCCCTGGGGCGCGTGGAACATCCAGTAGGCGACGGCCATCTCGCCCGAGAGGAGGAAGGCGACCGGGCGGCTGAACAGGCCGATCAGAAGCAGCAGGCCGCCGAACAGCTCCAGCACCCCGCCGAACCAGAGCAAGGTCATCGGCGCCGGAGCCTGGGCCCCGGGCGGCATCGGCGGGAAGCCGAGCAGCTTCTGAGCTCCGTGCTCGAGGAAGATCAGCGCCGAGACGATCCTCAGCACGCTCAGCAGGCGCGGCGCCCAGGCCGCGGGAAGTCCCCAGTCGCGCATCGTTTCGTCGGCCTCCTGGCGGTGTTTCGACGCGCCTAGCACCCCCGCTCCGGAGGCGAAAGCGGCGTGCGGCAAGTGCCTGTCCCGGCTCGATTAAACAGGGCTCTGGCACTTTCGGCCGATCTGCGGCAGAAGCCTTCTCGATCATGCCCAATCCGCGCAGCCTCTACGACGTCCTCAACGTCGCTCCCGAAGCCGAGCCGATCGTGGTCGAGGCCGCCTACAAGGCGCTGATCAAGAAATATCATCCCGACCAGGCCGTCGACGGCCCCGCCTCCAAGGACGCGACCGCGATCAACGAGGCGTTCGCGATCCTCAAGGACCCGGGCAAGAGGGCCGATTACGATCACCGGCTGTGGAACAAGCAGCAGGCGCTTCGCCTCGCCGAGCTCCACGTCGCGAGCGCCGGCCGGCCGCCGCGCTACGTCGCGGTCAGCGGCTGGCTGATCGCCGGCCTGCTCGCCTGCGCGCTCGCCGCAGTCGCGCTCGGCAAGAACGTCGTCCCGCCGCGGCTGACCGCCGCCGCCGCGGCCGCCGAGCCGCACGACAGCGAAGGGCCGGCGCGCGCCGCGGCCGCCCGCGCCGCCGCCGCCGAGGCGGCCCACGACCGGGTCGCGATCCCCTCGTCCGCCGCCGTGATCGCCCGCGTCCGCGCCGAGCGCGACGTCACCGCGCTCCTCCGGCCGGTACGCCCGGTGCGCGCGCCCCCGCGCTACCGCAAGGCGAGGCGGCCCGCAGCCGCCCGGGCCTCGACCCGCGAGGAGAAGGATTTCCTCGAGCGCCAGGGTTATATCTATTAGTCCTTGCGGCAGGGCACCGGGCAGGGCCGGGTCGGATCGTCGGGATCGCGGCGGCGGATGCGGTCGTCACGCACCGCCCGCTCGACCTGGGCCTCGAGGCCGCTCTTCTCCTTGCGATAGCCCTTCGCCTCGAGACAGTCGTAGGCGTTGAGAAGAGCCGCGACCGGATCCATCCAATATTTGTGATTGGCCTCGCGGGTGCAGAAGTCGACGTCGACCTGCTGCTCGGCCAGGCTCTTGGTCGGATGCGACACCTGGGCGGTGCAGGCGGCAAGCAGCAAAGCTGGCAGGAGCGCGAACCTCATCCGGACCTTCTTGCATCCGCCGACGGGGATCGCAACTTAAGGCCGGCGATGCGACGCCTTCCGGCCACCCTGCTGAGCCTTGCCCTGCTGCTCTCGGCCTGCGGCTCGCGGCCGGAATGGGCGGATGGGCGGATGGTCCGCGAGGAGCGGCCGGTCCGGGAGGAGGACCATGACCTGTCGCGCCTCGGCCCGCGCCTGCTCGCGATCCACAATCGCGAGCGTGCCGCCGCCGGCGCCGCGCCGCTGGTCTGGGACTCGCGCCTCGCCGCCGCCGCGGCGGCCTACGGACCCGAGCTCGCCCGTCGCGGCAAGCTCGCCCACTCGCCCGCCAGCAGCCGCTTCGGCCAGGGCGAGAATCTGTGGATGGGCACCCGCGCCGCCTACGAGCTGGAGGAGATGGCCGGGTCGTGGGCGGCGGAGAAGAGCCTGTTCCGTCCAGGCTTCTTCCCGGCCGTCAGCCGAAGCGGCCACTGGAGCGACGTCGGCCATTACACGCAGATGATCTGGAAGGGGACGGGCCGGGTCGGCTGCGCGGTGCACAGCAGCGACAAATGGGATTTCCTCATCTGCCGCTACAGCCCGCCCGGCAACGTGGTCGGCGAGCGCGTTCCCTAAAGGCGCTAGGCTTCGCCCGCCGCCTTGCCTATCAAGCCCTGACGACAAGGGGAGGGCCTGATGAACCTGTTCGCGCGCAAGGCGGTGGTCGCCGACGAGGACATGGCGCCGGAGCACCGGCTCCACCGCAGCCTCGGCTGGCCGCATCTGGTCGCGCTCGGGGTCGGCGCCATCGTCGGAACCGGGATCCTCACCCTGACCGGGGTCGGAGCCGCCAAGGCCGGGCCCGCCGTCATCCTATCCTTCGCCATCGCCGGGCTGATCTGCGCCTGCGCGGCGCTCGCCTACGCCGAGATGGCGACGATGATCCCGGCCTCGGGAAGCGCCTACACCTACTCCTACGTCGTCATCGGCGAGCTGATCGCCTGGATCATCGGCTGGAGCCTGATCCTCGAATATTCGCTGGTGGTGAGCGCGGTGGCGGTCGGCTGGTCGGGCTATGCCGCGGGCTTCATGGCCAGCATCGGGGCCGCCTTGCCCGAGGCCCTGATCAAGGGGCCGGAGCTGGGCGGGATCCTCAACCTTCCCGCCATCTTCATCATCGCGGTCATCGCCGGCCTGCTCATCTACGGCACCAAGGAGAGCGCGACGGTCAACGCCCTCCTCGTCGTCGTCAAGGTCGTCGCCCTGATCGTCTTCGTCGCGGTCACCCTGCCTTATTTCGACCCGGCCCATTTCGAGCCGTTCAGCCCCTACGGCTTCCCCAAGACGGTCGGCGCGGACGGGGTGGAGCGCGGAGTGATGGCCGCCGCGGCGATCATCTTCTTCGCCTTCTACGGCTTCGACGCCATCGCCACCGCCGCCGAGGAGGCGAAGAACCCCGGCCGCGACCTCGCCATCGGAATCGTCGGATCGATGGTCGCCTGCGTGATCATCTACATGGCCGTGGCGGGAGCCGCGATCGGAGCCTTGTCCTACACCCGCTTCGCCGACAGCCCCGAACCGCTCGCCCTCATCCTTCGCGAGCTCGGCCAGCTGTGGACCGCGCGCTTCCTCGCCGCCTCGGCCGTGATCGCGCTTCCCACGGTGATCCTCGCCTTCTTCTACGGCCAGAGCCGGATCTTCTTCGTCATGGCCCGAGACGGACTCCTGCCGCGGAGCCTTGCGCGGGTGTCGGGCCGCGGCTCGCCGGTCCGGATCACCCTGTTCACCGCGGTCGTCGTCGCCGCTTTGGCCGGGATCGTCCCGCTCGCCGAGCTCGCCGCGCTCGCCAACGCGGGAACCCTCACCGCCTTCATCGCGGTCTGCGTCTGCATGCTGATCATGCGCGTCCGCGCTCCCGACGCGCCGCGCCGGTTCCGGACTCCGCTGCCCTGGGTGGTCGGCATCTTCGGGATCCTCGGCTGCCTCTACCTGCTCTACAGCCTGCCCTGGGCGACCCAGCGCTATTTCATGATCGCCCACGTCGTCGGGCTGGTCATCTATTTCGCCTATGGGGCGCGAAGGAGCGTCGCCTCGCACGGGCATTGATCGTCATCCGGGCGAAAGCCGGAACCTGGGCGAGGACAGGCGCCGAGCACTTCACCCGACGAGGTCCCGGCTTTCGCCGGGACGACGGATCAAGCCGGAGCGAAGGTGCCGCTCGCCTCGTCGAGCAGGTGGAGGATTCCGTCGGAGATGGCGAAATATGCGCCGTGGAGCTTCAGCCGCCCGTCCGCCTCGCGCTCGCGGACCCAGGGGAAGGTGCGCAGGTTGGCGAGGCTGACCTTGACCCCCTCCAGCTCCATCGCCCGGAAGTCCTCGCCATGCTCGGCGCGGACCTTGTCGCGCGCCTCGCGGAGCATCTCGATCCAGTCGGCGATGAAATGGCCCTCGCCGTGCGCGGCGTCGTCGAACTGGCCGGTCAGCGCCGCCGCGCAGCCGCCGCAGAAGCCGTGGCCCATCACCACCACCTCCTCGACCTGGAGCTGGGTGACGGCGAACTCGAGCGCCGCCGAGACCCCGTGATGGCCCTTGGTCGTCTCGAAGGGGGGGACGAGGGCGGCGACGTTGCGGACCACGAACATTTCGCCCGGGCCCGAGTCGAAGATCTGGGTCGGATCGACCCGGCTGTCCGAGCAGGCGATGACCATGACGCGCGGACTCTGGCCCTCGGCGAGCTTCGACCAGCGCTCGCGCTCGCGCGCCCAGCCCGTCTCGCGGAAGCGGCGATAGCCAAGGATGAGGTCGGTGATGCCAGCCAAGCGCGAGTGCCTCCCGTCCGTTCGGCTGAGCCTGTCCAGGCCCGTCCATTTTCCGTCGGCGCCGTAGGAGAAGGAAAGCCCTTCGACAATGGGTCAGGTATGAACTGCCCCCTGCAGTCCATAGCCGTGTCCGGCTGACATGGCGGCCTGGCCCATCAGGGCGAACGGGGCTGGGGGTCGTCACGGCGCCACGCCGAGGTAGCACAGGAGATTCGATGGCGTTACACAGGTGCGATTGCGGGAGCTTGCCATGGCCAGCGTGAAGTTCGCCAAGAAGAACGATTCGATCGAGATCCGCCTGCCGGACGAAACCAAGTCGGCGTTCCGTGAGAAATGCCGGCGGGAAGGGCGGACGGTCAGCGATGCCGTGCGGTCGATCATCGAGGAGCAGGTCGAGCCCCGCGCAGGAGTCCGCCTCCGGCGGCGGTCGCTCTGGCGGATCGGCGTGGCGATGGCGGCGGGAGCGGTCCTGGGCGGAGGCCTGGCGGCGCCGTCGATCGCGGCTTCCTTCGACGACAGCCGTCCGGCTTTCCAGGCGCTGGACCGCGATCGCGACGGCGCGCTCAGCTACGAGGAGTTCAGCTCGAGATAGGCGGCCGGGCCGTCCGGCCGCGTCCGGACACGTTTTCCGGCCTGTCCGGACACGAGATGGCTGGCGTCGAAGGGCTCGAGGCCGTTGGTCGGCGCCATGACCGATTCCCTCCAAACCCCCCGGCGGACTCATTGGGCCGCCGAAATCCGCCACTGGACCTTGCTGATCCTGCTCGTGCTCGGCTTCCACAGCCTGATCGCCAAGCCCTTCTACATCCCGTCCGAATCGATGATGCCGGGGCTTCGGGTCGGCGACCGGATACTCGTGAGCAAATATCCCTTCGGCTGGTCCTACGCCTCGGCGAGCTTCCATCTGCTGCCATTCATCAACGGGCGGCTGTTCGGTCGGCTGCCCGAACGGGGCGACGTCGTGATCGTGTCGCGGCCCGGGCCCGAAGGCACCGACGACCTGATCAAGCGGGTCGTCGGCCTGCCCGGCGATACCATCCAGATGGTGCGTGGCCGGCTCTGGCTCAACGGCAGGCCCGTGCCGACCCGGGACCTCGGCTACCGCCGCTTCCCGGAGGATTCGAACCTGCGCTGTCCCGCGAGCCATAGGGCCGAAAGATCCTGCTGGCTCCACGTCCTGAGGGAGACGCTGCCCGGCGGCCGCTCCTACGACGTCGTCGACCTCTATCCGACGCGCCAGGACGAAAGCGAGGCGTACAGGGTGCCCGCCGGCCACGTCTTCCTGCTCGGGGACAATCGCGACAACAGCGCCGACAGCCGGTTCCCGCGCGAGCTCGACGGGCTGGGCGGAGCCGTCCCCGTCGAGGCGATCGGCGGACGGGCGGAGTTCGTCACCTTCTCGCTCAAGGGCGAGGCGACCTGGAATCCGGCGAGCTGGTTCCGGAATTTCCGAAGCGACCGCTGGGGAGTATCGCTTCGGCCGTAGGCGTGAGGCGCCGGCTTGTTGTGAAGAGCAGCGAGCATCGCTATCTGACCCCCCATGAGCGAAGCCGATCCGATCCAAGTCCCGCGCCAGCGCAAGCCCGACTGGATAAGGGTCAAGGCGCCGACCAGCGCCGGCTTCGCCGAGACCAAGCGGCTGATGCGAAGCCTCAACCTCGCCACGGTCTGCGAGGAGGCCGCCTGCCCGAACATCGGCGAGTGCTGGACCAAGAAGCACGCGACGGTGATGATCCTCGGCGACACCTGCACCCGGGCCTGCGCCTTCTGCAACGTCAAGACCGGGATGCCGAGGGCGGTCGATCCGCTCGAACCCGAGCATGTCGCGACCGCCGCGGCCGAGCTCGGCCTCACCCACATCGTCGTTACCTCGGTCGACCGCGACGACCTTCCCGACGGTGGGGCGAAGCAGTTCGTCCGGGTGATCGAGGCTCTGCGCCGCAACACGCCCTCGACGACGATCGAGATCCTGACGCCCGATTTCCGCAACAAGCCGGAGAGCGCGGTCGAGGCGATCGTCGCCGCCCGGCCCGACGTCTACAACCACAATCTCGAGACGGTGCCGAGGCTCTACCCCACCATCCGCCCAGGTGCGCGCTACTACGCCTCGCTGCGCCTGCTCGAGAGCGTCAAGCGGCAGGATCCGACCATCTTCACCAAGTCGGGCCTGATGGTCGGCCTCGGCGAGCAGCGGCTCGAGGTGCATCAGGTGATGGACGACATGCGCTCGGCCGACGTCGATTTCCTGACCATGGGCCAATATCTCCAGCCGACCCCGCGCCATGCGAAGGTGGAGGAGTTCGTCACTCCGGCGGCGTTCAGCGCCTATGGCGCGATCGCCCGCGCGAAGGGCTTCCTGCTCGTCGCCGCCTCGCCGCTGACCCGGTCGAGCTACCATGCCGGCGACGACTTCGCGAAGATGAAGGCGGCGAGGGAAGCGAAGCTGGGGGTGGGGTAGGAACGATGATTCCCCTTCGCTCTCTCGTCGCCCCAGCGGAGGCTGGGGCCCCGGTGGGTGAAGACCGCCGGCGCCTTTCGCCCGCTGCGGTCCCAGCCTTCGCTGGGACGACGTAACATGCCCCGCCACACCGAAACCCGGCGGATGCCCTACACGCCCGAGCAGATGTTCGATCTGGTGGCCGACGTGAAGCGCTACCAGGAGTTCCTGCCGTGGATCGCGGCGGTCCGGGTGCGCTCGGACAGCGAGACTTTGATGATCGCCGACCTCGTCGTCGGCTTCCGGGCGATCAAGGAGACCTTCACCTCCCGGGTCGAGAAGCAGCGGCCGGAGCGTATCAAGACGGAATATATCGAGGGCCCGCTCAAATATCTGCAGAACAGCTGGGTGTTCAAACCGGACGGCGAGGGCGGCACCGAGATCGACTTCTGCGTCGACTTCGCCTTCAAGAACCGGTTGTTCGAGAGCCTCGCGGGCCAGATGTTCGACCGTGCGCTGAGGCGGATGATCGGCGCGTTCGAGGATCGGGCTCGAGAGCTGTACGGGGAGGGAGCGCAGAGCGCGGCCTGAGCCTTCCCGTCGCCCCAGCAGAGGCTGGGGCCCCAGGGGTGAAGAACAACGCGCCTCTCACCCCCCGGGGCCCCAGCCTGCGCTGGGGCGACGATCAATCTTCCGCCGTCTCCACCGGCATCAGCAGGTCGAGCGCGCACAAGGCCGCCTTCAGCCGAACCCCGCCGCGGCCGAGGTCGCCGAAATGATGGGTGTCGGCGACGATCTCCTTCGGGTCGGCGCCGCGGCGGGCGCGGGCGAAGATGACGGTGCCGACCGGCTTCTTCTCGCTTCCGCCCCCCGGGCCGGCGATTCCGGTGACCGCGACCGCCGTGTCGGCGCCGGTCCGCTTGAGAGCGCCCTGCGCCATGCTCCAGGCGACCGCGATCGAGACCGCCCCGAACGTCTCGACGATGTCCTCGCTGACTCCGAGCAGGCCGACCTTGGCTTCATTGGCATAGGTGACGAACCCCGCCTCGAGGACGTCGGACGAGCCCGGAATCTCGGTCAGGGCGGCGGCGACGAGGCCGCCCGTGCAGCTTTCCGCCACCGCCAGCCTCAGGCCCGCGGCCCGATTGGCCTCGACCACTCTCCTCGCCGCCTCGATCATCTCGGCGGGGAGGCAATATTCGCGCTCTTCGCTCATGAATCCTCCGGCAACCGGACGGTGGCGACGGCCTGGGCGGCGATGCCCTCGCCGCGCCCGGTAAAGCCGAGCCGCTCGGTCGTCGTCGCCTTGACGCTGACCCTCGTCCCGGCGAGCCCGAGCAGCGCCGCGATCCGGGAGCGCATGGCGGCGCGGTGAGGGCCGATCCGCGGCGCCTCGCAGATGAGGGTGACGTCGACATGGTCGATCCGGCCGCCGCGCGCCTCGACCAGCGCTCGGGCATGCTCGACGAAGCGCGACGAGGCGGCGCCTCGCCACCGCGGATCGGAGGGCGGGAAATGGTCGCCGATGTCGCCCTCGCCGATCGCTCCGAGCAAGGCGTCGGTGATCGCGTGGAGGGCGACGTCGGCGTCGCTGTGGCCGGAGAGGCCGCGGTCGTGGGCGATGTGGACCCCGCCGAGCCACAGCCCGTCGCCCGGGGCGAATGCGTGGACGTCGAAGCCGAGGCCGGTGCGGCCGACCAGCGCGGCGGCGAGCCGTCGCTCGGCCGCCTCGAAATCGCCCGGCCAGGTCAGCTTGGCGAGAGCCTCGTCGCCCTCGACCAGAGCCACCTCAAGGCCCGCGGCCCTCGCCACCGTCGAGTCGTCGGTCGGGAAGTCGCCGCGCCACGCCGCATAAGCGGCGCGGATCGCGGCCGTCTCGAAGGCCTGGGGAGTCTGGACCCGGACGGCGCCGGCGCGGTCGATAGGCTCGCCCAGCGTCGCCGCCCCGCGGGCGAGCGTGTCGGCGACGGGGAGGGCGGGGACCGCGGCGGGGTGGGCCTCGAGGGCGCCGAGAAGCCGGTCGACCACCGCCGGCGGGCAGAACGGCCGGGCGGCGTCATGGATGAGGACGCGCTCCGCCGTCACCGCCTCGAGCCCGAGGGCGACCGAGATCGAGCGTTCGGCGCCGCCGGCGACGGGCTCGGCCGCGCCGGCGCCGGCCATCGCCTCGCGGAACAGATCCTCCTGGCCGGCGGCGATGACGATCCGGACCTCTCCGATCGCCTCGTGTCCGGCGAGCGCCTCGAAGGCGTGGCGGAGCACCGCCTTGCCGCCGAGCCGCCGGTATTGCTTGGGCGGGCCGGAGCCCGCTCGGCTTCCCGATCCGGCGGCGACGATGAGCGCGGCGGTGGACACCATGACGGCGTCTCTAGCCGAGGCCGATCTTGCCCGCCAGCGGCTTTGCCCCTATCTGCTGCGCCTCCCATGACCCGTCTCGCCCCCATCCAGATCGGCCCCGTGCGGATCGACTCGCCCGTCATCCTGGCGCCGATGACGGGAGTCACCGACCGGCCGTTCCGAAAGGCGGTCAAGCGCTACGGGGCCGGGCTCACCGTCACCGAGATGATCGCAAGCCAGGCGGCGATCCGCGAGACCCGCCAAGCCCTCCAGAAAGCCGACTGGGACCCGATCGAGGATCCGGTGTCGATGCAGCTCGCCGGCTGCACTCCGCTCGAGATGGCCGAGGCGGCGAAGCTCAACGAGGATCGCGGCGCCGCGATCATCGACATCAACATGGGCTGCCCGGTTCGCAAGGTGGTCAATGGCGACGCCGGCTCGGCGCTGATGCGCGACCTCAAGCTGGCCGCCCAGATCGTTGATTCGACGGTGAAAGCGGTGAAGGTCCCGGTGACCTTGAAGATGCGGATGGGCTGGGACCATTCGAGCCTCAACGCGCCCGAGCTGGCCCGGATCGCGGTCGATCTCGGGGTGAGGATGATCACCGTCCACGGCCGCACCCGCAACCAGATGTACAAGGGCGAGGCCGACTGGGCCTTCGTCCGCCGGGTCAAGGAGGCGGTCGACGTTCCGGTGATCGTCAACGGCGACATCGTCTCGATCGACGACGTCGCCGTCGCGCTCGACCGGTCGGGGGCCGACGGGGTGATGATCGGCCGCGGCGCCTACGGACGGCCGTGGCTGCTCGGCCAGGCGATGCACTGGCTGCGCAGCGGCGAGCGCCTGCCCGACCCGGGCCTCGACGAGCAGTTCGCGGTGATAATCGAGCAATATCGGGCGATGCTGGAGCTTTACGGCCCTGAGGTCGGAGTCAATTGCGCCCGCAAGCATGTCGGCTGGTACACCCGGGGCCTCCACGGCTCGGCGGAATTCCGCAACGCTTTCAACAAGGAAGGCGATCCGAACAAGGCCCAGGCGATGCTCTACGATTTCTACGCGCCCTGGCTGAGCCGGGCCGCCGCCTGACCTTCGCCCGGGAAAACGCGGCCCGACAAGGGACGGACTGACCGGAAAACGCCACATACTGTGTTCTTTTTACCACAGGCTTGTGGTAGCCTGATCGAAGTGAACGTCGAAGCTCCCTTCCCGATCGAGACCAAGCCGCGCTGGCGGCGCCGGATGGCGGTGCTGTTCCGGCGCAGCCGGCTGATCCCGTTCCTCGAGGCCGGGGCGGCGGTCGCGCTGATCGTCATGGCCGCGATCAGCTATTTCGTCGTCGTCGCTCAGACCCGGTCTGAGACTCTCCTGACCCCGCCGACGGTCGCGCTGCTGCTCGTCGCCAACCTGCTTCCGGCCATGGCCCTGATGGTTCTGGTCGCCCGCCGGGTGGCGATGCGCCGGGCCGCCCATTCGCCGATCGGGGGGAGGGGGCGGCTCCACGTCCGGCTCGCCGCCGTCTTCTCGCTGATCGCGAGCGTTCCGACCCTGATGGTGGTCGTCTTCGCCTCCCTGCTCTTCCAGTCGGGGGTCGAATTCTGGTTCTCCAACCGGGCCCGCGGGATGATCGAGAATGCCGCCCTGCTCGGCCAGCAGGCCTATGCCGAGGAGCTCAACCGGGTGAACCAGGAATCGGTGACGATGAGCGGCGACCTCGCCGCCTATCTTCGCGAGGTTCCGATCGACAGCCTCGAGTTCGCGGAGGGCTTCGGCCGCCAGGTCTACCAGCGCAACCTCTCGGAAGCGGCGGTCCTGAAGGCGGTGCCCGGCCAGCCGATCCAGGCGATGGGCCTGGTCAATCCCTACGACCGCGACCTCGAGAAAGTGGTCTCGCCGCAGATGATCTCCCAGCTGCGCGGCGGCAGGGAGAGCGTCGTCATCCAGGGCGCGGACCGGGTCGGGGCGGTGACTCCGCTCGCCTTCGGCCGCGATGTCTATCTCTACGCCGCCCGGGTCCACGATCCGCAGATGGTCGTCCAGCTGCAGCGGGCGAGGGGGGTGCTCGCCGACTATGACGCCTTGGTCAACCGGGCGCGGGTGCTCCAGCTGCGCTTCAACGCGGCCCTGCTGCTGGTCTCGCTGCTGATCCTCGGAGCGACGATCTGGATCGCCCTGAGGCTCGCGGACCGGCTGGTCCGGCCGGTCGGCGACCTCGTCGACGCCGCCCGCCGGGTGACCGCCGGCGACCTCTCGGCGCGGGTGCCGGCCTCCAGCGACCGCGACGAGCTCGGAGTCCTCGGCACCGCCTTCAACCGGATGACCGGCCGGCTCGAGGCCCAGACCGGGGCGCTGGTCACGGCCAACGCCCAGCTCGACAGCCGCCGCGCCTTCATCGAGGCGGTGCTCGCCGGTGTCACCGCCGGCATCATCTCGCTCGATCCGTCGCGCAACGTGCGCCTGATCAACAGCTCGGCCGAGGCGCTCCTCAAGACCGACAAGGACCGCGCCGTCGGCCGCAAGCTCGCGGAGCTGGCGCCCGAGCTCGACGCCCATCTCGACAGCGACGAGCGCGAGGACATCATCCAGTTCGCGAGCGGCGGCGAGCCGCGCACGCTCGCGGTGAAAAGGGTTCGGGTCGAGGGCGGCCATGTCCTCACCTTCGACGACATCACCGAGCAGCTCCTCGACCAGCGCCGCGCCGCCTGGTCCGACGTCGCCCGCCGGATCGCGCACGAGATCAAGAACCCGCTGACCCCGATCCAGCTCGCCGCGGAGCGGCTGCAGCGGCGCTACGGCAAGGAGATCGCCTCCGACCCCGGCACGTTCGAGAAGCTCACCGGAACGATCGTCCGCCAGGTCGGCGACCTCAGGCGCATGGTCGACGAATTCTCCTCCTTCGCGCGGATGCCCAAGCCCGTGTTCCGCGAGGAGAAGATCGCCGACATCGCCCGGGAATCGCTGTTCCTCCACCAGGTCGCCCATCCCGACATCGCCTTCACCCTCGACTCGCCCGAGCCTTCGCCGATGCTGGTCTGCGACCGCCGCCAGCTCGGCCAGGCGCTGACCAATGTCGTCAAGAACGGGGTCGAGGCGATCCAGCAGAAGCGCGAGGACGGCCGCAAGGGCGGGGACGACCGGGTGGCGGTGACGATCCGCGATGCCGATCACCGGATCGTCATCGACGTCGTCGATACCGGAATCGGCCTTCCCGGCGACCGCGGCCGGCTGACCGAGCCCTATATGACCACCCGGGCCAAGGGCACCGGGCTCGGCCTCGCCATCGTCAAGAAGATCGTCGAGGAGCATTTCGGCAGCCTCGAGTTCGACGATTCGGCCGGCGGCGGCACCCTCGTTCGGCTGGTGTTCGATTCAGAGTCCCTCGCGCGCCTCGCCGGCGCCGCCGCCGAGCAACCCCAGAACACAGAGGCGAACGGATAACATGGCTCTCGACATACTCATCGTCGACGATGAACAGGACATCCGGGACCTCGTCTCCGGCGTGCTCGAGGACGAGGGCTATTCGTGCCGCACCGCCGCCAACAGCGGCGAGGCGCTGCAGGCGCTGGCCGACCGCCGCCCGTCGCTGCTTCTGCTCGACGTCTGGCTGCAAGGCTCCAAGCTCGACGGCCTGCAGCTGCTCGAGGAGGTCAAGAAGCGCGACCCGAGCCTGCCGGTGCTGATGATCTCGGGCCACGGCAATCTCGACACCGCCGTCGCCGCGATCCGCCAGGGCGCCGTCGACTTCATCGAGAAGCCGTTCGAGGCGGGCCAGCTCCTCCACCTCGTCGCCCGAGCGACCGAGACCGACCGGCTTCGGCGCGAGAATGCCAGCCTCAAGGCCCAGATCGGCCAGGAGACCGAGCTGACCGGCTCGAGCGTCGCCATCAACGCCGTCCGAGCGACCCTGAAGCGCGTCGCCGGCACCGGCAGCCGTGTGCTGATCTCCGGCCCCGCCGGGGTCGGCAAGGAGGTGGCGGCGCGGCTTCTCCACGACTGGAGCAACCGCGCCAGGGCGCCATTCATCGTCGTCAGCGCGGCGCGGATGACTCCGGAACGGGTCGAGGAGGAATTGTTCGGGGTGGAGGAGGGGGGCGAGCTCGCCCGCCCCGGCCTGCTCGAGCAGGCGCATGGCGGCACCCTCTTCCTCGACGAGATCGCCGACATGCCGATCCCCGCCCAGGCGAAGATATTGCGGGTGCTGACCGACCAGAGCTTCACCCGGGTCGGCGGCCAGCGCATGGTCAAGGTCGACATGCGGGTGGTCTCCTCGACCTCGCGCCATCTCGCCGACGAGATCGCCGGCGGACGCTTCCGCGAGGATCTCTTCTACCGGCTCAACGTCGTTCCCGTGCATCTGCCGGCGCTCGCCGAGCGGCGCGAGGACATTCCGGCGCTGATCCAGCATTTCGCCGCCCGCTACGCCGCCGAGCAGCGGCTGCCCACGCCGGATTTCTCGGCCGACGCGGTCGCCGCGCTCCAGGCCTATGACTGGCCGGGCAACGTTCGCCAGCTCAGGAACGTGATCGAGCGCACGATCATCCTCGCGCCCGGCGCCCGGGTCGGCTGCATCGAGCTCGACATGCTTCCGCCCGAGATCCTCAACGAGCAGGCCAGCCTGAGCTCGGGCGAAGCGGTGAAGGCGATCATGGGCACTCCGCTGAGGGAGGCGCGCGAGACGTTCGAGCGCGAATATCTCAAGGTCCAGATCCGCCGCTTCTCCGGCAACATCTCGCGCACCGCGACCTTCATCGGCATGGAGCGCTCCGCCCTCCACCGAAAGCTCAAGGCGCTCGGCATCGGCGACACGAGGGGAGAGCCGGAGGAGTGATCCTGCCCGCCGTCGCGTTGCGATGAGGAGGCACGGCGTGCTATTGTTTCCGCAAGGGCACGCTCCACATTATGAAAGACGCCTGAGGCGGGCGCCGACGCGGGCAACGATCCGCCAATAAGGAGAGTGGGAAATGGCCGACAAGGTCAACAACCTCCAGGACATGTTCTTGAACAGTCTCAGGCGCTCGAAGACGCCGGTGACCATGTTCCTCGTCAAAGGCGTCAAGCTGCAGGGCATCATCACCTGGTTCGACAATTTCTCGGTGATGCTTCGTCGCGACGGCCAGGCCCAGCTGATCTACAAGCACGCCATCTCGACGATCATGCCTTCGCATCCGCTCGACATCGGCGAGATCGAGCGCGCGTTCGAGGAAGGCGGCGCCCCCACGAAGAAGCCGGCGCTGCTCCAGGAGGCCTTCCTCGGCGCGGTCAGGCGCTCCGGCGCTCCGGTGACGATGTTCCTGGTCAACGGAGTCATGCTGCAGGGCGAGATCGTCGCCTTCGACCTGTTCTGCATGCTGCTGCAGCGCGACGGCCTTTCCCAGCTCGTCTACAAGCACGCCATCTCCACCGTGCAACCGGAACGGCCGGTAAGCTTTATGGAGCAGGACGACGAGGAGCCGGCCGCCTGAGTTTCACCGAGAATCCGTCCGACGGCGAGTTCAGCCGCGGTGCCAAAGCGATCGTCGCCCTTCCCGACATGAAGGCGGGGAGGGGGAGCCGCGACGTCGACGCTCGCCTCGACGAGGCGGCCGGCCTCGCCGAGGCGATCGGAGTCGA
>DASVVX010000034.1:0-19158 GCA_036386295.1 Allosphingosinicella sp.
GCTCGAAGAAGCCGGCGAGCGTCTCGCGAACGTCCGCTCCGTCGTCCGGCGCCGGCTCGGGCTCGAGGCGCCCGGCAGGCTCGGCCTGCGGCTCCGCCGGCAACGGCCCCGGCAGGGGCCGGGGCGGCAGGTCGAGCGCGGGCCGCCCGTCGAACAGCGGATCGGGCGTCGCGTCCCGCGAGTCGCCGGCTCCGTGCCGGATCAGCGCCTCGAGATGCTTGACCCGGGCGGCAAGGCTCAGCGTGTAGGCGAGCAGGGCGCCGAGGCCGAGAAGGAGGAGGAACTCCATGGCGCGCGACGCTAGCGAGCGGCCCGGCCCCTGTCAGCGCTCAATCGGCCCGCGGACGGGGGCTCATCTTTCTTCTATGGTGTCGTCGCTTTGCAACCCGCGCCGCGCCTCCCATATCGGCGCCTTCGAAGAGAGCGGGAGCGATCGATGGAAAGCTGGCACGGCACGACCATCCTGGCGGTGCGCAAGAACGGACGCGCGGTGATCGCCGGCGACGGCCAGGTCACGCTCGGCCAGACGGTGATCAAGCCCAACGCCCGGAAGGTCCGCCGCCTCGGCGACGGAAGCGTGATCGGCGGCTTCGCCGGAGCGACGGCGGACGCCTTCACCTTGTTCGAGCGGCTCGAGCGCAAGCTCGAGCAGCACCACGGACAGCTCATGCGCGCCGCGGTCGAGCTCGCCAAGGACTGGCGTACGGACAAATATCTGAGGAACCTCGAGGCGATGATGATCGTCGCGGACCGCGAGGTCACCCTGGTGCTCACCGGCAACGGCGACGTGCTCGAGCCCGGCTCGGGCGTCGCCGCCATCGGCTCCGGCGGCAATTTCGCGCTCGCCGCCGCCACCGCCCTCCTCGACTATGAGGAGGATGCCGAGACCCTCGCCCGCAAGGCGATGGCCATCGCCGCCGACATCTGCGTCTACACCAACGGCAATCTCACCGTGGAGACGATCGAGAGCGCGAATTGAGCTGGACGGTCGAAAGGCTCGGCTTCGCCGACGAGGCGCTGGGCGAGATCGAGCTGGGCGAGCACCGCCTTCGGCTTCGCTCGAGCTGCGGCTCCGGCCTCGCCGCCCGCCCCGGCGATCCGCCGGGAACCCTGTGGGGCCTCGGCGACCGCGGGCCCAACCTGAAGATCGAGACCGCCGTCGAGGACTACGGCCTGAAGCGGCTGGCGCACCTCAGGGACGTCGAGGGCGCCAAGATCATGCCGCGCGTCGACCTCGGCCCCGTCCTCACCGAGCTTCGTGTCGACGGCGGCCGGGTCGAGGCGGTGCACAGCCTCCGGATCGCCGATTCGCTCGGGGAGCCGGTGTCCGGCCTGCCGGTTCCGGGCGGTCCGCACATGAGCTGCGAGCCGGCCTTCGACCTCGACGGCCGGCCGCTGCCGTCAGACCCGTCCGGCATCGACGCCGAAGGGATCGTCGCTCTCGCCGACGGCGGCTTCTGGATCGGCGACGAGTTCGGGCCGTCGCTGGTCCGGCTCGGCGCCGACGGGCGGGTGCTGAGGCGGCTCGTGCCCGAAGGCCTGTCGCTCGACGGCGCCGCCTATCCGGTGGAAGCGCGCCTTCCGGCCATCGCCGCCCGCCGCCAGCTCAACCGCGGCTTCGAGGCGATCGCCCTGTCGCCCGACGGGCGGTGGCTGTTCCTCGCCTTCCAGAGCCCCCTCGCCCATCCCGACTCCAGGGCTCACGAGCAGGGCCGCCATGTCCGGCTCTGGCGTCTCTATGCCGCCACCGGCAAGGTCGCCGCCCAATATCTCTACCCGCTCGACCCGCCCGGGAGCTTCCGGCGCGACCAGGCCCGCAAGCCGCTCGGCCGCAGCGGGCTCAAGGTCAGCGAGCTGTGCTGGGTCGGCGCCGATTCGCTCCTCGTCCTCGAACGCGGCTCGCGGACGACCAAGATCTACCGGGTCACCCCGGCGGACGACCGGATCCTGCCGCCCGGGCATCTCGACGTCGCGACCCGGCCGACGGTGGAGGAGCTCAGCGCCGGCGAGGAGCTCGGCCTTCCGGTCCTCGCCAAGACCCTGCTGTTCGACAGCGACGAGGCGCCGGAGGTCGGCGCCGACCTCGAGGGGATGGCGATCCTGTCGCCGTTCGAGCTGCTCCTCGTCAACGACAATGATTTCGGAGTGGAGGGGGTCGAGACCGCCTTCTGGCGCGTTCGCTTCGACGAGCCTCTTTTCGACTGAGCGCCGATGCCCCGCTTCCTCCCGCTCCTGCTCCTCCTCGTCCTCGTCGCCGGCTGCGGCGGCGGCGACGGCTACGAGCCGGAGATCCGCGATTCGGAAAAGCGCCTCGGCGCCCGGCAGCATCCGCAGCTGCTCGCCGAGTTCGGCGGCGCCTATGCCGCTCCGGAAGCCGCCTATGCCCGGCGGATCGGCGGGAAGGTCGCCGCCGCCGCCGGCCTCGAGGGGGAGTGCACCTTCACCCTCGTCAACAGCGACGTCGTCAACGCCTTCGCCGTCCCCGGTTGTTACGTTTACGTAACGAGAGGTTTGATGGGCATCGTCAACTCCGAGGCCGAGCTCGCCTCGGTCCTCGCCCACGAGGTCGGCCACATCGTCGCCGCCCACAACCGCCGCCAGCAGCGCCGGTCGCTATGGCGTCAGCTGGGTGTAATGGCCGTCGGATTGATCACCCGGTCCGAGGAGCTCACCCGGATCGCCGGCCGAGCCGCCGAATATTTCACCCTCCGCTATTCGCGCGCCCAGGAATATGAGGCGGACGATCTCGCAGTCCGTTTCCTCGCCGCCGCCGGCTACGATCCCTATGCCGCGAGCGACATGCTCGCCGCGCTCGGCCGGCACGAGCAGTTCATGAACCGCACCCGCGGCCGCGACGAGGCGAAGGCCATTCCCGAATGGGCCCGAACCCATCCCCTCGCCGGCAACCGGGTCGAGCGCGCCGCCACCCAGGCGGCCGCGACGGGAATAGCCGACGGCGCCCTGCCCGAGCTCGAGGCCGCCTATCTCGGCGAGGTGGACGGCCTGCTCTACGGCGACGATCCCGCGCAGGGCTTCGTCCAGGGCCGGCGCTTCGCCCATCCGGTGATGCGGATCGGCTTCGAGGCGCCGGCGGGCTTCACCCTCACCAACAGCCCGCAGGCGATCCTGATCGAGGGACCCGACGGCTCGCGCGGCGAGTTCGGCGGCGGTCCGATGCCGCCGGGCGGCCCGGCCGAATATGCGCAGCGGCTGGTCGCGGCGATGCTGCAAGGAACCCCGGCTCAGGCCGGGCCCGTCGAGCGGAGCCGAGTCAATGGCGTGCCGGTCCTCTTCACCAGCGTCATCGTCCAGACCGAGCGAGGGCCGATCGAGCTCGCCCTCGCCGTCTACGACGGCGGCGACGGCGGCGCCTATCATTTCGTCATGGTCGCTCCGCCGGCGGAGCCCTCGCGCTCCGCGATCGCCTCGCTGTTCGCCTCGTTCCGGCTGCTCTCGGCGGAGGAGGCGGCGACCCTGAGGCCGCGGCTGATCCGGTCGGTCCGGGTCGCGCCCGGCCAGACGGCGGCGACCTTCGCCCGGCACATGGCCAGCGATCAGCCGCTCGACCATTTCCTGATGCTCAACGGCCGCTCGGCGAACGACCCGCTGCGCCCCGGCGAGCTGGTCAAGATCGTCACCTTCGCGACGCGCTGACGCGCCAGCGGCTCGCGGCTGGACGCGCCGGGCGGAGTGAAGCTACTCTCGCCGCGTGCCGATGCTCGCCCGCCGCCAGTTTCTCGCCTCCGGCGCCCTCGCGGCCGGAGGCCTGGCGCTTCCCGGCTGCGCGACGACGAGCGGCCGCACCTCCGTTCGCACGACCCGCCTGTGCCTGCCGCCGGTCGACGTCTCCGAGGGCCGGGTCATCCGGACCGTCGCCGGCCTCAGGCCCTACCGAGCCGCCGGGTTCGTGGTTCGCGCCGAAGCCCTCGGCGACAAGCGCCTGGTGCACAATTACGGCCATGGCGGCGCCGGAATCACCTTGTCCTGGGGTTCGTCGAGGCTGGCGACCGAGCTCGGCCTTCGCGGCCACCAGGGGCCGGTCGCGGTGATCGGCGCCGGAGTGATGGGCCTCACCACCGCGCGGCTCGTCCAGGAGGCCGGCTTCCCGGTGGCGATCTACACCGAGGCCCTGACGCCCCACACGACCTCCAACATCGCCGGCGGCCAGATCTCGCCCTTCGGCCACTATGACGACGATGCCGTGACTCCCGAATGGCGCGCCCAGTTCGAGGCGGCGATGGACTATAGCTGGCGGCGCTTCCAGATCATGGTCGGCGACGATTACGGCATCAGGTGGCTCCCCACCTATCAGGAAAGCAATTCCACCGGCCCCGTCGGAACCGAACCCTGGCACCCCAACGCGCGCCGCCTTGGTCCCTCGGAGCACCCCTTTCCGGTCGACCGCGTGCTTCGCTTCGAAACGATGTACGTCGAGACCGGCCGCTTCCTGCGCGAGCTCACCCGCGACGTGCAGATCGCGGGCGGCGGCATCGCGGTGCGCCGGTTTGCCACTCCGGCCGACATCGCGGCCTTGCCGGAGCGGCTCGTCTTCAACTGCACCGGCCTCGGCGCCCGCGAGCTGTTCGGCGACCGGGACCTGCATCCGGTCCGGGGCCAGCTCGCCGTGCTCCTGCCCCAGCCGGAGATCCGCTACGCCTTCGCCGGCCAGGCCGGCTACATGTTCCCCCGCGCCGACGGCATCCTCCTCGGCGGGACGTTCGAGCGCGACCAGTGGGAAGCGACGGCCCAACCGGCCTCGATCGCCCGCATCGTCAGGTCGCACAAGGCGCTGTTCGCCGGCTTCCGCTGCCGCTCGGCGGCCTAGCCCAGCCTGCCGGTCATCGCGGCCTGGAGCACGGCGCCCGCGGCCGCGGCGTCGAAGGGCAGCGGATTGCCGCCCGCCGAAGGATCCGACTCGGCCATGACCGCGATCCCGTCGAGGTCGGCGTCGGCGACACCGATCCCGGCGAGGCCGTTCGGGATGGCCAGGCGCCGGCGAAGATCGAGGACCCAGGCGAGGAAGCCGTCGAACGAGGCGTCCGCAAGCCCGACATAGGCCGCGAGCCGCGCCAGCCGATCCTCGACGGCGGCGCGGTTGAACTCCAGCACATAGGGCATCAGCACCGCGTTGGTGAGGCCGTGATGGCTTCCCTTCAGGGCGCCGATCGGATGGGACAAAGCGTGCATCGCGCCCAGGCCCTTCTGGAAGGCGGTCGCCCCCATCGAAGCGGCGACCAGCATGTGGCCCCGGGCCGCGACGTCGCCGCCGTCCTCATAGGCCCGGGGCAGCCACTGGCGGATCAGCTTCACGCCCTCCGCGGCGATCCCGTCCGCCATGGGATGGAAGCCCGGCGCGCAATAGGCTTCGAGGCAGTGGGACAGCGCGTCCATGCCGGTGGCGGCGGTGACGTGCGGTGGAAGACCGAGGGTGAGCTCGGGGTCGAGGATGACCACGGCCGGAAGCATCTTCGGGTGGAAGATGATCTTCTTCACGCCCGCCGCTTCGTCGAGGATGACTCCCGCCCGCCCGACCTCAGATCCCGTCCCGGCGGTCGTCGGCACCGCCACCACCGGAGCGATGCCGGCGGCATCCGCGCGCGACCACCAGTCGGCCTTGTCCTCGAAATCCCACAGCGGCCGGTCCTGGCCGGCCATGAAGGCGATCACCTTGCCGACGTCGAGCGCGCTTCCGCCGCCGAAGGCGACGACGCCGTCGTGGCCGCCCCGGCGATAGGCGGCCAGGCCAGCCTCGACGTCCGCTCCGACCGGATTGGAATGGATGTCGCAGAACAGCCCGGCGCCCGCGGCGGCGAGGGCCTTCGCCGCCATCGGCAGCACGGCGAGGCCGGGATCGGTGACGAGCAGGGGCCGCTCGATTCCGGCCGTCCGGCACGCTTCGCCCAGCTCGTGGACCCGGCCGGCGCCGAATCGGATCGCGGTCGGGTAGTTCCAATTGGCGTGGGGCAGGACCATCAGGCGCTCCGCAGATGGAGGGATCGGGGACGGGTCACCGAGTCGAAGCCGAGACGGCCCAGCGAGGCGCCTCGGCCGCTCAGCTTCACGCCCGCCCAAGCGAGAAAGGGGTCGAGATAATCGCAGCGATTGGCGAAGACCGTTCCCGCCTCCACCTGCGGCGCCAGGCGTTCGGCGGCCCCGAGATCCCGGGTCCAGATCGAGGCGGTGAGGCCGTAGTCGCTGTCGTTCATCAGCCGAACGGCTTCTTCGTCACCCTTGACCGGAATGATCCCGACGACCGGACCGAATGTCTCCTCGCGCATCACCGCCATCCCGTGGTCGACGCCGGTCAGCACCTGGGGCCGCAGATAGAGGCCGCGGCCCGTGTCGGCGGGGAAGAGCTGCTCCGGCACATGCGCGACCGCTCCGGCCTGCACGGCCTCTTCGATATGCCTCCGCGTCAGAGCCGCGCCCTTTTCGGAAGCCATCGGACCGAGGCCGGTTTCAGGATCGAGGGGATCGCCCAGCCGGTATCGAAGGGCCGCCTCGACGAAGCCGCCGATGAAGGGCTCCCACACCGACTCGTGGACGTAGATGCGCTCCACGCCGCAGCAGGACTGGCCGCTGTTGTAGAAGCTCCCGTCCACCAGCCCTTCGACCGCCCCGGCGAGGTCAGCATCGTCGCGCACATAGGCCGGATCCTTGCCGCCGAGCTCGAGCGTCAGGGTGGTGAGCGATCCGGCGGCGGCCCGCTCGATCGTCCGCCCGCCGTCGACCGAGCCGGTGAAAGTGGCATGGTCGACCAGCCCGTCCCGAAGGATCCGCTCCACCTGCTCGTGGCCCAGGAAAAGGTTGGCGAAGACCCCCTCCGGAAGGCCGGCCCTGCGCAGCGCCTCGGCGAAATGTTCGCCGGTCAGCGGGGTCTGGGCGCTCGGCTTAAGGATCACCGCATTGCCCGCGAGCAGGGCCGGGACGATCGTGTTGGCGGCGGTCAGGAAGGGATAGTTCCAGGGCGCGACGACCAGGACGACGCCCGCCGGCACCCTGATCACGGACCGTCCCTCGCCCGCGGTCCCGGCGGCGAGCGCGGCCGGGGCGAGATCGACCAGAGCGCGCACCCGCTCGGCCAGCGAGCGAAGCTCGCCGCCGTAGCGGATGGGCCTGCCCATCTGCCAGGCGAGCTCGGGCACGATCTCGGCGTTGAGCGCCTCCATCGCGCCGAGGAAGCGAAGCATCGCCGCGCGGCGTTCTTCGAGCGGAACCCGCGCCCATTCGCGTTGCGCCCGGCGCGCCTCGCCGAGCGCGCGGTCGATCTCCGCGCCGGTGGCGAGCGGCCGACGGGCATATTCGCGGCCGTCGACCGGGGAGAGGCAGACGAGGTCGGTCATGCCGTTCCCGGGCGAAGGCCGGGGTCCAGATCGGCCGCAGGAACTTGGCCCCGGCCTCCACCGGGCAGCCGGATGCGCATCAGATGATCTCGAAATAGCGGGCGAGCTGCCAGTCGGTCACCGCCTTGCGGGCCTCGCGCTCCTCCCATTCGCGGGTCGCCGCATAATGGTCGACGAACTCGGCTCCGAACAGCTCGCGAGCCGGGTCCGACGCGCGCAGGCGCTGAGCCGCCTCCCATAAGGTGGCCGGAAGCGCCCGTCCGGCCGGCGGCTCGACCGCATAGGCGTTGCCCGTCACCGGAGCGTCGGGCTCTACCCGGTTGGCCATTCCCCAGAGGCCCGATCCGATCGCCGCGGCGAGGGCGACGTAGGGATTGATGTCCGCGGCGGCGATCCGATACTCGACCCGCTGGCTCTTGTCGGAGCCGCCGATGACCCGAAGGGCGCAGGTGCGGTTCTCATGGCCCCACATCGCCGCGGTCGGTGCCCAGAAGCCGGGGATGAGCCGGGTATAGGCGTTGACCGTCGGCGCCACCATCGCCAGCAGCTCGGGCATCAACGCCTGCTGGCCGCCGACGAACCAGCGCATCTCCGGCGACATCGAGAGGTCGCCGTCCTGGGCAAAGAAGCGCGACCGCCCGTCGTCCGAATCGACCAGCGACATGTGGAGATGGCCGGACTGGCCGGGCCAGTCGTTCGACCATTTCGCCATGAACGTCGCCATCCAGCCGCGGCGCTGGCAGAGGATCTTGACGATCGTCTTGAACAGCGCCGCCTTGTCGGCCGCCTCGAGCGCGTCATCGTAACGGATCGCGGCCTCGATGACTCCGGGCCCGGTCTCGGTATGCAGCCCCTCGAGCTCGATCCGCATCGCCTGGCATGTCGACCAGAGCTCGCGGTAGAAGTCCGAATGCACGCCCGAGCGGAGCATCGAATAGCCGAAATGTCCGGGCGTGATCGGCTTGAGCCCGCGATAGCCCTTGTCCCGGACCGATTGCGGGGTCTCCTCGAAGACGAAGAATTCGAATTCCGCCGCCGCCTTGACGCGGCACCCCATCGCCGCCGCCCGGTCCAGGACCCGGCGCAGCACTCCGCGTGGACAGATCGCCTCGGCCGCGCCGGCGAACTCGCCGAGGACGAGCGGCATTCCGCCCTCGAACGGCATCGCCCGCTCGGTCTCGGGAAGAAGCCTCACCTCGGCGTCGGGATAGGCCGTGTGCCAGCCGGTGAAGGCGGCATTGTCGTAGAGCTGGTCGCTCGAATCCCAGCCGAGCACCACGTCGCAGAAGCCGAAGCCCTTTTCGAGGGCGGAAGCGAGCTTGTCGGGAGCGAGGTACTTGCCGCGGAAGATCCCGTCGACGTCGAACACGCCGACCTTCGCGCAGGCCGGGTCGCGCTCGCGCACGCGCTTCACCAGGTCGTCGGTCGCCATCGCTGCGCCTCGCTCTCTCTCGCCGAGCCATCGGTAACGCCTGAGGCGCGGCGGCGGAAGCATTGCCCTGCACCGTCATGCTGAACTTGTTTCAGCATCCAGTCCGGTGACGGTCGCGATCGTCGTCGGCCTTGACCTTGAAACAAGTTCAGGGTGACGCCGGTGGGACGATCGGCCCGCCGCTTGATTCCGCTCCGCCTCGCGCCATCTAGGCGGGCGAGAGCATTTCCACAGGCACCCGCACCGAATGAACGACAATCTCACTCCCAAGGCGGTGGTCGCCGCCCTCGACGAGCATATCGTCGGCCAGACCGAGGCGAAGCGCGCGGTCGCCGTGGCGCTGAGGAACCGCTGGCGCCGGCAGCGGCTCGAGAACGGACTGCGCGAGGAAGTGACTCCCAAGAACATCCTGATGATCGGCCCGACCGGGTGCGGGAAGACGGAGATCAGCCGTCGGCTGGCGAAGCTCGCCGACGCCCCCTTCGTCAAGGTCGAGGCGACCAAGTTCACCGAGGTCGGCTATGTCGGACGAGACGTCGAGCAGATCGCCCGCGACCTCGTCGAGGAGGCGGTTCGGCTGGAGAAGGAGCGGCGCCGGCTCGCCGTCAAGGACGCGGCGGAGGGCGCGGCGATGGAGCGGCTGCTCGAGGCGCTGACCGGCAAGGGCGCCAGCGAGGCGACCCGCGAGAGCTTCCGGCTGCGCTTCCGCGACGGCCACCTGGACGATTCGGAAGTGGAGCTCGAGCTCGCCGACGCGCCCAACGCGCCTTTCGAGATACCCGGCATGGGCGGCCAGGTCGGGATGATCAACCTCAGCGAGATGATGTCGAAGGCGATGGGCCAGACCCCCAGGAAACGCCGCCGGCTGAAGGTGCCGGAGGCGTGGACGCGCCTCGTCGAAGAGGAAGCCGACAAGAGGCTCGACCCCGAGGACGTCAACCGGGTCGCCCTCGCCGACGCCGAGGCGAACGGCATCGTCTTCCTCGACGAGATCGACAAGATCGCCGTCTCCGACGTGCGCGGCGGCTCCGTCTCGCGCGAGGGCGTCCAGCGCGACCTGCTGCCGCTGATCGAGGGGACGACGGTCGCCACCAAATACGGGCCGATGAAGACCGACCATATCCTCTTCATCGCCTCGGGCGCCTTCCACCTCGCCAAGCCGTCGGACCTGCTTCCCGAGCTCCAGGGCCGGCTTCCGATCCGGGTCGAGCTGAAGGCTCTGACCGAGGAGGATTTCGTCCGAATCCTCTCCGATACGCGCGCCAGCCTGACCGAGCAGTACCGCGCCCTCATCGCGACCGAGGAAGTCGAGATCGACTTCACCGACGAAGGCATCCGAGCCATCGCCCGGATCGCCGCCGAGGTGAACGGCCAGGTCGAGAATATCGGCGCCCGACGCCTCTCTACCGTGCTCGAGAAGCTGCTCGAGGACGTCAGCTTCGAGGCCGAGGAGCGGCGCGGGACACGCGTCGTCGTCGACGCCGCCTATGTCGAGACCCAGCTCGCCGACATCGCGCGCAACACGGACCTTTCGAAGTACGTGCTCTGATCTCACGTCGTCCTCGCGGCGAAGGCGGGAGACGACGGTAACGGCGGACGGTGCTTTCCGCGCGCCCAGCCGAGCGGAAATGGCGGATTTGCGGGATCGTTGTCTTAGGTTAATGAAACTGCCGGCAACCCGCCGCGTTCATGGCTCGAGCTTTCACGGGGAAAGGAACCCAAGTCATGCGTAAATTCACCCTCGCTCTCTGCGCCGCGACCATGGCGGTGCCGGTGATCCCGGCGACTCCGGCCTTCGCCAACCACAACGGCTATTATCACGGCAAGACGTGGCGTGATTCGCAGGGCCGGATTCGCTGCCGCCGGTCCAACGGCACGGTCGGCATCATCGTCGGCGGCGCCGCCGGCGCCCTCGTCGGCCGAGCGGTCGACGGCGGGCGCAACCGCACCGTCGGAACCGTCGTCGGCGCCGCCGCGGGCGCCCTGGCCGGCCGCGAGATCGCTCGCAGCCGCCGCCGCTGCCGCTAAGAGCCCAAGCGAGCTTCCAAACGGGGCGCCTCCGGAAGGGGACGCCCCGTTATCGTGTCTGGCACCGAACGGCTTTTCGCGGCGGCTTCCACCCGTTCACATCGCGTCGACGCCCATCAGAGCCGATTGAAATCGACCTCGAGCCCAGCCGCTCGCAGTTCCTGGGCCAAGGATAGCTTCCAAGCCTCGCCAGCTTCGAATGAGGTATAAGCCACGCCTACGATGTCTGAGGGAAGCTCAAGATCGCCACGCTTCAAGGCGCAGACGTTTCCTCGGCCGAGTTTTCCGACGAAGTATCCCAGTTCCAGAACCACGTTCTGCCGAGCTCGGTCCTGAAGCTGGCTTTCTGCACCCTTCAGTCGCCCTTCATCGTCGGGACTGAGCAACACAACAGCAAACCTGACGTCCGCCTCCTGCTCGAACTTCTCGATAATGGTGCGCCCACCGTTCGGCTGCTCCGACAGGATTACTGGCTCAAAGTCGAGCCTGGCAAGCAGGCGAGCTACCGTCTGCTTCATCTCCTCATCTCGACCGTGAACCACGAAAATCTTTCGGGTTTCAGCGCCGCTTCGGGGCCGCGGCTGACTAAGAGCTGGCCTCGCACGCTGGGCGGCAACGCTCGAGTCCTCGTCCACAAGATCAAGGCGTTCAAGGATCGAGCTCAGCCGCCTAAGCTTTAATTTGATGTCATCGAAGTGCTCCGCAATGTCCTCGCTCAGAGAAGTCTGTCCGATAATGCCGAAGCCAATGTAAGATGAGTATTCATCAGCATATTCGCTCGTCGAAAATAGCCTTCTTAGGAGATCTGTGTTATATTCGCTCCAAGAGTAATAAGCAGCACGGGCCTCCTTCAAGGCTCCAGCCGAGGCGATTTGTGCCCCGAGGAGCCCTTTGCCGATCTCAATTCGCGACTCGATCTGTTGCTTGGCTGCCGGGCGGGGGGCCCGCAACAGAGCTGGAGCCTTGTCCGCTCCAGCGTTTCCTTGCTTCCTCCCAGCCATGACGCAATTTCCTCAAACGTCCAGGTTCGCGACGTTGAGCGCATTCTCCTGGATGAACTCCCGGCGGGGCTCGACGACGTCGCCCATCAGCCGCGTGAAGATCTCGTCGGCGACGTCCGCCTGGGCGATCTCGACCCTGAGCAGCGAGCGGTTGTCCGGATCGAGGGTCGTTTCCCACAGCTGGTCCGCGTTCATCTCGCCAAGGCCCTTGTAGCGCTGGACGGCGAGGCCCTTGCGGCCGGCGGCGAGGATTCCCTCGAGCAGCTCGGTCGGCCGCCGCACGAGGAGGCCGCGCACGTCGGGGGCGCGCTCGGGCGGGGCATCCGTCTCTTCGCCGTCGGTTTCGGGCCCTTCCTCCTCGAGGGCCGCCGCGGCCTTCATCGAGACGAGGCGCGAGGCGCTGGCATAGGTCGCGGTCTGCTCGGCGGCGAGGCCGTGGAGCTTGCGCGCTTCGGCCGAGGCGACGAACTTGTGATCGACGACATGGTGGTCGGTCACCCCCCGCCACAGGCGGCGAAGGACATAGTCGCCGTCGGCGCCGATCTCGCCGGTCCAGGTCGACGAATCGTCGCTGTCCTGGAGGAAGGCGGCGGCGCGGGCGATCGCCTCGGCGCGCTGGGCCGGGCGAAGCGCAGGGTCGAGCGCGCCGTTCAGGGCGAGGGCCTCGATCAGGCCGGGATCGTAGCGGCGCGGCACGTAGCGCATCAGGCTGCGCACCCGCCGGGCGTGGTCGGCGAGATGCTTGAGGTCGTCGCCGGTGCGCGGGCCCTCCGCGGTCTCCAGCCGCATCAGCGCGATGCCGGCGTCGACCAGATAGTCGTCGAGCCTCGCATCGTCCTTGAGATAGACCTCGGACCGCCCCTTGGCGACCTTGTAGAGCGGCGGCTGGGCGATGAAGAGATGCCCGCGTTCGATGATCTCGGGCATTTGCCGGTAGAAGAATGTGAGGAGGAGCGTCCTGATATGGGCGCCGTCGACGTCGGCGTCGGTCATGATCACGATCTTGTGGTAGCGCAGCTTGTCGATGTTGAAATCGTCGCGGCCGATGCCCGTGCCCATCGCCTGGATGAGGGTGCCGACCTCCTTCGACGACAGCATGCGGTCGAACCGCGCGCGCTCGACGTTGAGGATCTTGCCCTTGAGCGGAAGGATCGCCTGGACCTCGCGGTTTCGCCCCTGCTTGGCCGAGCCGCCGGCGCTGTCGCCCTCGACCAGGAAGAGCTCGCACTTGGCGGGATCGCGCTCCTGGCAATCGGCGAGCTTGCCGGGGAGCGAGGCGACCCCGAGCACCGACTTGCGGCTCGCCTCGCGCGCCTTCCGCGCCGCCTCGCGAGCCGCCGCGGCGTCGATGATCTTCTGGATGATCGTCTTGGCGTGGGCCGGATTCTCCTCGAGCCATTCGGCCAGCTTGTCGGCCATCAGGCTCTCGAGCGGCTGGCGGACCTCGGAGGAGACGAGCTTGTCCTTGGTCTGCGAGCCGAACTTGGGATCGGGCAGCTTGACCGAGACGATCGCGGTCAGCCCCTCGCGCATGTCGTCGCCGGTCAGGCTGACCTTCTCGCGCTTCATCATGCCCGACTTGTCGGCATAATTGTTGAGCGTCCGAGTCAGGGCGGCCCGGAACGCGGCGAGGTGGGTGCCTCCGTCGCGCTGCGGGATATTGTTGGTGAAGCAGAGGGTCTGCTCGTAATAGCTGTCGTTCCACTCGAGCGCGACCTCGATGCCGACGTCGTCGCGCTGGCCGGTGACCGAGATCGGATCGGGAATGAGCGCTGTCTTGGTGCGGTCGAGATAGCGCACGAAGGCCGAGATTCCGCCCTCGTAATAGAGCTCGACCGATTTTTCCTCCTCGTGGCGGGCGTCGACCAGGATCAGCCGGACCCCGGAGTTGAGGAAGGCGAGCTCGCGGAAGCGATGCTCGAGCGTGTCCCAGTCGAACTCGGTGATCTTGAACGTGTCGGGCGAGGGCAGGAAGGTCACCCGGGTCCCCTTCTTCGCGCCGGCCGGGCCGACGACCTTCAGGGGCGCCTCGGCGTCGCCGTGGCGGAAGCGCATGTAATGCTCCTCGCCGTCGCGCCAGATGGTGAGGTCGAGCCATTCCGAGAGCGCGTTGACGACGGAGACGCCGACGCCGTGGAGGCCGCCCGACACCTTGTAGGCATTGTCGTCCGACGTGTTCTCGAACTTACCGCCGGCGTGGAGCTGGGTCATGATGACCTCGGCCGCCGACACGCCCTCCTCGGCGTGAATCCCGGTCGGGATTCCGCGGCCGTTGTCCTCGACAGAGACCGACCCGTCGGGATTGAGGGTGATCCGGATGAGGTCGCAGTGACCGGCGAGCGCCTCGTCGATCGCGTTGTCCGAGACCTCGAAGACCATGTGATGGAGGCCCGAACCGTCGTCGGTGTCGCCGATATACATTCCGGGCCGCTTGCGGACCGCGTCGAGGCCCTTCAGCACCTTGATCGAATCGGCGCCGTATGCGTTTTCGCTGGGGGGTGTTGCCATCGTTGAGATATAGCGACGAAAGGGGCAAAACCCAAGGAAATTGGCGGGTTTCCGAGCGGTTTTTTCGCAGCTGCAGCAAGCGTCGGAGGAATAAGCATATGAGGCTCGGAACCTGGCTCGCGCTCGCCGCCCTTGTCGGGGGCGCGCCCTCCGTCGCGCACGTCCCCGCGGCCGAGATCTCGCCCGCCATCTTCACCGATCCGCCGCACGACAAGGCCAACCCGGCCGGAATGGAGGTGCTCCACATCCCCTCCGGAGGAGTCTCGATCAACGGCGTCGCCTACACCGCCGCCGGCGCCGGGCCGCACCCGGTGCTGGTGCTCATGCACGGCCTTCCCGGCAACGAGAAGAACCTGGACCTCGCCCAGGCCGTCCGCCGGGCCGGCTGGACGGTCGTCACCTTCAATTATCGCGGCTCCTGGGGGAGCCCGGGCCGCTTCAGCTTCTCCGGCAATCTCGAGGACGCCGGCGCCGTCCTGCGCTACCTGCGCGACCCGGCGAACTCGGCGAAGCTTCGCACGGACCCGGAGAGGATCGTCGTCGCCGGCCATTCGATGGGCGGCTGGGTCGCCGCGATGACCGCCGAGCGCGACCCGGACCTCGCCGGCACGATCCTGATCTCCGCCGCCAACATGGGCGGCCGAGCCGGGCCGAGGGCGGAAGCGGTGGCGCTGATGGCGGACAATATGGAGAGCCTCGCCGGAGTCAGCGCCGAAAGCATGGCCGACGAGCTGCTCGGCCGTTCGGCCGCCTTCGACTGGACCCCGGGCGCGGCCGGCCTCGCCCGGCGCCCGCTCCTCGTCCTCAGCTCCGACGACGGCCTCGCGCCGGCGACCGACGCGCTCGCGGCCAAGGTCAAGTCGATCCCCGGCGCTCGGGTGACGAGCGTCCATTCGGGCACCGACCACGGCTGGTCCGGCGCCCGAATCCGCCTCGCCCACGAAGTGATCAAGTGGCTGGAGACCTTGGTCCCGCCGACCTCAGCCGCCGATCCGGCCGTCCATCACCGTCAGCCTTGAGGCGGCGGGGGAGACGCCGTCGAACAAGGCCGGTTCCGTTCCGGTCATCCAGACCTGGCCGCCGCCCGCCTCGAGCCGCTCGAACAAAGCCGCGCGGCGGCGCGGGTCGAGATGGGCGGCGACCTCGTCGAGGAGGAGGATGGGCCGACGGCCGATGCGGTCCGCGACGAGGTCGGCATGGGCGAGGACGATCGAAAGCAGCAGCGCTTTCTGCTCCCCCGTCGAGCAAAGTCCGGCGGGCTGCCCGCTTTCGGCTCCGCTCAGGGCAGACTTGCCGAGATGGGTGACCACGAGATCGGTCCGGTGCGGGCCGGCGAGGGCACGGCCGGCCGCCGAATCGCGCGCCCGGCCGCGGGCGAGCTCGACCGACAGATCGCCGTCGCCGCCCTCGAGGGAGAGTCCGGCCCGGGCGAACGAGCCTTCCGGCGCTCCAGCCAGCCGCTCGGAGAGCAGCGCCACCGCATGGGAGCGGGCGGCGGCGAGCGCGGCGCCATGCTCGGCCATTCGCGCTTCCAGCGCGGTCAGCCATGCCTCGTCGTGCGGCCCGGCCTCGGCGAGAAGCTTGTTCCTGGCGCGCATCGCCGCCTCGTAGCGGGCCGCGTGGACGGCGTGGCCGGGTTCCAGCGCCAGGACCAGCCGGTCGAGGAAGCGTCGCCGGCCGCCGGCGCCCTCCTGGAACAGCCGGTCCATCGCCGGGGTGAGCCAGAGGACGGAGAGCCATTCGGACAGCGACGTCGCAGAGGCGGCCGCGCCGTTGATCCGCACCTGGCGCCGCTCAGGCGCGCGGGCGTCGGTGCCGGTGCCGATCTCGACGTCGCGGAGCCGCGCCGCGACCGCGAAGCCGCCGGGACCGCCGGTGCGCGCCATCTCCCCGAGGGTCGCTCCCCTCAGGCCGCGGCCGGGCGAGAGCAGCGACACCGCCTCCAGCACGTTGGTCTTGCCCGCCCCGTTCTCGCCGGTGAGGACGACGAGGCCGGGACCGGGCGCCAGCACGGCGTCGCGATGGTTGCGGAAATCGGTCAGGACGAGGCGGTCGAGGGCCATCCACGGACCCTAGCGGAACGGCCGCACGGCGGACAATGCGGGTGGATCGTCATTGCGAGCGAAGCGAAGCAATCCAGTTCCACGCGTCGGCCCAGGGGATTGCTTCGTCGCTTCGCTCCTCGCAATGACGCGAGCTGCTAGATCCCCGTCAGGCCCGCCTCGGCCAGCCGCCGCTGTGCCTCGCGGTAGCGGACCGGCTCGGCGATTCGCAGCCGCGACCGCGCCGCCGCCAGCGGCTCGGCCATCAGCGCCTCGTAATCCTCGGCGTGGAGCCAGGCGGCGCGCTTGCCGTGCCGCCGGCCTTCCCAGACCGCCCGGGCGAAGGCGGTGTTGCCGGTGATCTTCAGGCTCTTGAGCGCCGCCCCGACGGCGATGGCGGCCCAGCCCAAGCCGCCGGTCTGGGCGAAAGAGAAAGCGACCAGGCAGGCCTCGCCGAGCGGCTCGTCGGCTTCATAGCCTGTGAGGACGTGCCAGATGTCGTGGATGTCGCGTTCCCGGCGGCCGAACCAGGCATAGGGATGCTCGACGTTGCGCGGGATGTCGGTCTCGGCGACGCTCACCTCGGCGAGGCCCTCGGCCGAGTAGCCGGTGCGGTCGAGGAAGGCGCGATAGGCGGCCCCGACACTGCCTTCCGGGAAGGAATCGATCCAGGCCCGATCGCAGAATCGCGGCGCCAGCTCGACCCGCTCATAGGCGAGCCGGCCGCCCTCCAGGCTGGCGATCAGCCGGCGGTAGTTGCGGTGCGACGTATCGCCGTTCAGGGCCCGCATGATCCGGAAGACCTGGACGGTGTCGTCGCCATTGGCGAGCAGCTTGCGCAGGGCCGTCAGCGCGGTGCCCCATTCGCGCTTCATCGGGACCGCGGGATTGAAGGTCTGGCTCGCCATGGGCGACTCCGCTGCTGACAACGATGTCAGTCTTGCACGCCCGGCGATCGCTTTCAATCAGGAAGCGGGGCCGACGGCATCCTCCGGGCCCGGCCCGCCGAACAGGCTGCGGGCGATCCGGCGCCCCATCTCGGTGCCGATGAGGCCCGCGATTCCGGCGTAGGTCGTCCAGGTCGAGGCCCTTCCGGACTTGCCGGTGACCATCAGCCAGACGATCACGATCGCGAACAGCGCGGCGACCACGAGGACGATCCATTTCAGCCAGAAATCGCCGGGACGGACCGATTTGAACAGCTGCCTGGAGGCGAATCCGGCGAGCAGGGCCCCCGTCAGGCCCTGGATCAAGGCCAGCCCGGCGGCGGCGGGCCTGCCGGGTTCGATGCCCGCGAGCTCGCCGAGATAGGCGAGGATCACGTTGCCGAGGACGAGGCACAGGATCGTGACGACCAGGGCCGCCGCATAGGTCCCCGCTCCGATCGCCGCTTCGCGCTCCACGATCACACCCGCATCGGCATCAGAACGTAGAGCGCCGCCGCCTTGTCATTCTCCCGGAGGAGGGTGGGGGCGGCGGCATCGGCGAGGTGCATCTCGACTATGTCGCCTTCGATCTGGCCGAGTATGTCGAGCAGGTAGCGGGCGTTGAAGCCGATCTCCAGGCCGTCGGCGTTATAGTCGCCGGGCACTTCCTCGGCGGCGGTGCCGTTCTCGGGGCTGGTGACCGAGAGGGTGACCCGGTCGCGGTCGAGCGCCATCTTGACCGCGCGCGTCTTCTCGCTGGCGATGGTGGCGACCCGGTCCACGCCCTCCTCGAAGCTGCGCGGGTCGATCCTGAGCAGCTTGTCGTTGGCGGTCGGGATCACCCGGCTGTAGTCGGGGAAGGTGCCGTCGATCAGCTTGGAGGTGAGGATGGCGCTGCCGAGGCCGAAGCGCACCTTGGTCTCGGACAGCGAGACCTGGACCGTGCCCTCCAGCTCGTCGAGCAGCTTCCTCAGCTCGGCGACGCATTTCCTGGGGATGATCACGTCGGGCATCCCCTCGGCGCCGGCCGGCCTCGGCACGGTGACCCGGGCGAGCCGGTGGCCGTCGGTCGCCGCCGCCTTGAGCACCGGCTGGGCCTCGTCCGAGACGTGGAGGAAGATGCCGTTCAGATAGTAGCGAGTCTCCTCCGTCGAGATGGCGAAGCGAGTCTTGTCGATGATCTGGCGAAGGGTCGCGGCGGGAAGCTCGAAGCGGGTCGGAAGGTCGCCCTCGGCGATGACGGGGAAATCGTCGCGCGGCAGGGTCGAGAGGTTGAACCGGGCGCGGCCGGCATTGACCTGCATCTTGCCCTCGGCCGCGTTCAGCTCGACCTGGCTGCCTTCGGGCAGCTTGCGGGCGATGTCGAACAGGGTGTGGGCCGAGACGGTGGTCGCGCCCGGCTGGGTGACGTTGGCCTCGACCGTCTCGACGATCTGGAGGTCGAGGTCGGTCGCCATCAGCCTGAGGCCGCCGCCTTCCGTCGCCTCGATGAGGACGTTGGAGAGGATCGGGATCGTGTTCCTCCGCTCCACCACGGACTGGACGTGGCCGAGGCTCTTGAGGAGCGTTGCCCGTTCGATCGTCGCCTTCATCGGGTCCCCCAAATTGAAAGTGGGAGCGAGTATTAGAGCGGCGCATCGGCCCCCGCTAGGGTTTAGTGAACGGCTCGGCAAAAAGGTCGCTTCGGCCGTGCTTTGCGGTTGCCAAGGCCGGGCGAAGCCGCGCAGTCTTCGCCCCATGCGGCCGCCGCGCCATCTCCTCCTGCTCCTGCTCGCCGGGGCCGCTCCCGCGGCCACGCAACAGGCGCTGGGCGTCTACGGCCTGTGGGGCGCGTTTCGGACCGCCGGGCGCTGCTATGCCATCGCCGAGCCGCAGGGC
>DASVVX010000035.1:0-9778 GCA_036386295.1 Allosphingosinicella sp.
TCGTCGCCAACGACCCGACGGTGAAGGGCGGCGCCTATTTCCCGACGACGGTGAAGAAGCATCTGCGCGCGCAGGAGATCGCGATCCAGAACCGGCTGCCCTGCGTCTATCTGGTCGACAGCGGCGGCGCCAACCTGCCGCACCAGGCCGAGGTCTTCCCCGACCGCGAGCATTTCGGGCGGATCTTCTACAACCAGGCGCAGATGTCGGCGGAAGGCATCGCCCAGATCGCCTGCGTGATGGGGAGCTGCACGGCGGGCGGGGCCTACGTTCCGGCGATGTCGGACGAGAGCGTCATCGTCCGCAACCAGGGCACGATCTTCCTCGGCGGGCCGCCGCTGGTGAAGGCGGCGACGGGGGAGGTCATCTCGGCCGAAGACCTGGGCGGCGGCGACCTCCACGCGAGGAAGTCGGGCGTCGTCGACCATCTCGCCGACAATGACGAGCATGCGCTGGCGATCGTCCGGAGCATCGTCGGCCGGCTCAACACGGTGAAGGCGGCGGCGGATCTCGACATCGCCGAGCCGATCGAGCCCAAGCTCGATCCCGAGGAGCTCTACGGCATCATCCCCGACGACGTTCGAACGCCCTACGACGTCCATGAGGTGATCGGCCGGATCGTCGACGGTTCGGATTTCCACGAGTTCAAGGCGCTGTACGGCTCGACCCTGGTCTGCGGCTTTGCCCGGATCTGGGGGATGCCGGTTGCGATCCTCGCCAACAACGGCATCCTGTTCTCGGAGAGCGCGCTCAAGGGCGCCCATTTCATCGAGCTCGCGTGCCAGCGCCGTACGCCCCTGCTGTTCCTGCAGAACATCTCCGGCTTCATGGTCGGCGGCAAGTATGAGGCGGGCGGAATCGCCAAGGACGGCGCCAAGCTGGTCACCGCAGTGGCCACCGCGCAGGTGCCCAAGGTGACGGTGCTGATCGGCGGAAGCTTCGGCGCCGGCAATTACGGCATGGCCGGCCGCGCCTACGGCCCGCGCTTCCTGTTCACCTGGCCCAACAGCCGGATCAGCGTGATGGGCGGCGAGCAGGCGGCGAGCGTGCTCGCGACGGTGCACAAGGACGCCGACACTTGGTCGCCCGAGGAAGCGGAGGCCTTCAAGGCCCCGATCCGCCAGCGCTACGAGGACGAGGGCAATCCTTATTATGCCACCGCGCGGCTGTGGGACGACGGCATCATCGACCCGGTGCAGACGAGGGACGTGCTCGGCTTGGCATTCGCCGCCTGCCTGAACGCGTCGATTCCGGCGCGGCCACGCTTCGGCCTGTTCAGGATGTGACGATGGGAAGCCGGCTAGAGATCCTCCCCGGTACGGGGAGGGGGACCGCCCGAAGGGCGGTGGAGGGGCTGGCACTGTCCCGCCAGATGCACAGCATATCCGACCACCGCGTCGAGATGCGCCAATACGTCCCGTGCGGAAATGCGCCAGGTGCGATAGCCTTGCGCCATCAGCCACTCGTCGCGAGCTTCGTCCCGAGCGGGGTTGGAGCCCCTGTCGTGCGCTTCTCCGTCCACCTCGATCACGAGTCGCGCTTCGAGACAGGCGAAGTCGAGCGAGAAGGGGCCGGCGGGATGCTGCTTGCGCCACTTGAAGCCGCCCGGGCGCTTGCGCAGCTCGCGCCAGAGAAGCACCTCCGGAAGCGACATATTCTTGCGCAATCGTCTCGCTCTGCGGATCGTCGCACCCGGACCTGTAAGCATCGTGCCAGCCCCTCCACCGTGCTTCGCACGGTCCCCCTCCCCGTACCGGGGAGGTTTTTAGGCGGTTTTGGCTCATGCTGAAATCCCTCCTCATCGCAAACCGGGGAGAGATCGCCTGCCGGATCATCCGAACGGCGCGCAGGCTCGGCGTTCGCACGGTCGCCGTCTTCTCAGACGCCGACCGGCACGCCCTGCACGTCCGTGAGGCAGACGAGGCGGTGCATATCGGCCCATCGCCGGCGCGTGAGAGCTATCTGGTCGGCGAGAAGATCATCGCCGCGGCCAGGGTGGCCGGCGCCGAGGCGATCCATCCGGGCTACGGGTTCCTCTCCGAAAATGCCGATTTCGCCGAGGCGGTCGAGGCCGCCGGGCTGGTCTGGGTCGGGCCGAAGGCGGCTTCGATCCGGGCGATGGGCCTGAAGGACGCGGCCAAGAAGCTGATGAGCGGGGCCGGGGTACCGGTGACCCCGGGCTATCATGGCGAGGGCCAGGCGCCGGAGCGGCTCCAAACCGAGGCCGACGCGATCGGTTATCCGGTGCTGATCAAGGCGGTCGCCGGCGGCGGCGGCAAGGGGATGCGCAAGGTCAATTCGGCCGGCGAGTTCCAGGAGATGCTGGCGAGCTGCAGGCGCGAGGCGGCGGCGTCGTTCGGCGAGGACCGGGTGCTGATCGAGAAATATGTCGAGCGGCCGCGCCACATCGAGGTGCAGGTGTTCGGCGACGCCCACGGCGGCGTCGTCCACCTGTTCGAGCGCGACTGCTCCCTTCAGCGGCGCCACCAGAAGGTGATCGAGGAGGCTCCGGCGCCGGGGATGGACGAGGCGACCCGGGCGGCGGTGTGCGACGCGGCGGTCAAGGCGGCGAGGGCGGTCGACTATGTCGGGGCGGGGACGGTGGAGTTCATCGCCGACGCCTCCGAGGGGCTGAGGCCCGACCGCATCTGGTTCATGGAGATGAACACCCGGCTCCAGGTCGAGCATCCGGTGACCGAGGCGATCACCGGCCAGGATCTGGTCGAATGGCAGCTTCGGGTGGCGTCGGGCGAGGCGCTGCCGCTCCGGCAGGAGGAGCTGGCCATCGACGGCTGGGCGATGGAGGCCAGGCTCTACGCCGAGGATCCGGCGCACGAATTCCTGCCCTCGACCGGGCGGCTCGACCATTTCCAGCTCGGCCGAGGCCTCCGCATCGACACGGGCGTGGAGGAGGGCGACCGGATCAGCCCTTATTACGACCCGATGATCGCGAAGCTGATCGCCAGCGGCCGCGACCGCGACGAGGCGATCGACCGGCTGGTCGACGCGCTCGAGCAGGTCGAGGTCTGGCCGGTGAGGACCAATGCCGGCTTCCTGGCGCGGGCGGCGGCCGATCCCGACTTCCGCTCGGGCGACGTCGACACCGGCTTCATCCCGGCCCGGATCGACCGGCTGGTGCCCGATCCGGCACCCGGGGAGGGCGTCTGGAACCTCGCCGCGACGGCGCTGCTGGCGTCGAGCTTCGGCAATGGCGGCGAGGGCGATCCGTGGGATTGCCTGCGCGGCTTCCGGCTCAACGCGCGCGAGGATCTGCGCATCGCCCTCAGCCACGCCGGGGGGACTCGGGTGGTCGAAGCCGGCGGAGATCCGCCGCTGGAGGGCATCGCGACGGCGGAGGGCGACAACGTCCTCGTCTTCTCGGCCGGCCAAGCCTTCGCCTTCACCCTTCCCGGCGCGGGCGGCGCCGCCGCCGGCGCCGCGGCCTCCGACGGCAGCCTGGTGTCGCCGATGCCCGGCCGGGTCATTTCCGTCGAAATCCGCCAGGGAGATCGGGTCGCCAAGGGGCAGAAATTGCTGACGCTCGAGGCGATGAAGATGGAGCATGCGCTGCTCGCCCCGTTCGAGGGGGTTGTCGCCGAGCTCGACGCGGTCGAAGGTGCGCAGGTGAGCGAGGGGACTTTGCTGGTGCGGGTGGAGAAGGGGGAATGACCAATCCTCCCCGGGACGGGGAGGGGGACCGCGCGAAGCGCGGTGGAGGGGGCTCTGCGTCCCGCTCCGGCCCCCCTCCACCATGCTTCGCATTGTCCCCCTCCCCGCGAGCGGGGAGGATCTGATGCCTGGCCGCTATTACGAGCAGTGGACGATCGGGGACCGGATCCTCCACCAGCCGGCGCGCACCGTCACCGAGACCGACAATCTGCTCATCTCGGCCCTGACCCACAATCCGCAGCCGCTCCATCTCGACGAGGAATATGCCGCGAAGACCGAGTTCGGCCGGATCGTCGTCAACGGCACCTTCACCTTCTCCCTTCTCGTCGGCCTGTCGGTCGGCGACACGACGCTCGGAACGCTCGTCGCCAACCTCGGCTACGACAAGGTGCGGATGCCGAAGCCGGTGTTCATCGGCGACACTTTGAGGGCGGAGACCGAGGTGATCGCGCTCCGCGATTCCGGCTCGCGCCCGGACGCCGGCCTCGTCACCTTCGAGCATCGCATGCTCAACCAGCGGGACGAGATCGTCTGCACGATGGAGCGGACGGCGCTGATGAAGAGGCGCGTGTGACCGCCGTTCCTCCCCGGAACGGGGAGGGGGCCCGGGCGAAGCCCGGTGGAGGGGGCCCGCGCGTCCTGCAGGCCCCGATTAGGACGGTGAAGCTCGCACGCAAGCTTCGGAGGCAGATGAGCCCCGCGGAGCGTCTTCTCTGGTGGGGGCTGAGGCAGCGGCCCGGCGATTTCAGATTCAGGAAGCAATGTCCGCAGGGACCGTTCTCGCGCGACTTCGCGTGCCTGTCGGCGCGGCTGGCGATCGAGGTGGATGGCGAAGCGCATGATCGCGGCGACCGTCCTGCGAGGGACGAGGCGCGTGACCGGTATCTGGAGAAGTTGGGTATCACGACGATGCGCATCCCGGCGGCGGAAGTCTTCACCAACCTCGAGGGGGTAGTTCTCGGAATCGTCGAAGCGTGTCGGGCGCGGGGCCCCCTCCACCGTCCTTCGGACGGTCCCCCTCCCCGTTCCGGGGAGGAGCTATGAGGCTCCGCTCCCTCCTCTTCGGTCCCGGCGACCGGCCTGACCGGATGGAGAAGGCGCTCCGGTCCGGCGCCGACGCCCTGATCCTGGACCTCGAGGACGCTGTGTCGCCCGCGGCCAAGCCGGAGGCCCGGCGCCATGTCGCTGAGTTTCTCAACTCCCACAGCACAGCAAAGCTCTGGGTGAGGATCAACCCGCTCGACGGCGACGATTCGGACCGGGACCTTGCCGCCATCCTCTCCAGCCATCCCGACGGGATCGTCCTTCCCAAGGCCGAAGGCGGCGCCTCGGTGGCGGAGCTGACACGGCGTCTGACCGATCGCGGCAACGCCACCTCCCGCATCCTCGCCATCGCCACCGAGACTCCGGCCGCGATGTTCCAGCTCGGCACCTACGGCGGCTCGAAGCGGCTGGCGGGCCTCACCTGGGGGGCGGAGGACCTTCCCGCCGCGATCGGCGCGGCGACCTCGCGCGAGGCCGACGGCCGCTTCACGCCGCCCTACGAGCTCGCCCGCTCGCTCTGCCTGTTCGGAGCGGCGGCGGCCGGTGTCGCGCCGATCGAGACCGTCTATCCTGCCTTCCGGGACGTCGACGGCCTCGCCGCTTATGCCGCCCGCGCCCGGCGCGACGGCTTCACGGGCATGATGGCGATCCACCCGGACCAGGTGGCGGCGATCAACGCGGCCTTCACCCCGAGCGAGGCGGAGATCGCCCATGCCCGGGCGGTGGTGGCGGCGTTCGAGGCGAACCCGGGGGCGGGGGCGCTGTCGCTCGACGGCCGGATGGTCGACCGGCCTCACCTCGTCCAGGCGCAGCGCACGCTCGCCGCCGCCGCCGGGGCGTGACCGCGATGCCGGCGCCGGCGGACGCCGCCTGGACGGCGCTCGCCTTCATCCTCGGCGCCGCGATCGGAAGCTTCCTCGCCACGATGCTGGTGCGCTGGCCGCAGGGACGGAGCGTCGTCGCCGGCCGCTCGGCCTGCGACAAATGCGGCCGGACGCTGGAGGCGAGGGACCTGGTGCCGATCCTCAGCTGGTCGCTGGCGAAGGGGCGCTGCCGCCATTGCGGCGCCCGGATCGACCGGCGCCACCTCGCGGCGGAGGCGGGGGCGGCGATGGTCGGGATCGCCGCCATCTTCGCCCATCCGATGCCGCTCGCCGCCGTCACCGCGATCCTCGGCTGGTGGCTGTTCCTGCTCGCGGCGCTCGACGTGGAGCATGAATGGCTTCCCGACCGGCTGACCTGGCCGCTGCTCGCCGCCGGGCTGGCCGCCGCCTGGGGCGGGTTCGGGCCGCCGCTCGAGAGCCGGCTGATCGGCGCTGCGGCGGGCTTCGCCTCGCTGTTCGCCATTGCCTGTTCGTACCGCGCGGTCCGCGGCCGCGAGGGGCTGGGCGGTGGCGATCCGAAACTGTTCGCGGCGATCGGCGCCTGGCTCGGCTGGACCCAGCTGCCCTTCGTGCTGGTCGGCGCCGGCCTGATCGGCCTCGCCGCGCTGACGGTCAGGCGCCTCAGGGGCCAGGCCGTGGCGGCGACCGACCGGCTTCCGCTTGGGGCGCTGATGGCGCTCGCGGCCTGGCCGATCTGGATCGTCCTCGCGCGGTAGATCGCTTCCCGGCGAAGGCCGGGACCCGGCCTTCACCCCTGTGTCGGTGGACCCCGGCCTTCGCCGGGGAACGGTTTATCCACAACCCGCTTGCGCCGCGACGCAAAAGCTGAAAGTTTCACCGGCCGGCGAATCCTGGGCTGGATATCGCCAAGACATTGCTATGACTGTGGAAAATCTTCCGCGGATGGGCCCGCGGGGAAGGGGTTTGGGGTAGATGCGTTTAGCGTTTGACAGCCGGCGGCTGATCGGCCGCGCCCGGGGCGTCAACGGCTGGACGCTTCTGGAGCTCGCCTTGCTGGCGCTGATCGCGCTGCAATGCGCACGGCTGATCTGGACCGCGGTCACTCCGGTCGGCCCGCTCGGCGACTGGCGGGCGGGCGGCAGTGAGGGCCCCGCCGTCTCGACCGGGGTGCTCGCCGAGTTCGATCCCTTCTTCCGCCTCAGCGGCGCGGGCGGTCCGGTCACCGTGACCTCGCTCAACCTCAAGCTGTTCGGGATCCGCCAGGACCAGGCGTCGGGCCAGGGCTCGGCGATCATCGCCGGCTCGGACGGCCAGCAGCGCAGCATCGCGGTGGGCGAGGAGATCGAGCCCGGGGTGACCTTGAAGGCGGTCGGCTTCGACAGCGTCACCATCTCGAGGGGCGGCGCCGACGAGCAATTGTTCATGGACCAGTCGCAGCAGCCGGCGACGGTGCCCGCTCCGAACACCCCGAATCCGACGGCTCCGCCGGCCACGGTGGTCCAGCCCAGCACCTCGGTGGAGCCCGGCGGCCCGCCGGTCCCGCCCTCGAAGCTCTATCCGAACGAGGTCAGCATGGCGCCGCGGATGAACGGGACCCAGCTGACCGGGGTGACCGTCAGGCCCCAGGGCAATGACGAAGGCTTCCGGGCGATCGGCCTCGCCCCCGGCGACGTCGTCATCGCCGTGAACGGCCGGCGCATCAAGTCGATGGACGAGGCCCGCGGCATGGCGACCCAGCTGGCTTCGGCCCGAGTCATCCTCCAGGTCGAGCGCGGCGGCCGGGTCGTGACCCTGCGGCCGGGGGACGCCCGGTGAAGCGCGCCCTGCTCGCCCTCGCCCTGCTGCTCGCGGCGCCGCTCACTCCGGCCCGCGCCCAGCATGTCGTCAACTTCCGCGAGGCCGACATCCGCGCCTTCATCGAGGATGCCGCCCGGGTGACCGGGCGGACCTTCATCGTCGACCCGACGGTGAGCGGCAAGGTATCGGTCGTGACCCAGCGGCCGCTTTCGCGCTCCGAATATTTCGAGCTGTTCCTCTCGACCCTGCGCGCCAACGGCCTGATGGCGGTGCCGCTCCAGGGCGGAGCCTTCCGGATCCAGCCGATCGCCACCGGCGCCGCCGCGGGCGGCCGGGTCGCCGGGCGCGGAAGCGCCAACAATTTCGTCACCGAGATCTTCCGCACCCGCAATATCGAGGGCGCCCAGGCCCTGGAGGCGCTTCGGCCGCTGATCAGCCGCGAGGGCTCGATCACCGCGTCGCGCAACTCGATCGTCGTCGCGGACTTCGCCGACAACGTGGCTCGCATCCGGCAGGTCCTCGCCGGAATCGACCGCGATACCAGCACGAGCCGGATCGTCGCCCTGCGCAACGCCGGAGCCCGCGAGATCGCGACCTCGCTCAATGCCCTGATGGAGGGTTCGGCCGGCCGGCCGGCGACGATCGTGCCGGTCGACAGCTCCAACTCGATCGCGCTTCGCGGCGACAGCGCCACCGTCGCCCGACTTGCCGCCATGGCCGAGGAGCTGGACCAGCGCGCCGCCACCGGCACCGAGATCCGGGTCGTCTTCCTCCAGCATGCCGACGCCGCTCAGCTTCTGCCGGTGCTCCAGCAATTGCTCGGCCAGCCGGTCACCCAGCCGCCGGCGAGCCCGGGCCTGTCGCGCCGCGACGAGAACAGCTCGACCACGACCCGGCAGGGCGGCGGAAGGGGGACGCCGCCGACGACCACCTCCACCGCTCCGGCGCCCGCGGCGGCCGAGACCGGCCCCGCCACCGGAGTGAGCATCTTCGGCCCGCGCGGCGCGGTGGTGACCCGCTTCCAGGGCGCCAACGCGCTTGTCATCGCCGCCTCGACGGACGTCCAGCGGCAATTGGGCGAGGTCATCCGCCAGCTCGACACCCGCCGCGAGCAGGTTCTGGTCGAGGCGATCATCGTCGAGATTTCCGACAACGCGGCCAAGAAGCTCGGAGTCCAGCTGCTCCTCGCCGGTCTCGGGGGAAGCAACATCCCGTTCGCGGTGACCAATTATTCCAACGCCAGCCCCAACCTGCTCACCGTCGCCGGGGCGGTGGCGGCCGAGCGGCTTCGAACGACGACGACCACGGTCAACGGCCAGGTCGTCACCACCGCCCAGAATTCGTCGGTCGCCGACGCGCTCCAGGAAGCGGCGGTCAACTCTGTGCTCGGCGCCACCGGCGGGATCGCCGGGCTCGCGATCCGCAGCGGCAACGCTTTGTTCGGGGCGATCGTCAATGCGGTGAAGTCCGACAGCAAGTCGAACATCCTCTCCACCCCGTCGATCATGACGCTCGACAACCAGGAGGCGCGGATCCTGGTCGGCCAGGAGATCCCGATCACGACCGGCGAGGCGCTGAGCCCCAATTTCGACAACCAGTTCCGCACCGTCGACCGCGAGAATGTCGGGATCACGCTCGAGGTGCTGCCGCAGATCAACGCCGGCGGCTCGATCAAGCTCAACCTCCGGCAGGAAGTGAGCTCGATCGCCGGGCCGGTCTCGGGCCGCTCGGCGGACCTCATCCTCAACAAGCGCGAGATCGAGACGGTGATCACCGTCGACGACGGCGAGATCGTCGGAATCGGCGGCCTGCTCGACGACAATGAGCGGCGCACCCTCGAGAAGATCCCGTTCCTCGGCGACCTGCCGGCGATCGGCAACCTCTTCAAGTCGAAGAGCCGGACCCGGGCCAAGACCAACCTGATGGTCTTCATCCGCCCGACCATCCTTCGCTCGCCCGAGGACGCGCGGTCGATGACCGAGCGCCGCTACGGCTATATCCGAGGCATGCAATATCGCCAGAATCCCGACGAGGAGCCCTCGATCGACGAGCTGGTGCGCGAATATATGGGCATGGTCCCGCCCGACCCGGCGCCCGCCCCGCCGCCGCCGCTCGACCCGGCCGTCTACGCGCCGCTGGCTCGGCCCGGCGACCAGGTGGTCGCTCCGCCGGCCACGCCGGCGCCGGGCACGCCGCGATGAACACGCACGAACCTGTTTCGAACCTTCCCTACCTGTTCGCCAAGCGCAACGGGGTGGCGCTGGTCGGCGAGGCCGGCGGCGAGATCCGGGTCGCGCTTCGCCAGGGGGCCGATCCCCGGGCCCTGATCGAGGCGCGGCGGGTTCTGGGGCGGCCGTTCGCCGTCGAGGCGGCGACTCCCGAGGGTTTCGACAAGCTGCTCTCCGAGCGATACGCGATGGACG
>DASVVX010000036.1:0-25635 GCA_036386295.1 Allosphingosinicella sp.
AGGCGTCGGCCTCCGCCTGGCTGAGGCCCATCAGCCCCGCCGCCCACTGCCCGAGCAGCTTGTTGCGGCGAGCCACGATCCTGAACTGCATGTCCTGGTCGCGGGCATATTTGGTCTCGAAAGCCCGTTCGCGGTCGTCGAAAGTGGTCATGGCGCTCCCTTGCGTTGCTGGGGAGTCAGATAGGCCCGGCGCGGGGGAGGTGCAACGGTACGTCGGCCTCAGCCCATCGTCACGACGAGCTTCCCGACCGCCTTCCTCGCCGCCATGTGGGCGATCGCCTCGCCGCCCTGCCCGAGCGGCCAGGTGCGGCTGACCTTCGGAGCGATCCTGCCCTCGCGCCAGAGGCGGAACAGGGTCTCGATATGGCCCGCATTGGCCCCGGGATCGCGCGCGGCGAAGGCGCCCCAGAAGACTCCGCGGACGTCGCAGCTCTTGAGCAGGGTGAGGTTGAGCGGAAGCTTCGGGATCCCGGCCGGGAAGCCGACGACCAGATAGCGCCCCTCCCAGGCGATCGATCGCAGGGCCGGCTCGGCATAGTCGCCGCCGACGGGATCGTAGATCACGTCCGCCCCCTTGCCGCCGACCGCCGCCTTGAAGAGCTGGGCGAGCGCCTTCGATTGCTCCTTGTCGAACGGCCCCTGCGGATAGATCAGCACCTCGTCGGCGCCCGCCGCCCGCGCGGCCTGCGCCTTCTCCTCCGACGACACCGCCGCCACGACCCGCGCGCCATAGGCCTTGCCGAGCTCGACCGCGGCGAGCCCGACGCCGCCCGCCGCGCCGAGCACGAGGAGCGTCTCGCCCGACTTCAGGCCGCCGCGGTCGAGCAGGGCGTGGATCGAGGTCGCGTAGGTCAGGATCAGCGCCGAGCCGTCCTCGAAGCTCCGCTCGGGCGGAAGCGGAACCGCCTGGCCGGCGGAGATCACCACCTTCTCCTGGAGCCCGCCATGGCCGATCATCGCGATCAGCCGGTCGCCCTCGGCCCAGCCCTCGACCCCTTCCCCGACCGCCTCCACGGTCCCCGCGATCTCGCCCCCCGGAGCGAAGGGCCGAGGCGGCTTGAACTGATATTTGTCCTCGATGATGAGGACGTCGGGATAGTTGATCGCGCAGGCCCGCACCCGGACGAGCAGCTGGCCGGGGCCGGGCGATGGGTCGGGAAGGTCGGTCAGCTCCAGCGTCTCGGGGCCTCCGGGCGAATTCGACAGCAAGGCCTTCATAGCGCGCCTCCAGTCCGCTCCTGCGCGATGAGAGCGCCGGAACTCATAACCGGTCCCGATTGGCCTTCAGCTCCGACGAGAGCGTCAAACCGGTCTCGGCCAGCATTTCATCGATCTCGATCAGCCCGTCCCTATTCTTCCTGCTCAGATCGAGATCAAGCCAGGGCAAGGCTGCCACTGCCGCGTCGACGCTTCCGTTGATCGGTCCGACATGGACAGACAATTCATCGTGTCTGAAACGAACGTACAGGCTCCGCCCATCGGCCAGCCGTCCTTCCCACTGGGACGGGCAGGCGATTGAGGTGCGCCTCAGCTCCACAACCTTCGGAAGCCCTGAAGGTGCCGACTCAGTCACCGCGCCGACTTCGGGAAGGCGGGGAGCTTGGCGACGTCGGCCGGCTCGTGCTGGATGATCACCTTCGCCTTCAGGTTGGCGGCGATCCGGTCGAACCGGTCCGACGAGGCGAGCGTGTCCGCCCGGTTGTGGTTGAACGGCGGCACCCCGCGGTTCTTCACCTGCTCGGTGAAATGATATTGGTCGCCGGAGAGGAGGACCGGGCCCGAGGCGAGTCGGACGAGCAGGGCGTAATGGCCCGGCGTGTGGCCGGGCAGCTTCAGCATGACGACCCGGCCGTCGCCGAACACGTCCTTGTCCGCGCCGATCTCCTCCAGCTTGCCGCCGCCGCTCAGCCAGCGGGCAAGGCTCTTGGCCGAATCCTCGTCGACCGGCGGGGTCCTGCGAAGCATGTCGAGGTCGGCCTTGCCCATCAGCAGCTTCGCCTCCGGGAAGCGCCCGGCCTGGCCGGTATGGTCGAAATGCCAGTGGCTGATCGCGATCGTCTCGATCTGCTCGGGCCTCAGCTTCAGCTCGGCGAGCTGGTCGACCAGGCTTCGCTTGAGCCGGAGGGTCTGCGCCGGATTGTCGAAATCGTGGCCGATCAGGGCGTCGGTCAGGCCGGAGTCCCACAGCATGTAATGGGGTCCGTGGCGGATCAGGTAGCAGCTTCCGACGATCTCCTTGGGCCCCGGCGGATATTGGAAGGTGTCGGAGAAGAAGGCGCCATATTGCTTGATCACGAACTCGCCGCAATCGAGCCTCCACAGCTCCATTGACAGGGCCGGCCCCGTCGCGGGCGGGGCCTGCATGCCCGTCAGCGCCAGCCAGCCCGCCGCGATCGTCGCCATCCGCTTCAACATGCCGCGATTCCCCTGCAGTGCCGTCGAACAGCCATAGGAGGGATGGCGGGCGAAGGGCAATCGCCCGCCGCTCAGCCGGGGAGCGCCGCCCACTCGTCGAGAAGCTCGCGCTCGCGCGCCGCGCCCAGCGTCAGGTCCGGCATCGGAACGCCGGGCTTCTCGGGCAGCGGCTCGCCCTCGCTCGAGCGCTGCCAGGCCAGGGTATCTCGGACCGTTTCGGACAAGGGCCGGAAGGCCAGCCCGGCGGCGAGCGCGCGCTCGCAGCCGACGCGCTGGAAATATCGGTGGCTCTCACCGGACGGGGGTATCCAGAGCGGAAGATGGGTCCAGGGAAGGACTCCGCGCGCGCTCAGGAAATCCTCGTCGACCCAGGTGAGGCGAGCGTCGCCGCCGCCGGCCGAGCGGCACGTCTCGAGCAGCTCGCCCATCGTCAGGCCGGAGCGGCCCGAGGCGTTGAACACGCCGGTCCCGCCCTCCTCGACCATCCTGACCGTCCATAGGGCGAGATCGCGGACGTCGATGAGCTGGACCGGCGTCTGCGGGTCGCCCGGGGCGAGCACCTCGCCGCCGCGCGCCACCCGGGCCGTCCAGTAGGAGAAGCGCATCGTCGGATCGTGGGGGCCGACGATCAGGCCGGCCCGGATCGTCAGCGCCCGGCCCGGCAGGCTCTCCTCCACGGCGCGCTCGGACAGGGCTTTCAGCGGCCCGTAGGAAGCCCCCGTCACCTCCTCCACCGACTCGTCGGGCATCGTCGCCACCGGCGAGTCCTCGTCGACCGGCCGGCTGAAATCGGCATAGACGGACAGGGACGATATGAAGACGTAGCGCCCGACGCTGGAAGCAAGCCGCTCGGCCGAGGCTCGAACCAGCCGCGGCACGTAGCCCGACGTGTCGATCGCCGCGTCCCAGGTCCGTCCGCGCAGCGCGTCGAGCCCGCCGTCCCGGTCGCCGGTGAGGGTCTCGACGCCGGCAAGGGGCTCGCGGGCGTGGCGGCCACGGTTGAACAAGGTCACGGCGTGGCCGCGCTCCAGGGCGGCCGCGACCAGCGCCCGCCCGAGGAACAAGGTCCCGCCCAGGATGAGGATCTTCATCGCTGCCGATGCCCGAGCATCGGCGAGACGTAGGCGGGATCGTGGACGAAGGGCAACGCCTCGCCCCGGCGAAGCGCGCCGAGCACGGCCGCGAAGTCGGTTCGGGCGCGGAAGCCGAGCTCCCGCTCCGCCCGGGACGGGTCGTAGACCCGGTCGATATGGTGAGGAAGCCGCCACCCGGCCCGCGCGTAGAGGTCCGCCGCGTCGGGGAAATAGCGGCCGACGACCGCGGCGGCATCCTCGATCAGCTCTTCCGCGTCGCCGGGGTCGAACGGCGGCGGTGCGGAGACGAGGTAGAGGCCGAAGCCGATCTCTGGCGCCTTCGCGAGCGCCGCGACATGGGCCTCGGCGCAATCCTCGACGGTAAGCCGGCGGTTGAGGAACTCGTTGGCCTTGATGTTCGGGCCGGCGAGGTCGCGATGCGTGTCGTCGTCCTCGGGGAAGAAGCGCCCGGTCCGAAGCACCACGACGGGAAGGCCGTTCTCGCGGTGGACGAGCGCGCACAGCTGCTCGGCGGCGCGCTTGGTGACCCCGTAGACGTTGCGCGGCTCGAGCGGGCCGAAACCCTCGTCCAGCCAGGCCACCCGGGTCGCTCCGCCGGCCCTGCCGGCACGCACCGTCTCGGAGATCATCAGCGACGTCGTCGAGGTGAAGACGAAACGGCCGCACCCCGTCGCCGCCGCCGCCTCGAGCAGGTTGAGGGTGCCGGTGACGTTGACGTCGACGAAGGCCTGCTTCGGGTAGCGGACGATGTCGGGCTTGTGCAGCGCCCCGGCGTGGACGACGGCGTCGATCCCGTGCGCGGCGAACGCGCGGTCGACCAGCGCGCGGTCGGCGACGGAGCCGACGATGCCGGTGTCGCGGCCGGGCGCCGTGTCGAGGCCGGTGACCTCATGGCCGTCCTCGCGCAGTCGCGGCGCCAGGAAGCGGCCGAGCCAGCCCGAGGATCCGGTCAGGAGAATCCTCATTCGATCTCCCGTCGTCCCAGCGAAGGCTGGGACCCCGGCGGGTGAAAGGCGCCGGCGTTCTTCACCCCCCGGGGCCCCAGCCTTCGCTGGGGCGACGTCACGCCTCGTACCTCGCCGTCGTCTTCGCGGCGACCTCCTCGGCCGTCACCCCCGGGGCCAGCTCGATCAGCCGGAACGGGCTGTCATGGTCGGGCCGGTGGAAGACGCAAAGGTCGGTGACGATCATGTCGACGACGTTCTTTCCGGTAAGCGGAAGGGTGCATTCGGGGATGAACTTGGGGTCGCCGCTCTTGGAAACATGCTCCATGACGACGATGATCTTCTTGACCCCGGCGACGAGGTCCATCGCGCCGCCCATGCCCTTCACCATCTTGCCCGGGATCATCCAGTTGGCGATGTCGCCCTTCTCGGACACCTCCATCGCGCCGAGCACGGTCAAATCGATATGCCCGCCGCGGATCATCGCGAAGCTCTGCTCCGATCCGAAATAGGAGGAGCTGTCCAATTCGCTGATCGTCTGCTTGCCGGCGTTGATCAGGTCCGGATCGACCTCGTCCTCATAGGGGAAGGGCCCGATCCCGAGCATCCCGTTCTCGCTCTGCAGCGTCACCTCCATCCCTTCGGGGATGTTGTTGGCGACCAGGGTCGGGATTCCGATTCCGAGATTGACGTAATAGCCGTCGCGAAGCTCCTTCGCGGCGCGGGCGGCCATCTGGTCGCGGGTCCAGCCTTTAGCGATTGTATCAGTCGTCATCCGTCCGCCTTCACCAGTAGGTTTTCACGCCGAAGCTGCCCATGCGCGCGTCGTTCGTGACGAGGGTCATCCCCTCGATCTGTGCCTGAGCCGCGAGCAGCCGGTCCCATGGGTCGTTGTGCGGTGACGGGAAGGACCCGGCAAGCTCGGCATGATCGATGGTCAGCACCAATTCGGAAAAGCCGCGCTCCATCATCTGACGCCGAAATCCACTCGCGAGCGGCCGGCCGACCTCAAGCCTTCCTATGCGAACCTTGGTCGCAATCTCCATCGCGGAAACCGGGCTGACGTAAACCTCGTTTTCACCATTCTCGATCGCGGCGAAAGCGGCGCGCGACAGCTTGCTCTGGTCCGAGGCCCAGAAGATGATGGCATGAGTGTCGAGAAGGAGAGGTTCGGACAATCTGTCTCAGAGCCCCAAATGATCGTCGGGCAACGGGTCCCAGAATCCATCCCCAAGGACATCCTTCCCGGGAGGCACGGTGTGGGCGAGCCAGCCGCCAACCCGCATCCGCTTTGACGATGGCTGCGCAGGGACGATCCTCACCAGCGGCTGACCTGAGCGTCCCTGCCGAATGGTCACCTCGCCGCCGTCCAGCGCCTCCCTGATCAGACGGGATAGCTGCGTCTTCGCCTCATGGATCGTCACGCTGGTCATGATGATTTCACTTAGCTAAGTTACTTAGCTAAGTCAAGCCGCCTCCCTCGTCCGCACGGTGCGAAAGCGGGTCGTCACCCCAGCGAAGGCTGGGGTCCCGGCGGGCGAAAGGCCCCGGCGTGCTTCACCCGCTGGGATGCCAGCCTTCGCTGGCATGACGGTGCGATCCATCACGCCGCCTCCCTCTGCCGCACGGTGCGGAACTCGATCTTCTTCTCGTAGGGCGCTCCGAGGATCATCCGCTTCACGTAGATGCTCGGCAGATGGATGCAGTCCGGATCGAGCGCGCCCACGGGCACGATCTCCTCGACCTCGGCGACGCAGACCTTCCCCGCGGTCGCCATCGGCTGGTTGAAGTTCCTCGCCGTCTTGCGGAAGACGAGGTTGCCGGCCTCGTCGGCCTTCCAGCCCTTGATGATCGAGAGGTCGGCGCGGATTCCGCGCTCGAGGACATATTCCTCGCCGTCGAAGACCTTGGTCTCCTTGCCCTCGGCGACGATCGTCCCGACCCCGGTCTTGGTGTAGAAGCCGGGGATCCCGGCGCCGCCGGCGCGGCAGCGCTCGGCAAGCGTCCCCTGCGGGCAGAACTCGACCTCGAGCTCGCCGGCCAGATACTGCCGCTCGAACTCCTTGTTCTCGCCGACGTAGGAGGAGATCATCTTGCGGATCTGGCGGGTGCGCAGAAGCTTGCCGAGGCCCTCGTTGTCGATCCCGGCGTTGTTCGAGACGACGGTCAGGTCCTTAACGCCGCTGTCGCGGATCGAGTCGATCAGACGCTCGGGGATCCCGCACAGGCCGAAGCCGCCGGCGCAGATCGTCATTCCGTCGAACAGCAGCCCGTCGAGCGCCGCCGCGGCATCGGGATAGGTTTTGCGCATTCGCCAGACTCCTTGATCGCCGTGCCGATAGGCGGCGGCACCGGCATCGGTCAAGAAAAGCTGAACCGGCTTTCAAGTCCGCGCGTCAGGCCGCGAGCCTCGCGCATCGAGCCGCGATCCGGAGGCCGAGAGGCACCTCCCCGACAAGGGCGGACGCCGGCGACAGCGGCGCTCGGTGGAGGTCGGAGACGACTTCGCCCACGTCGTCATAATGTTCGGTCACGCTGCCGACGACCCGGGCGCCGACCCCGCGCAGCAGCGCGAGCGCCGCCGGGTTGCGGATCGGCGCCTGGAGGGTCGTCGCGTAGAGCCAGGCATGGCCGGACTCCGCGAGCCTTCGCGCGGCGGCCAGGGCGAGGGGCGCGGCGTCGAGCCGGCGGGCCCAGGGCGCGAGGGCGAGCTGGTCGAAATAGGCGATCGGCTCGCCGGGCGCGGGCTCCCCTTCGCCGCAGAGCCAGCGGATGAGCGAGCGCCTCGCCCAAAGGTCGCTCGCTCGGAGGAGGGGATCGGGAAGCGCGATTGCGAAGCCCGCGACCCGCCCCTCCTGCTCGAGCGCGAGCACGCAGTCCGCGGCGATGAGCGCCGAATAGCGCTCCGGCGCGCAGCCGAGGAGGAAGCCTCCGCGCGGCCGAGGGCTCCCCGGGGCGAAGGCGAGGGCCTCCTTGATCGCGACAATGGCCGCGACGTCGTCCCTTCCGGCCGGCCGGATCCGCGACGTCACGGCCGGTCACCGCTCCACAGCACCGGCCCCGCGCGCTGCCTCAGCACCGCCTGGACGAGGCTCTGGCAATCGTCGTTCGCGGCGTGGCTCGGCGGCAAGTCGGCCCGCCGTTCCGGCAGCTCGTACCAGGGGATCGTCGGATCGCCATGGTGGGTCGAATGCTCGTTGAAGTTGAGCAGCAGCCACGAGAAGAAGGGCTGGCGCGGAAGCGAGCGGACGTTGAGCTTCACCTCGCGCCCGACGCTCGTCCGATAATGGTAGACGTAGAGCAGCATCGACCAGAACCAGGCGAAGACGAGCATCGGCAGGCCGAGCGCGGCGAGCCAGGCCCCTCCGCCGAACGCCGCCGCGAAGCCGGAGTGGAAGCCGATGCCGGCGAGGAACTGCGCCCAGGACAGCAATCTCAGCCGGGCCGGCCAGGCCCGGAAGACCGGCGAGATCCTCGCCGCCCGCCGCTCCGGAACGAGCAGGAAGATCAGGATCGCGGCGAGCGTATGGAGGAAGAAGCCGCCGGCGAAGACGTAGAAAAACCAGAGCCCGCGCCGAGCCGCCGCCGCGCCCGCCCCGGCCGTTTCCGGAAGCCGCATATGGTCGAGCGCCGCGGTGGCTCGGTCGCGACGGTTGCCGCCGTGGTGGAAGCCGTGGATCCTTCGGAAGATCGTGAACGGGGCGACGACGGGGACCATCAGCGCCATTCCGACCAAGTCGTTGAGGATCCGGCGGCCGGGGAAGAGCTTCATGTGAACCGCCTCGTGGGCGACGGTGTAGAGCCGGTCGAGCCAGAGCCCCTGGGCCACCGCCAGGACGAAGAGGACGGGCCAGGCGAGGCCCGTCGGCAGGCCGCGCAGCGCCGCGACGGAGCCGGCGAGCAGCAAGGCGAACAGGCCCGCCGTCTCGGCAAGCAGCATCAGCGATTTGCGCATATGGAGCCCGGGCCGCATCGCCCGAGGATTAGCGCCCGCGCCTCCCCGCGCAAGCCGCTCCGTCCTGGTCCGGGGCTTCGCTCCGTCATTGCGGGGAGCGCAGCGACGAAGCAATCCAGCCGCCGTTCGACGCCGCCCGCGGCGGCGCTCAGGATGAACTCCCGATTCGCGTCGGCGTCGAGCCATCGAGCGGGCCTCGAGGCTGGATTGCTTCGCTCCGCTCGCAATGACGGTTGACCCGGATCCAATTACAGATTACTTTGTATTCTAGAGTTCTCTGGAGAACGCCATGAGCAGCGCCGAATCGGCCCAGGAAGACCTGCGCTACGTCCGCCAGCTCGCCGAGAGCGGGGCCCACGCGCCGCTGCTCGGCGGTCGCTTCATGGCCCTGTGGGGCCTCCTGCTCGGCGTGGCCTACACGCTCCAGCATCTCGCGCTCCACGGCGCGATCGGCGGCGGCGGAGCGGTGTTCGGAATGATCTGGGGCGGATTCGGGCTTCTCGCCGGCCTCGGCCAGTTCGCGCTCGGCCGCTCGGTCGGCGCCCGGGCCGGCAGCGGCTCCGCCGGCAACCGCGCCTCGCGCCCCGTCTGGACCGCCGCCGGATGCGCCATCTTCGCGATGTTCGCCGGCCTCGCCATCGCCTCGCGCGGCGAGATCGGGCCGACGACCTTCGATCCGATCGTGCCCGTCGCCTTCACCGCCTACGCCTGCGCCCTGATCGTCACCGGCGCCCTCGCCCGCAGCCGTATCACCGTCGCCGCTGGCGCCGGCGCGGTGGCGATGGTCGGCCTGTTCGCCGCCCTCACCGCCTCGCCCGACCGCTATCTGCTGGCCGCCGCCGGCGTGTTCGCCACGGTGCTGGTGCCCGGCCTGCTGCTGCTGAGGGCCGAGAAAAGCTGAGATGGCCGAGAACCCGTTCGACCACAGCCGCCTCGACGACGTCATCCACGGCCGCATTCGACTCGGTGCAGTGGCCTACCTCGCCTCGGTCGAATCGGCCCTGTTCACCGAGCTTCGCGACAAGGTCGGAGCCACCGACGGCAACCTCTCGGCCCACCTCGCGAAGCTCGAGGAGGCCGGCTACGTCAGCGTCGCCAAGAGCTTCGCGGGCCGTAAGCCGCAGACCCGCCTCGCCCTCACCCACCGCGGCCGCCAGGCCTGGAACAATTGGCTGGACCGGATCGAGAAGCTCGCCCGCGCCGCCGCCTCTACAGGGAGATGACGATGAAGACCTTGTTGATGACCCTTCTCCTCGCCGCCGCGGCCGATCCGCCCGCCGCTCCGTCCGCGGCCTCGTTCGTCCCCCAGGATCCCGCGGCCCGCCTGGCGGCGCAGCGCGAGGCGATGAAGGCGCTCGACTTCATGGACGGCGCCTGGCGCGGCGAGGCTCGGACCGACCGGCTTCCCGCCGGCTTCGTCCATACCGAACGCTCCGGCACCCTGCTCGACGGCACCGTCCGGCTCATCGAGGGGCGGAGCTACGACGAGAAGGGCGGCACCAGGTTCAACGCGCTCGCCACCATCTCCTACGATCCCGCCCGCCGCGCCTACACCATGCATTCCCACGCCATGAGCTATGTCGGCGACTTTCCGCTCGAGGTTCGCCCGGACGGCTACAGCTGGACCCAGCCGGCCGGGCCCGGCGCCAAAATCCATTATGTCGCGACCGTGAAGGGCGGCGAGTGGCGCGAGGTCGGCGAGCGCGTCGTCGACGGCGCGCCGCCGCAAAAGGTGTTCGAGATGGTGGTCCGCCGGATCGGTGCGACGACCTGGCCGAAGGACGGAGCGGTCGGCCCGCGCTAGAACTCCTCGGGGTCGAGCCCTTCCCGGGCGAGCGCCCGCCGGACCGCCGGGCGCTCGACCATCCGCTCCGTATGCGCGGTCCAGTGGCGATGCTCCGTGACGTCGAGCTCGAGCCGGCGGGCCCAGCGCCGGAAGGCGAGCGGATAGGGATCGGCGAGGCTGTAGCGCTCGCCAAGCAGCCACGGACCCCGGGCGAGCAGGGCGTCGATCTCGCCGAACAGGCCGCGGAGCCGCTCGCGATCCGCCGCCACCTCCGCCTCGGGGCGCTCGATCCCGGCCGCCCGGGCGCGGTAGATCGGGCCGAAGCCGCCGTAATGGACCGTCGTCGCGAACCAGGAGAGAAGCTCGAAGACCCGCGCCAGCGCGGCGAGGTCGTCGAGCGGGAGCTGGCCGCCGTCGGGCCAGCGATGGCCGATCCAGGCCAGAATGGCGATATTCTCGGTGACGACCTCGCCGTCCGCGACCAGGGCCGGAATCAGGCCGCGCGGATTGAGCGCCAGATATTCGGGCCGCTTGTGCGCCTTCTCCGCGATGACGGTGCGCACCGCCTCGAACTCCGCTCCGGCCTCCTCGAGCGCGACATGCGGAACCAGCGAGCAGGCGCCGGGCGAATAGAAGAGGCGGCGTCCCGTCATTGCGAGGAGCGAAGCGACGAAGCAATCCAAGGGGCTTTGGGGCCGTGCTGGATTGCTTCGCTACGCTCGCAATGACGTCAGGAGCGAAGCTTCGCCAGCACGCCCTGGAGCTGCATGGCGTTGGACATGTCGCCCTCGACCTTCAATTTGCCCTGCATGAAGGCGGTCATGCCGTCCAATTTGCCCTCGCCCATAGCCTCGAAATCTTCCCAGCTTATCTTGATCGTCGTGTCGGCGGGCCCGTCTTCCTCGCTGGCCTGGCCGGCGGCGCCGTCGAGCATGGCGGTTCCTTCGCTTCCGAAATCGAACTTGACCCTTTTGCCGGGCAGCCACGCCTGCTTCTCGTTCGCCCGAGCCACGAAATCGCTCTTCGCCATGATCTTCCTCCCGCTGGTTTCCACCTCCCTACTTTACGTAAACGTCAGGTCAAGTAGCGCCGTCATCCCCGGCGGAAGCCGGGACCCACGGACACTGACCCAGCCGAGCTGCCGCTGTACATGATCCTGGGTCCCGGCCTTCGCCGGGATGACCGTCCGCTTCCCATTCGGAAGCGACGCGGCTAGTCGCGCGGCATGGACGCCGCCGAAGCCATTCACGAGAAGTTCGTCGCCCGGCTGAGCGCGGGCGACCTGCCGCGCCGGGTCGCCGACGCGGACCCCGCCGACGTCGGCCTCTCGGGCGAGGCCATGGTCGAGCTCTTCTACAGCCAGGTCGCGAGCCGCCAGATGGACCGGCTGTCGCGCCGGCTGCAGGCGCGCGGCGAGGGCTTCTATACGATCGGCTCGTCGGGCCACGAGAACAACGCCGCCGTCGCCGAGGCCTTCCGCCTCGACGACATGGCCTTCCTCCATTACCGATCCAACGCCTTCCAGATCCACCGCTCCAAGAAGCTGCCCGGACAGACGCCCTGCTGGGACATGCTGCTGAGCTTCGCCGCCTCGGCCGAGGATCCGATCTCGGGCGGTCGCCACAAGGTGATCGGCTCCAGGCCCCTGTTCATCCCGCCGCAGACCAGCACGATCGCCTCGCATCTGCCCAAGGCGGTCGGGGCCGCGTTCAGCATCGGCATCGCCAGGACCCTGAAGCTCGACGATACCCCCCTGCCGCGCGACTCGATCGTGCTCGCCAGCTTCGGCGACGCCTCGGCCAACCATTCGACCGCCCAGGGCGCGTTCAACGCCGCCGCCTGGGCCGCCTATCAGGGTACGCCCATGCCGCTCGTCTTCCTGTGCGAGGACAACGGCATCGGCATCTCGACCCGGACCCCGGCCGGCTGGATCGGCGCCTCGTTCCGCAATCGGCCCGGCCTCGAATACGTCCATTGCAGCGGCCTCGACATGGTCGACTGCTACCGCGGCGCCCGCGAGGCGGCGCGGATCGCGCGGGCGCAGCGCCGCCCCGTCTTCCTGCACATGGATTGCGTCCGGCTCTACGGCCATGCCGGCTCCGACGTCCAGGCGACCTACCTAAGCAAGGCTCAGATCGAGGCGGACGAGGGGCGCGATCCGCTGCTCCACAGCGCCGCCCTGCTGGTCGAGCAGGGCCTGCTCTCCCCCGGCGACATCCTCGACCTCTACCGGCAAACCGAGGCGACCCTCGCCCGCATCGCCGAACAGGCGATCCACCGGCCCAAGCTGACCTCGAGCCGCGACGTCATGGCGAGCATCGTCCCGCCCCGGCGCGAGCCGGCCCGAGCCAATAGTCCGACGCCCGAGCAGCGCGCCGCGCTGTTCGAGCGCGACAAGAGCATGATCGACAAGCCTCAGCACATGGCCCGGCTGCTGAGCTGGGCGCTCGCCGACCTGATGCTCGCTTTTCCCGAGATCATCGTCGCCGGCGAGGACGTCGGCCCGAAGGGCGGCGTCTACAACGTCACCGCCAAGCTCCACGACCGCTTCGGCCCGGCGCGGGTGATCAACACCCTGCTCGACGAGCAGTCGATCCTCGGCCTCGGCATCGGCGCCGCGCACAACGGCCTCCTGCCGATCACCGAGATCCAGTTCCTCGCCTACGTCCACAATGCCGAGGACCAGATCCGCGGCGAGGCGGCGACGCTGAGCTTCTTTTCCAACGGCCAGTACACCAACCCGACGATCATCCGGATCGCCGGCCTGGGTTACCAGAAGGGCTTCGGCGGGCATTTCCATAACGACAACAGCCTGGCCATCTTCCGCGATATACCGGGGCTGATCCTGGCCTGCCCGAGCAACGGCGCCGATGCCGTCGAGATGCTGCGCGAATGCGTCCGCCTCGCCCGCGAGGAGCAGCGCGTGATCGTCTTCGTCGAGCCGATCGCGCTCTACATGACCCGCGACCTGCACGAGGAGGGCGACGGGCTGTGGACCGCGACCTACGCGGCGCCCGGCGACTCGAAGCCGATCCGCCTCGGCGAGCCCGGGGTCCATGGCGATGGGACCGACCTCGCCATCGTCAGTTACGCCAACGGCTTCTATCTCTCGCGCCAGGCGGAGCGGATACTTCGGCAGCAGCACGGCCTGAAGCTCCGGGTGATCGACCTGCGATGGCTCGCGCCGCTCAACGAGGACGGCCTGCTCGACGCGGTTTCAGGCTGCGAGCGCCTGCTCATCGTCGATGAATGCCGAAAGACCGGCTCGCAGAGCGAGGCGCTGATGGCGCTTTTCGCCGAGCGCGCCCCCGGCATCGAGACTCGCCGGATCGCCGCCGAGGACAGCTTCATCCCGCTCGGCCGGGCGGCGACCCTGACGTTGCCGAGCCGCGATTCGATTGTCGCCGCGGCGCTGGAGATGGTGCGTGGCTGAGGCGGTCCTGATCGTCTGCCCGGGGCGCGGAACCTACGGCAAGGCCGAGCTGGGCTATCTGAAGCGCTTCCACGCCGGGCGAGGCGAGCTCGTCGGCGCGTTCGACCGGCTTCGCGCCGAGCGCGGCCAGCCGACGATTTCCGAGCTCGACGGCGCCGACCGGTTCAGCCCGGCGCTTCATACCCGCGGCGACATCGCCTCGCCGCTCATCTTCGCCGCCTCCTACGCCGATTTCCTCGCCATCGACCGTGCCCGCTTCGAAATCGCCGCGGTCACCGGCAACTCGATGGGCTGGTACACCGCCCTCGCCGTCGCCGGAGCGGTCGGAGCGGAGCAGGGCTTCCGGATCATCGACGCGATGGGCGAGAACAGCCAGGCCGGCGAGCCAGGCGGCCAGGTGCTGCTCACCCTCGTCGACGAGGACTGGCGCGAGGTTCCCGGCCTGCGCGATCAGGTTCTCGCCCTCGCCGACTCGATCCATTCCCGGGACGGCTGCCGGCTCTTCGTCTCGATCGAGCTCGGCGGAATGATCGTCTTCGCCGGCAACGAGGCCGGCCTCGCCGCCCTCCTCGCCGAAGCGCCGCCGACTCCGGCGCGCGAGCCCCTGCGCCTCGTCAACCACGGCCCCTTCCACACCCCGCTCATGGCCGGCTCCTCGGAGCGCGCTATGGCGCAGCTGCCGGCCGAGTGGTTCGGCTCGCCGGCAGTCCCGATGATCGACGGGAGAGGCCATATCTGGCGCCCCTTCGCCGGCAATCCGTCGGCGCTCCACGATTACACCTTCGTTGCCCAGATCCTCGAAACCTATCATTTCACCCGCGCCGTCCAGGTCGCGGTCCGCGAGCATGCGCCGGACCGCATCGTCCTGCTCGGCCCCGGCGACACGCTCGGCGGCGCCATCGCCCAGGCGCTGATCGCGATCGAATGGCGCGGCCTTCGCTCGAAGGCGGACTTCCAGGCGATGCAGTCCGCCGATCCGTTCCTGATCGCGATGGGAAGAGAGGACCAGCGGGCGCTGGTGGCTGGCGCCTAATTCCTCCCCGCGGTTTCGCGGGGAGGGGGACCGCGCGAAGCGCGGTGGAGGGGTTCTTCGAGCGCAGAAAGAACCCCTCCACCAGGCTTCGCCTGGTCCCCCTCCCCCGCAAATGCGGGGGAGGTATTAGTCAAAGCCCGTACATCCCGCTCCCCGCGAGGCTCGCGGCCACCAGCCTCGCCCGCCCTTCGTCGCCGGTCAGCCGCGCCTCGCAATAGTCGCCGACCATCTGCGCCTGCGCCTCCAGCCGCGCCGCGGCGAAGCGGGTCTCGCCGGGCAGGTAGCGGTACATCGCCCGGGCGCTGAACCGGCAGGCGGCCAGGTCCCTGAGGTAGGTCAAGCCGAAGCGGAGGAGGCCGAGCCGCGCATATTGCCAGACATGCGTCATCTCATGGACGAACAGCGCGCAGGCGTGGGGATCGGCGTCGGCGAAGTCGGGGCAGTAATGGGCCCCGAAATAGACCGTCTTGCGAAGGGTGATGGCGGTATTGCCGTTGCGGAAGGCGGCGCCCGGGAGCGGGTTGCCGTCATGCCCGGCGACGAGCCGCACCCCGGCGACATCGATCCCGCCCAACGGGAAGGCTTCGGCGAGGAGCGCGGTCTCGCCGGCGGTCAGCGGGCGGAGCCGGCTCATCCCTCGAGCGCCAGAAGGGCGAAGGTGGCGAGCCAATGCTCGCCCATATAGTCGCCCGCGACGTGCGGCAGGCTGGCGTCGAGATGCTCGTCGGCGGTGCGCCGGGCGAGCTGCGCCAGCTCGGGCTCGAGCGCCGGCGCGAGCTGGCGCCAGCACCAAGCCCGGCTGAGGTTGAGGCCGTCGAGATGGGCGATCTTGCCGTCCGAGCGGTCCGAGACGGTGGCCGGGACGAACAGGCTGCGCGGCTCGCCGGCGGCGAGGTCGGGGAGGAAGGCGTCGAACCAGCCGCGGAACGCCTCGTCGTCCAGGGTCCTGCGCAGGCACAGCGCCTCGGTCAGCGCGGAGGAGAGGAACTCGTCGCCGCCGGGCTCCCACGCCTGGCAGTCGCGATCCCCGCCATACCAGCCGCGGGCGCGCTCGCCGATCTGTCCGGCGAGCCCCGGGTCGTTCGCCCCGGCCCATTCGAGCGCCAGGATCATCGCGAAGGCGGTGTTGAAGTGCGTGCCGACCCGGATCGGATAGGTCAGCCTCGGCAGATAGAGCCGGAAGCGCTCGGCGAAGGCCACCGCCAGCGGCTCGAGGTCCGCCCCCCAGGGCCGGTCCTCGTGACGCTGCGCCTCGCCGTGCAGGGCGAGCAGCCAAGCCCAGCCGTAGGGCCGTTCGAAGCCGCCCGAATAGGCGCGGTCGAGATAGGCGAGCTCGCCGGCGACCTTGTCCGGCACGAGCGTCTCGTCGGCCAGCGCCTCGATCCGCCGGGCGGCCGGCAGGTCGGGGAAGAGCCGCCTCAGGCGGAGCATCAGCCACCAGCCATGGACGCAGCTGTGCCAGTCGAAGCTGCCGAAGAAGATCGGGTGGAGCTCGCGCGGCGAGAGGACGTCCTCCGGCCCGTCGAGCACATGGTCGAGCTTGTGCGGGTATTCGCGCGCGACGTGGCCGAGCGCGATCCCGGCGAAGCGGGAGGCGATCTCGGGGGTGAGGGCGTGGTTCGTCATTGCGAGCGGAGCGAAGCAATCCAGCACGGCCGCTGTCAATGGCGCAGCAACTGGATTGCCGCGGCGCTTCGCTCCTCGCAATGACGGACTAGAAGGCCAGGAAATAGATGAGGAGGATGTTGATCGCGAGCAGCGGGAGCGCCGTTCCGATCTGGACCTTGATCACGCCGTTCGGGTCCTTCAATTCGAGCAGCGCCGAGGGCACCAGGTTGAAGTTGGCCGCCATCGGGGTCATCAAAGTCCCGCAGAAGCCGGCCAGCATCCCGATCGCTCCGATCACGGCGGGATCGCCGCCATAGCCCTGGATCAGCAGCGGCACCCCGATCGCCGTCGCCATCACCGGGAAAGCGGCGAAGGCGTTGCCGGTGAGGATGGTGAACAGCGCCATCCCCAGACCGAAGGCGACGACCGCCGGGAAGACCGATCCTTCGGGGATGACGGTGAGCATGAGGCCGCCGATCGTCCGGCCGACTCCGGTGTCGGCGAGCACGACGCCGAGCGCGGCGAGCATGATCGGAAGCACCGCCGCCCAGCCGACCGCGTCCATCAGCCGCCGGCCCTCCTGCAGAGGAGCGAGCGGCGGCGGCTTCAGCCAGGCGAAGATCGCCGCCAGCGCGATCAGCACCCCGGCGCAGAGCAGGATGAAGGTCTCGCGATTCTTCTCGAAGACTCCGCTCCGGTGGAGCGGCGTGTAGAGGTAGAGCAGGGTGCCGGTGACGGCGATGACGAGGACGATCAGGATCGGCAGGAACAGGGCGTTGCCGTGGCGCTCGCCGGCGGCGGAGCGCTCCGCCTCGCCGGTCTCGGCGGCGCCCCGGCCGATCAGCTTGAGGCCGGCGAGGCCGGCGAGGGCGAGCACGATGCAGCCGTTGAGCAGGTCGCCGAGCCACGGGCCGGCGATCAGGCTGAGCGCGAACAGGCCCCAGAAGGCGCCGTTGCCGAAGCGCTTCGGATTGGTCCGGTCGAACGCGCTGAGCAGCGCGAAGGCGGCGAACATCGCGCCGACGAGGAAGAGGACATGCTGGCCGGTGATCATGATGTTTCCTCCCCCGAATTTTCGGGGGAGGGGGACCGCGCGGAGCGCGGTGGAGGGGATCTTTCGAGATCGGCAAGAACCCCTCCACCGTCCTTCGGACGGTCCCCCTCCCCGGCAAAAGCCGGGGAGGAATTAAGCGACCTGTCCAGAAGCATCAGCCTCGTCGAATGGACGACGAACGCCGCGATCGCGGTCGGGATCGCCCACACCGCCAGCTCGAGCGGCGCGAGCGGGATTCCATAGGCTTCGAGAGTCTGCTGGATCAGCACGATCGAGCCGATCGCGAAGAAGATGTCCTCGCCGAAGAACAGCCCGACATTGTCGGTGGCGGCGGCATAGGCCTTGACCTTGTCGGAGGTCGCCTCGTCGAGCGGGCCGTGCCTCTTCTCGGCCGCGGCCACCGCCATCGGCGCGACCAGCGGCCGGACCGTCTGGGGATGGCCCGCCGTCGAGTGGAGCCCGATCGCCGAGATCCCCTGCCGGTAGAGGAGGTAGAGGATGAGCAGCCGCCCCACCGTCGCCGCCCGGAAGCCGGCGATCAGCGCCTTCGCGCGCTGTTGGAGGCCGTAGCGCTCCAGCAGGCCGATGACCGGAAGGACGATCCACGGGACGGCGATCAGGCGGCTGTCGTTGAACGCCTTGCCGAGCTTCGAGACCACCTCGACGGCGTCCATCCCGGCGAGCAGCCCGGTCGCGATCGCCGCCACCGGAACCACCACCATCGGGTTGAAGCGAAGCGCGAAGCCGAGGAGGATGATCAGGATGCCGAGGAGGGGGAGGTAGTTCATCTGTGCGTCATCCCGGGCTTGACCCGGGACCCAGGAACACGGGTTTTTCCGGAAAAGACAGTGTTCGTGGATCCCGGCTTTCGCCGGGATGACGGGGAGCGCCAAATCCCCCTCCCCCCGGAGTCTCGATCACGAACATGTCCCCTTCCCGCATCTCGGCGGACGCGGTGGCGCTCAGCGTCTCGACCGTCCCGTCGGCCCTTATCACCTGGTTCACCCCCACCTTCGCGTCGCCGCCGCCCTCGATCCCGCGCGGCGCAACCTCGCGGCGGTTGGAGAGGATGTTGGCCCGCATCCGTTCGCGGAAGCGGATGTGCCGCTCCACCCCGTCGCCGCCGCTCTGCCGTCCCTCCCCGCCCGACCCCCGCCGGATCGCGAAGCGCTCGACCAGCACCGGATAGCGGGTCTCGAGCACCTCGGGATCGGTCAGCCGGCTGTTGGTCATGTGGGTCTGGACCGCGCTCGCTCCGTCGAAATCGGGGCCGGCCCCCGCGCCGCCGGCGATCGTCTCATAATATTGGTGAAGCGCGTTGCCGAAGGTGAAATTGTTCATCGTCCCCTGGCTGGGCGCCAGCGCCCGGCAGGCCGCGAACAAGGCGTCGGTGATCACCTGGCTGGTCTCGACGTTGCCGGCGACGACCGCCGCCGGGTAGCGCGGGTTCAGCATCGATCCTTCCGGGACGACGAGGGTGATCGGCCTCAGGCAGCCGTCGTTCATCGGGATCGAATCGTCGACCATCGTGCGGAAGACGTAGAGGGTCGCCGCCCGGCAGATCGAATAAGGCGCGTTGAAATTGTTGGGCTGCTGGGCGCTGGTGCCGGTGAAGTCGACGACCGCCGAGCGGGTCGCCGGGTCCACCCGGACGCTGACGCATACCTGCGCGCCATTGTCCATCGCGTAGCGGAAATCGCCGTCGGAGAGCCGGCCGATCAGTCGGCGCACCGATTCCTCCGCATTGGCCTGGACATGGGCCATGTAGGCGTCGACCGCGTCCCGCCCATATTCCGCCGCCACCCGCCGCATCTCGGCGGCGCCGCGCGCGCAGGCGGCGACCTGGGCCTTGAGGTCGGAAAGGTTGCGGTCCGGCCGGCGCGCCGGCCACGGGCCCGAGGCGAGCAGGGCGCCCATCTCCGACTCGAGGAAGCGGCCCTCGTCGACCAGCAGGAAATTGTCGATCAGCACCCCCTCGTCATGAATGGTGTGGCTGTCGGGCGGCATCGATCCGGGCGCGATCCCGCCGATGTCGGCATGATGGCCGCGAGCGGCGACGTACCAGGCCGGCGCCTCGTCGCCGTCGGCGGCGAAGACCGGCATGATCACGGTGATGTCCGGCAGATGGGTGCCGCCGCGATAGGGGGCGTTGAGGACGTAGACGTCGCCCGGCCTGATGCCGCGTCCGTCCCGTCCATCGCCCCGCGCGTCGATGACGGTCCGGATCGAATCGCCCATCGAGCCGAGGTGGACGGGGATATGGGGGGCGTTGGCGATCAGCGCCCCGCCGGAATCGAACAGCGCGCAGGAGAAATCGAGCCGCTCCTTGATGTTGACCGAGGAGGCGGTGTTCCGGAGCGCGACGCCCATCTCCTCGGCGACCCCCATGAACAGGTTGTTGAACACCTCGAGCATGACGGGATCGGCGGAGGTGCCGGCGGCATGAGCGGTTTCCCGGGGCGTGGAGCGGGTGAGGACGAGGTTGCCGAGCCTGTCCACCTCGGCCTGCCAGCCCGGCTCGACGACGGTGGTGGCGGAAGGGTCGACGATGAGGGCGGGGCCGGGGACGACGGCGCCGGGGGTTAAGGTAGAACGGTCCAGGACGGATTGATCTCCGTTCGCCCCGAGCGAAGTCGAGGGGCCCTGTCGAGCGAAGCCGAGACCTTCAACGTCCCTCGGCTTCGCTCGGGAGGGTGTCTCGACGGAGTTTACCCAGAGCGCCGCCGCAGGCGGCGTCGACGGGCTCGACACGAACGGATTTTCCTGTCCCTCGCCCTTCCCCACTGCCTCGACCACCGCCGTCTCGACCACCACCGCCGTCTCGGACGAGACGAAGCCGAACCGCGTCCGGTGCGCTTCCTCGAAGGCCGCCCGCATCGCCTCGAAATCGCCCGCCTCCACCTCCAGCGTGGAATCGCTCCCCTCGTACCTCAGCGCCGCCCGCCGCTTCAGCTCGACCGCCTCCACCCCCTGCGCCCACAGCGCGCCTTCCGCTTCGCCGGCCAGCTCGGCCAGCACCGCCTCTAGCGCCTCGCCGCCGACGCTTCGCTGGCGAAGCTCGACCATGTCGGCCAGCCCCATTCCGTAGGCCGAAAGCACCCCCGCCAGCGGATGGATCATCACCTTCTCCATGCCGAGCGCGTCGGCGACGAGGCACGCGTGCTGGCCGCCGGCGCCGCCGAAGCAGGCCAGAGTGTAGCGGGTGACGTCGTGGCCGCGGGCGATCGAGATTCGCTTGATCGCGCTCGCCATGTTGTCGACGGCGATTCGGACGAAGCCTTCCGCCACCGCTTCGGCGGTCATGCCGGCTTGGGCGGCGATATCCCGGCACAGCGAACGCGAAGCTTCGGCGTCGATCGGCTGGTCCCCGCCCGGGCCGAACACGGGCGGGAAATGCTCGGGCCGGATCTTGCCGAGGATGACGTTGCAATCGGTAATGGTGAGCGGGCCGCCGCGCCGGTAGCAGGCGGGTCCGGGCACCGCTCCTCCGCTGTCCGGCCCGACCCGGAAGCGGGCGCCGTCGAAATGGCAGATCGAGCCGCCCCCCGCGGCTACGGTGTGGATCTCGAGCATCGGCGCCCGTACCCGGACCCCCGCGACCACCGTCTCGTTGGTCCGCTCGAAGGCGCCGGCATGATGCGAGACGTCGGTCGAGGTGCCGCCCATGTCGAAGCCGATCACCCGGTCGAACCCGGCCTCCGCGGCGGTCTTCGCCATCCCGACGATGCCGCCGGCCGGCCCGGACAGGATCGCGTCCTTGCCCTGGAAGGCGGCGGCGTCGGTGAGGCCTCCCGACGACTGCATGAAGAAGAGGCGGGGCGGTTGGTCCGCTCCGTTCGCCCCGAGCGAAGTCGAGGGGCCCTGCCGAGCGAAGCCGAGGCCCATTCTCGGCTCCGCTCGAAAGGGTGTCTCGACTTCGCTCGACACGAACGGAGGAGAGGACAATGCCCGCACCACCCGGTCGACATATCTGCGCAGCACCGGCGACAGATAGGCGTCGACCACCGTCGTGTCGCCGCGCCCGACCAGCTTGATCAGCGGCCCGACCCGGTGGCTCGCGGAGACCTGGGCGAAGCCGATCTCGTCGGCCAGCCGCGCCAGCGCGGCCTCATGCTCGGTCCAGCGCCAGCCGTGCATCAGGACGATCGCGACCGCCCGATAGCCGGCCTTGTAGGCGTTCGTCAGCGACAGGCGGGCGCCTTCGAGGTCGAGCGGGCGAAGCACCTCGCCTTGCGCGGTCACCCGCTCGTCCACCTCGATCACCTCGTCGTAGAGCGCCTCGGGCAGGACGATTCGGCGGGCGAAGATGTCGGGCCGGGCCTGGTAGCCGATCCTGAGCGCGTCGCCGAAGCCTCGGGTGACGGCGAGGACGAGCTTTTCGCCCTTGCGCTCTAGCAGGGCGTTGGTGGCGACCGTCGTGCCCATCTTGACGGTGAGCCCGTCATTGCGAGCGGAGCGAAGCAATCCAGTTCGCGGCCTCTCCGGGGGCTGGATTGCTTCGTCGCTGCGCTCCTCGCAATGACGGGCCATCAGCCGCCGGATCCCCTCGACGGCGGCATCCTCATATTGCTCCGGATTGTCCGAGAGCAGTTTGGCGGTGAGCAGGCGCCCGTCCGGCGAGCGGGCGACGATGTCGGTGAAGGTGCCGCCGCGGTCGATCGAGAAGGACCAGCCTTTCGTCATCCGCCCGTCATTGCGAGCGAAGCGAAGCAATCCGGCGGCTCGGGCGCCCGAATCGGGATTGCTTCGTCGCTTCGCTCCTCGCAATGACGAGGGTGGACGTCATCCGCGCCGCCCCTGCTCAGCCGCCGATGTGGGACTGGGCGACCATGCAGTAGAGCATCGGGATCGACAGGATGAGGTTGGTCCGCGACGCCATCATCGCCACCGAGGCCGAGCGCGCCTTCGCCGAATCCTCGGCGGGAACGATGCCGAGCGCCCGCTTCTGGTTCGGCCAGATCACGAACCAGACGTTGGCGGCCATGATCAGGCCGAGCCACATGCCGACTCCGATCGTCCGGTAGCCCTCGCTGAGCGTCAGCGCGCGGGCGCTGTAGCCGCCCATCTGGGTCTCGGCGACGAGCAGGCCGAGGATCACCGTCGCCAGCGCCGACCAGCGGAACCAGAAGAGAGCGGCCGGAGCGATATATTTGCTGACCCCCGGCTTCAGCTCGGCCGGAACGCTCGGCATGGTCGGGATCTGGACGAAGTTGAAATAGTAGAGGAGGCCGATCCAGAGGATCCCGGCGAAGACGTGGACGTAGCGCAGCCATTGCGCCCAGGGATAGGAGCCGTCGCCGAGGAGCGCTCCGTGCAGTCCGAACATCGCCGCTGCGAGAAGCACCAGGCCGATGAGCAGCGCCAGATGGAAGTTGCCGAGTATCTTCGCCATCGAAACCCCCTGTGGTTTGTCGGTTGCGAGCCCCTCTAACGCAGCGGCCGGGGCGTGGGTAGCCTAATCCAGCCGCCACATGATGCTCTGCGACAGCGGCGTCCACACGCCCGTCCTCACCCCCGCGTGGCGCAGCGCCCGGCCGGTCCAGCTGTTGCAGGTGTAGACGGCGCTGTACGGCCCGACCGCCTCGTAGAACATGTCGGAGGCGCCGTAGCCCCGGCCGAGCAGCGGGATCGTCCGCCCTTGCCGGTCATATTGGAAGCTGGCGCGGGCGAATTCCGCCAGCCGGCGATATTCGTCGCGGCGCAGCACGATCGGCCGCGTGTCCTCGCTCGCCTTCGGGTTGTGATCGTGGTCCGCGTGCATCAGGCTTCGCCCCGATCCGAAGGCGGCCAAGAAGGCGTTCTTCATGGTGAGGTCGCCCCAGGTCGGGGTCTCGAGATAGAAGGTGCGGTTGCCGTAGCCCAGGGCGACGTAATTGCCGCCGCCCCAGCGCGGGTCGCGGAGGTGGGCGCCGGGGACGAGCGGGCGCCAGTCCATCTCCTCCGTCACCTTGGGGACGAGGATCCAGGTATGGACTCCGTTGGTGCGGACGAAGATCGTCACTCCTTCCTTCGCCTCCTGCCAGCCACGGTTGGCGGGGATTGCGCCGAGGAGGAAGGCGGCGAGGAAGTAGAGGACCGGAAGCGCGAGCAGGCCGGCGGCGGCGCGAAGGGCGATGCGAAGGGCGCGTCTCACGGGGCGAGCCTAGCGCTTGAAGACCGGCCTGCGAAGCGGCAAGCCGGGGCATGTCGCGCGCGCATCTGGAAGCGATCTGGCGGGCTGGGGTGGAGTCCTGCCTGCCCGAACGCGTGCTTCCGCCGCACCTGCCCGGACCGCCGCCGGGCCGGACGATTCTGCTCGCCCTCGGCAAAGCGGCGGCGGAGATGGCGGCGGCGGTCGAGGCGCGCTGGGACGGGCCGCTGTCGGGCCTCGCGGTGACCCGGCGCGGCGAGGAGGTCGCGCTGCCCCGGATCGCGGTGATCGGCTCGGCCCATCCCGTGCCCGACGAGTCCAGCGTCGCCGCCGCCGAACGGCTGCTCGCCCTCGCCCGCGACGCCGGGCCGGACGATCTCGCCCTCGTCCTGCTCAGCGGCGGCGCCTCGGCGCTCGCCTGCCTGCCCGGCGAGGGGCTGAGCCTGGCCGGGAAGCAGCGCCTCACCGAAGCCCTGCTCAGATCCGGCGCCGACGTGCGGGAGATCAACTGCGTCCGCCGCCATCTGTCGCGCTTCAAGGGCGGCCGGCTCGCCCTGGCCGCGGCGCCGGCGCGGCTTGTCACCCTCGCGATCTCGGACGTGGTCGGCGACGCGCCGGAGGATATCGGCTCGGGACCGACGGCGGCCGACCCGACCGGAATCGGCGACGCGAGGGCGATCCTCGAGCGATACGGGATCGCCGGCCCGGACCGGGGGTGGTCGGAGACTCCGGCCGAGGTGCCGGGCGAATGGCGCCTGGTCGCGAGCGGCGCCGACGCGCTCGCCGGAGCGGCGGCCGAGGCGCGACGGCTCGGCTATTCGGTGCGGACAATCGAATGCGAGGGCGAGGCGCGCGAAGTGGGGCGCGAGCATGCCGCCCTCGCGCTCGGCGCCGCTCCGGGCAGTGCGATCATCTCCGGGGGAGAGGTCACCGTCACCGTGAGCGGCTCGGGCCGCGGCGGCCCCAACCAGGAATATGCCCTCGCCGCCGCCCTCGCCCTCGCCGGCCGGCCCGGCATAAGGGGGCTGGCCGCCGACACCGACGGCATCGACGGCACCGGCGAGGCGGCCGGAGCCTTCTTCGACGGCGGCGGCGCGCCCGGCGGCGAGGCGGCGCTCGAAGCCAATGATTCGGGCGCCTGGTTCGCCGCGCGCGGCCGCCTGTTCGTCACCGGCCCGACCGGAACCAACGTGAGCGACCTCAGGATCATCCTCACCTGAACCGGAGACGGGGACAGCCTCTTAACCGGAGACGGGGACAGCCTCTTAACTGATCTTTCCGCATGGCGGAGACGGGGACAGCCTCTTAACTGATCTTTTCCGCATGAAATCGGACCAGGAAATTCGGAATTGTTGAGTTAAGTGTCTGTCCCCCGGTTTTCAGCCGCTGAAGAAGGGGCGCTGTCCGTCTTTTTGCAGCCGCTCGACATCCGGCCCGGCATCCCACTATTCCGTCCCCATGGGCGAATGGACGATCGGGATCCTCGGCGGCTCGGGCCTCTATGCGATGGAGGCGCTGGAGGAGGCGCAGTGGATCGGCGTCGACACGCCCTGGGGGCCGCCTTCCGACGAGCTTCTGACCGGCCGCCTGCACGGCACCCGCTTCGTCTTCCTGCCCCGCCACGGCCGCGGGCATCGCCTTCCGCCAAGCGAGGTCAACGCCCGCGCCAATGTCGATGCCCTCAAGCGCGCCGGCTGCACCGATATCGTCGCCATCTCGGCCGTCGGCTCGCTCCGCGAGGGGCTGGCGCCGGGCCGCTTCGTCCTCGTCGACCAGTTCATCGACCGGACCGTGGCGCGCCCGTCCAGCTTCTTCGGCCCCGGCCTGGTCGCCCATGTCTCGATGGCCGATCCGGTCTGCCCGCGCCTCTCCGGGCTGCTCGCCGCGGCGGCCGCGAGCGCGGGAGCCGACGTCGCCCGCGGCGGCACCTATCTCGCCATGGAAGGCCCGCAATTCTCCTCCCGCGCCGAGAGCGAGCTCTACCGGAGCTGGGGCTGCGACGTGATCGGGATGACCGCGATGCCGGAGGCGAAGCTCGCCCGCGAGGCCGAGCTTCCCTACGCCCTCGTCGGGATGGTCACCGACTACGATTGCTGGCGCCGGGGCGAGGAGGCGGTCGAGGTGGCGGCGATCGTCGCCCAGCTGATGGCCAATGCGGCGACGGCGCGGGCCATGGTCGAGGC
>DASVVX010000037.1:0-1646 GCA_036386295.1 Allosphingosinicella sp.
GAGGCGCCGCTCCATTTCTTCCTCGGTCCGGACGAGCCTTTCGCCGGCCATCTCTCGCACACGGTCGCGACGATGCTCCACCAGACCAGTGAGGAGTGGCGCGCCTGGGTGCGCGGGCTCGCCATCCCGCTCGAATGGCAGACGGTGGTGATCCGCGCCGCGATCACGCTGAAGCTCTGCCAGCACGAGGAGACCGGCGCCATCGTCGCCGCCCTCACCACCTCCATCCCCGAGGCGGCGAACAGCGGCCGCAACTGGGACTATCGCTACTGCTGGATCCGCGACGCCTATTACACTGTCCAGGCGCTCAACCGGCTCGGCGCACTCGACGTGCTGGAAACCTATCTCGGCTACCTCCGGAACATCGTCGACGAAGCCAAAGGCGGCCAGATCCAGCCCCTCTACGCCGTATCCGGAGAAGCGAAGATCGAGGAATGGGAGGCGCCGGGCCTCGCCGGCTACCGTGGGATGGGCCCGGTCCGCGTCGGCAACGCCGCTTATTACCAAGTGCAGCACGACGCCTATGGCCAGATCGTGCTTTCGAACGTCCAGGCCTTTTTCGACGAGCGGCTGTTCCGCAAGGCCGGCGAGGCCGATTTCCGGGCGCTGGAGAAGGTGGGCGAGCGCGCCTGGGAAATGCACGACCAGCCGGACGCGGGCCTGTGGGAATATCGGACCCGGAGCGCCGTCCACACTTACAGCTCCGTGATGAGCTGGGCCGCCTGCGACCGGCTCGCCAACGCCGCAGCCGTGCTCGGTCTCGAGGACCGGGCGATAATGTGGCGCGAGCGGGCGGACGCGATCCGGCAGCGGATCGAGTCCGAGGCCTGGTGCGAGGAGGATCAGCGCTTCGGCGCGAGTTTCGGCGGCGGCGAGACCGATGCGAGCCTGCTCCAGCTCGTCGACATGCGCTTCATCGCCCCCGACGATCCGCGCTTCGTCGCCACCTTCGAAGCGGTGGAGCGCGAACTCCGCCGCGGGGAGCACATGCTGCGCTACGCCGCCGAGGACGATTTCGGCCTGCCCGAGACCGCGTTCAACTTCTGCACCTTCTGGCTGATCGAGGCGCTTTACCTCGCCGGCCGCCGCGACGAGGCGCGGGCCCTCTACGAGCGGATGCTGGAGCGGCTCACCCCCGCCGGCCTCCTCTCCGAGGACACCGACTTCGAGACCGGCGAGCTCTGGGGCAACTATCCGCAGACTTATTCGCTCGTCGGCCTCATCAACTGTGCGATGATGCTGTCGAAACCCTGGAGTGCCATAAGATGAGCCGCCTGATCGTCATATCCAACCGGGTGGCGGCGCCCAAGCCGGAAGGGGAGGGCGGCGCCCAGGGCGGCCTCGCCGTCGCCCTGTCCGCGGCCCTGCGCGAATATCGCGGCCTCTGGTTCGGCTGGTCGGGCAACAAGACCGAGGAGTTCACCGGCCACATCGACTTCCAGCGCCACGAGGGCGTCACCTCGGCGACGATCGACCTCGAGGAGCAGGACGTCGACGAATATTATAACGGCTACGCCAACCGCACATTGTGGCCCCTTTTCCACTACCGGATCGACCTTGCCGAATACGACCGCAGCTTCGCCGGCGGCTATGAGCGGGTGAACGAGCGGTTCGCCGATACCGTCCACCCGCTGATCGAGCCCGAT
>DASVVX010000038.1:0-14257 GCA_036386295.1 Allosphingosinicella sp.
GGCCGAGGAACACCGCAGCGCATCGCCGGTCCCCAACATGGTGCAGCCGCCGGCCCCTCCCCTCACGGCCGTGCTCGGGCTGCCGATGGCGACCGACTGGATCAGGCTCCTCCCCGGCGCCTCGGTCGGAACCGCCGGCCCGAGGGGCAGCCAGACCCAGGTCCGACTGCGCGGGGCCGAGGCGAACCATACCCTTCTCGTCGTCGACGGAATCCGGTTCAACGACCCGGCCGCCGGCAATGAGGGGCGATTCGAGCTGCTCGGCACCGAGTTCGCCGACCGGCTGACGGTCTATCTCGGGCCGCGTTCGGCCTTGTGGGGGTCCGAGGCGATCGGCGGGGTGATCGCCGTCGACACTCTCGACCCCTATAATATGGGCGGCAGGCCCGTCGTCGGCGGCCGCGGCGAATATGGCAGCCTCGACAGCGCTCGCTTCTCGGCGTCGGTCCGCGATTATTCGGGAAAGGCGCGCTTCTCGGGAGTGGCCGGCTGGATGAGGAGCGACGGCATCGACTCGTTCGGCTCGGGCGGCGGCGAGAGGGACGGGTTCGAGAACCGCTCGGCCAACGCCCAGCTCATCTTCAAGCCGGTCGAAGCCTTCGAGCTCGGCATCGTCGGTCACTGGATCGAGGGGGAGAGCGAATATGACGGATTCGACCCCGTCACCTTCCGCCGCTCCGACACGCTCGACGAGACGAGCAACCGGATCGGCGCCGTCCGAGCCTGGGCGAAGGGAGAGGCGAACGGCTGGACCCTGACCCTCGACGGAAGCCTGCTCGCCAGCGCCAACCGCAACCTGCTGGCCGGGGCGCCGCTCAACCGGACCTTCGGCCGGCGCTTCGCCACCTCCGCCAGGGTCGCGAAGAAAGCGGGCGACCATCTCTTCACCGCCGCCGCCGAGCAGCAGTCGGAGCGGTTCCGGGCGCGCGACGAAGTCTATTTCGGCGCCACCAGGCAGGACCGTTCGCGCGAGCTCACCGCCTTCGTCGGCGAGTGGGAGGCGACCTGGCGACGCAAGCTGACGACCCAGCTCGCGGTTCGCCACGACCGCTTCAGCGCCTTCGCCGACGCGACCACGGTCCGGGCCGGGATCACCTGGGAGCCGACGGACCGGCTCCAGCTCTTCGCCGGCTATGGCGACGGCATCGCCCAGCCCAGCTTCTACGATCTCTACGGCTTCTTCCCGGGATCGTTCACCGGCAACCCGGCGCTGAAGCCGGAGCGGTCGCGAGGCTGGAACGCCAGCGTCCGGATCGGCGACTGGTATCGCAAGGCGCTGACGATCGCCTATTTCGACAATCGGCTGAAGGACGAGATCGTCGACGTCTTCGACCCGGCGACCTTCCGCTCGACCACCGCCAATGCCAGCGGAACGAGCCGTCGCCGGGGCATCGAGGCGAGCCTGGAGCTGAAGCCGGACTGGCTTTCGAAGCCCCGGTTCAGCCTCCACTACACCTATATCGACTCCGAGGAGCGGCAGGTGGCGGGCGGCCTCGCCGTGCGCGAGGTAAGGCGGCCCCGGCACAGCGCCGGCTTCATCGGCCAGGGCGAGATCGGCCGGCTGCTGTGGAGCGCGACGCTCGCTTATGTCGGAGCCCGGCGGGACACGGACTTCGAGAGCTTTCCGGCCCGGCCGGTGCGGCTCGACGATTATGTCCTCGGCTCGCTCCAGCTCGGCTACCGGATCGCCGGCGGGACGGAGGTCTTCGCGCGCGCCGAGAATGCGTTCGACGCCCGTTATCAGGACGTGTTCGGCTACCGGACGGAAGGAAGGACGGTCCATGCGGGGCTTCGCCTTCGTTTCGGCGCTTAGCCTGGCGCTCGCCGGCGCGGCGGAGGCGGCGCCGCGACGGGTGGCGTCGCTCAACCTGTGCACCGACGAGCTGCTCCTCACGCTCGGCGAGCCGGCCCGGATCGTCTCGGTCACCCATCTCGCCCGGCAGCCGGTCGAGACGGCGCTGTGGCGCGAGGCCCGGCGCTACCGGAGCAACGACGGCAGCCTCGTCTCGGTCGCCGGGCTCCGGCCGGACCTGGTCCTGACCATGGGCGGCGGCGCCCGCGACCGGACGAGGATCGCGAAGCGCCTCGGGATCGAGGTGCTCGACCTGCCCTATCCGCAATCGCTGGCCGACATCGAGCAGGCGGTCCGGACCGTCGCGAGGGCGCTCGGGCGCGAGCGGGCCGGAGCGACGGTGCTGGCCCGGATCGAGCGGCTGAAGCGCGCCCGGCCGGCCCGGCAGGTCGATACGATCTGGCTCGGCGGCGGCGGCCGCACCGTCGCGGCCTCGGGCCTGGCCGCGCAATGGATGGCTCTGGCCGGCCTTCGCCAACGCGCCGTCGGCGGCGACCGCGTGTCGCTCGAGCAATTGCTGGTCCGGCCGCCGGCGGTGATCCTGCGCAGCGACTATCGCCAGGGCCAATATTCGAGCGAGCAGCGCTGGCTCGCCCATCCGCTCGCACGCCGCGTGCGCGGCGCCCGGACCATCGCCACCGACGGCCGCGCCTGGACCTGCATGGGCCCCGCCCTCGTCGGCGAGATCGAGCGGCTTCGGAGGGCGTTCCCGGGTACCAACCTTCGCCGGGATGACGGGTGAGAATAGTGGCGCGCCTTCCCCTCCTCCTCGCCCTAGCGGCGCTGGCCGCCTTCGCGGCCTCGCTGCTCCTGCCCTGGGCGCCGGTCGCCGCCCTGCTCGGGCAGGACCGGCCGCTCGCTTTGGCGCTGCTGTGGGAGCTGCGGCTGCCGCGCGCGCTCCTCGCTCTCGCCTATGGGGCGATGCTCGGCGCCTCGGGCGCGGCGATCCAGGGTCTGTTCGCCAACCCGCTGGCGTCGCCGGATCTCACCGGGACGACCAGCGGCGCCGCTCTGGGAGCGGTGGTGACGGCCTATCTGCTCGGCTTCTCCGCCCCGCTCGCGCTCGCGCTCGGAGCGGTCGGGGGCGCGCTCGCGGCGCTCGTGCTGCTTCTTGCGCTGGCCGGACCGAGGGCCGAGACCGCGACCCTGCTGCTCGCCGGCCTGGCGATCAGCGCCCTGGCGGGAGCGCTGACCACCCTCGCCCTGGCGCTGGCCCCCTCCCCCTTCGCCTTCTACGACGCCTATGAATGGCTGATGGGCTCGCTGGTCGACCGGAGCCTCGAGCAGGCCGCCTTCGCCGCCGCTCCCGCCCTGGCGGCGATCCTTCTGCTTCTCCGCCTCGAGCGACCGCTCGACAGCCTCACCCTCGGCGAGGAGGTGGCGCAATCCTTCGGCCACGACGTCAGGCGGCTGAGGATCGAGGTCGTCTGCCTCACCGCCTTCGGAGTCGGCGCCTGCGTCGCGATCTGCGGGGCGATCGGCTTCGTCGGCCTGGTCGCTCCGATCTTCGCGAGGCGGCTGACCGCCGGCCACCCCGGCCGGGCGATCCTGCCCGCGGCGCTGATCGGGGGCGTCCTTCTGCTCGCCGCCGACCTCGTCGTCCGCGCCGCGCCGCTGGGCCGGACGCTTCCGATCGGGGTCGTCACCGCCCTGCTCGGGGCGCCCTTCTTCCTGTGGCTGGTCGCCCACATGCGCTGGCGGCTGGCGCGATGACGGCGCTTCTCGAGGCCGATGCGGTGGCCCTCGCCGGGAGGCTGGGCCCGACCGACTTCGCCATGGCCGGGCCCGAGCTGGTCTGCCTCGTCGGCCCCAACGGCAGCGGCAAGACCAGCCTCCTCCACGCGCTGGCGCGCATCGGCGGGCCGGCCGGCGAGGTCCGGATCGACGGCCTTCGCCCGGAGGACCTCGGCCCGGCGCGGCGCCGACGCCTGCTCTCCTATCTTCCAGCGTCGCGCGACATCGCCTGGCCGCTGACCGCGCTCGACCTCGTCCGGCTCGGCGCCGGAGCGGACGAAGCGAAGGAAGCGATGGCCGAGCTCGACCTGACGCAATGGGCCGACCGCCGGGTCGACCGCCTCTCCACCGGGGAGCGAAGCCGTGTGCTGATCGCGCGGGCGCTGGCGGCGAGCCCGAGGCTGCTTCTGCTCGACGAGCCGGTCGCGAATCTCGATCCGCTCTGGCAGCTGAGGCTGATGGAGAGGCTGCGCGAGGCGGTCCGGCGCGGCCAGGGCGCCGTCGTCGCGATGCACGACCTCGACCTGGCCGGGCGCTACGCGGACCGGCTGGTGCTGATGGACGGCGGCGCCGTCGTCGCCGACGGGGAGCCGGAGGCGATGCTCGGCTCGGAACGGCTGGGCGAGGTGTTCGGGATCGAGCGGGCCGAGGGTTTATGGCGGCCTCGCTCGATCGAACCCTTCCCGTCACCCCGGACTTGATCCGGGGTCCACCTGCCTTCGCCGCGTTCAGGAAGGAAAGGTGGATGCCGGATCAAGTCCGGCATGACGATCAACCCGCTCTGCCTAGTCGGCCGGAGGATCGGCGATCATCGCGGTGAAATTGGTCTCGGCGGCGACCTTCCCGTCGATCAGCACCCTGCCCGCGAACTTGCAGACGCTGCCGCGGTCCTGGACCAGCTCGACCTCGATCCGAAGCAGCACGCCCGGCTCCACCGGCCGGCGGAACTTGGCGCTGTCGATGGCCATGAAATAGACCAGCTTGCCGGTGCCGGCGAGGCCCAGCGATTCGACCGCGAGCACGCCCGAGGCCTGCGCCATCGCCTCGACGAGGAGCACTCCGGGCATGATCGGCCGGCCCGGGAAATGGCCCTGGAAGAAGGGCTCGTTGATCGTCACCGCCTTGATCGCGACGATCCGCTTCTTCGGCTCGAGCGTCTCGATCCGGTCGATCAGCAGGAAGGGGTAGCGATGCGGCAGGGCCGCCATCACCCGCCGGATGTCCAGCGGGCCGATGGCGACCTCTGCCGGGTCGGAGCTCACCGGCCCTGGGGCTGCTGCTGGGCCGGCGCCTGCGGCAGCGGAGTGACGCTGACCGACGGGAGCTGCTGGTTCAAGGCCGCGAGCACCTCGTTGGTGACGTCGAGCGCGTTGGAGCGGGCCAGCGTGGCGTTGACGTCGAGCGCGATGTTGGCGCCGTGAGCCGTCATCACCGTGGTGAAGATCGGGTTCAGCCGCTCGTTGAGCTGGCGAAGCACGTTGGCCTGGGTCGACTGGATGTTCTGCTCGAGCCGGGCGACCTCCTGCTGGGCGGTGGTCTGGCGGGTCTGGAACTGCTGGACCCGGTTGTTGAGGGCGCTCTCCGCCGCGGCGCGGGCGGCGCCGGTCTGGTTGCGCAGCTGGGCGCCGGCCTGCTCGATCGACTGGGCTTCGGTCTGGAGCGGCTGGCCGAGCTGCTGGGCGCGGGTGCGGGCCGAGGTGACCATGCCCTGGAGCTGGGTCTGGGCGGCCCGGCACGCGGTGCACTCGCGGAAGATCCGGTCGGTGTCGACGACGACGATGACGGCGCCGGGGGTGCGCTGCTGCGCGTGGGCGACGCCCGGCACGGCGAGCGAGAGCGCGGCGAGCGCCGCGCCGAATGCGAATTTGTTCATCAGAATGCAGTCCCTACATTGAAGGTGATAAGCTTGGTGTCATCCCCGTCGGACTTTAGGAGCGCCTTGGCTATATCGATCCTGAACGGGCCGAAGGGCGAGTTCCAATTGACTCCGAAACCGACGGAGAGGCGCGGCTTCCCGCTGTCGCCGAGATAATTCTCGACGAAGGGCTGGATGCCGGCGACGAGGACGCTGCCGGTCGGGCAGATGTTGTTGTTGGGAGCCGTGCTCGAATTGCCGTTCGTGTCGATGCACCGGTTGAGCGTGCGCGGGTCGCCGGGGAGGATCGACTGGGTGACCGGGTCGCGAAGCGCGAAGAGGGCTCCGACGTCGACGAAGACCGACGGACGAAGGCCGAGCTCGCGGAAGCTCGAGCTGACCGGAATCTCGACCTCGGCCCGGCCGACATAATAGGCTCGGCCGCCGAGCGCGTCGTCGACGATCGACTTGCGGTCGGTGATCGGCTTGCCGTCCGCGTCGAAAGGCACGCGCTGGACCCGCGGTCCGACGCCGCGGATGTCGAAGCCGCGGATCTGCGGCTCGCCGAGGAAGAAGCGGTCGACGAGGCGGACCGCGTCCTGGCCGACGCCGGGATCGTCCTCGAAGCTGTGGATATAGCCGCCCTCGGCCGAGAGCGAGAAGATGAAGCCGCCGCCGATCCGCCAATATTTGGACGCGTTGGCGCGGGTGCGAAGATATTTGACGTCGCCGCCGAGGCCGGCGAAATCCTGGTTGAGCGTGAAGCGCTGGCCCCGGGTCGGCCGGAGCCGGTTGTCGGTCGTGTCGTAGAGCAGCGAATAGCCGATAGACGAGGTGGTGCGCTTGCCGATCGCGTCGCACAGGTAGCGGCCGACCCGGAGCGGGTCGCAGAAGGCGGGGAGCGGGCCGGCTCCGTCCGGATCGGTGAAGAAGGACGATTCGTCGAGCGTCACATTGTCGAAGTTGAGGCCGTAGCGGGCGCCGATCTGGACATATTCGGTCAGCGGCATGCCGCCGCGCAGCTGCCCGCCGGTGCTGGTCTGCTTGTAGGTGGTGTTGCGGTTGTTGTTGACGAAGTTGAAGCTGGAATAGTCGCGCCGGAACAGGTCGAAGCCGAGCGCGATGTTGCGGTCGAACACATAGGGCTCGGTGAAGCCCAGCTCGACCGACTTCGAATAGCTCGAATAGTTGATCGAGGCGCGCAGGGTCTGCGCCATGCCGCGGAAGTTGCGCTGCTCGATCGACAGGTTGAGCAGGAAGCGCTCGAGGCTGGAGAAGCCGGCCGAGACCTGGAGCTGGCCGGTGGCCTTCTCCTCGAGGGTGGTCGACAGGATCACCCGGTCGGCGGCGGAGCCCTGGGTCTGCTCGATCTCCAGATTCTCCTGGAAGAAGCCCAGCGACTGGATCCGGTCGCGCGAGCGCTTGACCCGGATCGAGTTGAACGGATCGCCCTCGGCGAGCCGGAACTCGCGGCGGATCACCTTGTCTCGGGTGTTGGTGTTGCCGCTCACGTCGATCCGCTCGACATAGACACGCGGCGTCTCGGCGACGTTGAACGTCACCGACATCGTCTTGCTGTCCTTGTCGCGGTTGAAATTGGGCTGGACGTCGGCGAAAGCGTAGCCGAACAGGCCGGCGCTCTCGTTCAGCGACGTCACCGTGTCCTCGACCATCTTGGCATTGTACCAGTCGCCGCTCTTCATCGGCAGAAGCCGGGTGAGCGAGGCGCTGCTGAAGTCGCGGATGGCGCTCTCGACCTTGACGTCGCCGAACTTGTAGCGCTCGCCCTCCTCGACCACGTAGGTGATGATGAAGTCGCGCCGGTCGGGCGTCAGCTCCGCCACCGCCGAGACGACGCGGAAATCCGCATAGCCGTGGGTGAGGTAGAACATGCGCAGCTTCTGCTGGTCGAAGGCCAGCCGGTCGGGATCGTAGACGTTGCCCGAGCCGAGGAAGCTCAGCATTCCGGTCCGCTTGGTCACCATCTCGGACCTGAGCTCGCCGTCGCCGAACCGCTCGTTGCCGAGGATGTTGATCTGCTGGATCCGCGACTTGGGCCCCTCGTTGATCTCGTAGACGACGTCGACCCGGTTCTGCTCGAGCTGGACGATCTTGGGCTCGACGTTGGCCGCGAAGCGGCCCTGGCGGCGATAGAGCTCGATGATCCGGGCGACGTCGGCGCGGGCCTTGGCGCGACTGAAGATCTGCCTCGGCGCGAGCCTGATCTCGGGCGTGATCTTGTCGTCCTTGAGCCGCTTGTTGCCTTCCAGGACGATGCGGTTGACGACCGGGCTCTCGCGCACCTCGATGGTGAGGTTGCCCTGGTTGTCGCGGATGGCGACGTCGGCGAACAGGTCGGTGCCGTAGAGGTCACGAAGCGCCTCGTCGAGCCGCTCGCGGTCATAGGGCTCGCCGATGCGCAGCTTGACGTAGGACAGCACGGTCTCGGGCTCGAGACGCTGGTTGCCGCTGACCGCGATCGTCCGGATCACCGACGCTTCGGGCTGGGGCGCCGGCGTGGAGGGCGCGGCCGGCAGCGGAGTCGCCTCCTGCGCCTGAGCGGGAATCGAGAATCCGCCGAGCATGGTGCCGACGAGCAGGACAGAGCAAAGCCGCCGGCCATTCGTAAATCTGTTTGTGGGTGTCACGCGTCCCCGCCCTATGGATGAACGGACGGCGCGATCGGCCATCCTGTTTCCCTGTCGCCCCTGCCCTGCCCGATCCTGCTCAGTCGATCAACCCGCCAAGCTTCGACCACAGACCAAAAGACGCCAGGTCGTTGAATGTGACCAGGATCATGAGGGCGAGAAGGGCAGCCAAGCCGGTCCTGAACGCCCATTCCTGTGCCTCCGGCCGCAACGGTTTCCGGCGGACGGCCTCGATCCCATAGAAGAAGAGGTGGCCGCCGTCGAGCATCGGGATTGGCAACAGGTTGATGAATCCCAGATTAATTGAGATGACCGCGACGAACCACAGGAAGTGGAGCATTCCCATGCTCGCCTGCTCGCCCGAGAATTTGGCGATCTTGAGCGGCCCGCCCAGCTCCTTGACCGAGCGGCTTCCTGTGACGATCTGGCCGAGGCCCTTCAGAGTGGTGCTGACGACGACCCAGCATTGGCGGATCGAGGCCGAGACGGCGGCCGGCGCGGACACCGGCGCGAGCCGCTGATCGGCGGGCTCGATGCCGAGCACGGGGCGGCGGGTGACGTTGCCGAACTGGTCGGTCTCGGTGATCAGGCGCGGCATCGCGGCGACCCGGAACGAGCGGCCCTGCCGCTCGAGGTCGAGGACCACCGGCCCTCCCGTCTTGAGAGCGACGATCGGCAATATGTCCTCGAACCGGGAAACCGAGGCGCCGTCGATCCGGACGATGCGGTCGCCGGGCCGAAGCCCCGCCTGCTCCGCCGCCGATTGCGCCCGCACGGTGCCGATCACGGCGGGAGTCTCGGGAACCCCGTAGGCGAGGTTGAATCCGGTCAGGATGACGATCGCGGCGAGGAAATTGGTCATCGGCCCGGCGAGGACGATCAGGAAGCGCTGCCAGACCGGCTTGGCCTGGAAGGTTCGCTCGCGCTCCTCGGCGGGAAGGGCAAGCCATTCCGGCGAGGGCTGGCCGGCGGCGTTCATGTCGCCGGCGAACTTGACGTAGCCGCCGAGCGGCAGCCAGCCGACCTTCCAGCGCGTCCCGCGCGCGTCGGTCCAGCCGGCGACCTCGCGGCCGAAGCCGATCGAGAAGGTCTCGGCATGGACCTTGAACCAGCGGCCGACGAAATAATGCCCTAGCTCGTGCACGAAGATCAGCGGCCCGATGACGAGCAGGAAGCTCAGGATCGTCCAGACGACACCGGGATTGTTCAACGGATCACCCTCTTCACGATGGCTTCGGCCGCGCCTCGGGCCTCGCGGTCGATGTCGAGCACCTCCTCGACCGAGGCGGGCGCCGGCGGCGCATAGCATTGCAGAGTCTCGGCGGCGATGGAAGCGATGTCGAGAAAGCCGATTCGCCCGCCGAGGAACGCTTCGACCGCGACCTCGTTGGCGGCGCTGAGCACGGCGGGCCGGGCGCCGCCGTCGCGAAGCGCGTCGCGGGCGAGCCCCAGGGCGGGGAAGCGCTCGGGATCGGGCGCCTCGAAGCTCAGGCTCGCCGTGCGCACCAGGTCGAGCCGTTCGCACGGGGTCGCCATTCGCTCGGGCCAGGCCAGGGTATAGGCGATCGGGATCCGCATGTCGGGAGAACCCAGCTGGGCGAGGACCGATCCATCGACATATTCGACGAGGCTGTGGACCACCGACTGGGGGTGGATGACGATCTCGAACGCGTCGGCCGGCAGCGGGAAGAGGTGGAAGGCCTCGATCAGCTCCAGCCCCTTGTTCATCAGGGTCGCCGAATCGACCGATATCTTGGCGCCCATCGACCAGTTGGGATGGGCGATCGCCTCGCTCGGCGTGGCCGCGCGCATCGCCTCGAGGCTCTTCCCGCGGAACGGCCCGCCGCTCGCGGTGAGGATGATCCGCCGGACCCCTTCGGGCCGGTCGCGGTCGAAGCATTGGAAGATGGCGTTATGCTCGGAATCGACGGGCAGGATCCCGGCGCCGCTGGACCGCGCCGCCTCGATCATCAGGTGGCCGGCGGAGACCAGGGCCTCCTTGTTGGCGAGGGCGACGGTCCGGCCGCCGCGCACCGCCGCCATGGTCGGAGCGAGGCCGGCGCAGCCGACGATCGCCGCCATCGTCCAGTCGGCGCCGGAGCCGGCCGCTTCGAGCACGGCCCCCTCCCCCGCCGCCGCTTCGGTGGCGGTGCCCGCGAGCGCCGAGCGAAGCGCCTCGAGGAGGCCCGGGTCGGCGATCACGGCCCGGCGGGCGCCGACCCGGCGGGCCGCCTCGGCGAGGCCGGCGACGTCGCGATGGGCGGTGACGGCGAGCACCTCGTAGCGCGAGGAGTCGCGCTCGATCAGGTCGAGCGTGGAGCGGCCCACGGAGCCGGTGGCGCCGAGGATGGCGACGGTGCGCCGCGAGGTCACGCGAGGCTGGCTAGCAGGATTGCGAGGGTGGCGAGAATGACCGGAAGCAGCCCGTCGACTCGGTCGAGGACTCCGCCGTGGCCGGGAAGCAGGTTGCCGCTGTCCTTGACCCCCAGCCTGCGCTTGACCCGGCTCTCGTAAAGGTCGCCGAGCTGCGCCAGCAGCCCCATCGGGGCGCCCAGCCAGATGAACGGCGCGCCGATGCCCAGAAGCCAGGCGGCGCCGACTCCGACCAGGGCCGCCCCGGCCATTCCGCCGATCAGGCCCCACCAGGTCTTGTTCGGGCTGATCCTCGGTGCGAGCTTGGGCCCGCCGATCGAGCGGCCGGCGAAATAGGCGAAGATGTCGGTCGCCCAGGTGACCAGCATCAGCCAGAAGACCAGCTCGAACCAGGTCCAGCTCAGCACCGCCAGAGCGAAGCTCGGCAAGGCGATGTAGAGGAAGCCCCAGCCGAGCGTCAGACGCCGGCTGAGCAGGGTGTAGAGCAAGGCGAGGCCGGCGATGGCGGCGAAGCCCATCCAGATCTGGTCGAACAATTCGAACGAGATCTCGGCCGGGTCGCGGTCGGCGGCGGGGAAGAGGACCTCCGGCAGGATCAGGGTCGGCGCGGCGAGCAGCGCGACCCCGAGCCAGGTCCAGCCCCGCACCACCCGGTGCATCCCACCCCATTCGATCATCATCGCCGCGGCTCCGGCCGCGACCAGCAGCCGGAACGGCCAGCCGCCGAGGTAGATGGCGACGCAGGCGAGCGCGATCATCACCACGCCCGCGGTGAAGCGGGTGACGAGGTCGGACTGGGGCGCTGCGGTCTCGCTCATCGGCCGCCGAACCGGCGCTCGCGGGCGGAATAGTCGGCGAGGACCGCGCGCAGCGCCTCGCCGTCGAAATCGGGCCACAGCGTGTCGACGAAGGCGAGCTCGGCATAGGCCGCCTGCCAGAGCAGGAAGTTGGAAAGGCGCTGCTCGCCGGAGGTGCGCACGAGCAGGTCGAGCGGCGGCAGGCCGGCGGTGTCGAGCGAGGAGTCGATCGCCTCCTCGTCGATGTCGGCCGGGGCGATCTCGCCGGCGGCGGCGCGCTCGGCGAGGCGCCGGGCGGCCTGGACCAGCTCGGCCCGGGCTCCGTAGTTGAGCGCGATCGCCAGAATCATCCGGCGATTGCCCGCCGTGCGCTCCACCGCCTGGTCTACCAGTTTCGCAACGTCGGCCTGGAAAGCCTTGTGATCGCCCAATATTACCAGCCGGACGCCCTCCCTGTGAAGGGCGTCGAGCTCGCGCGATATGTAGAAGCGCAAGAGCCCCATGAGATCGTTGATTTCGTCCTGCGGCCGCCGCCAGTTCTCCGAGGAGAAGGCGTAGAGGGTGAGGCATTCGACCCCCGCCTCGCCGGCCGCTCGAAGCACCTTGCGCGCGGCCTCGGCGCCCTGGCGGTGGCCGGCGGCGCGGGGAAGGCCCCGCGCCTTGGCCCAGCGGCCGTTGCCGTCCATGATGATCGCGACATGCCGCGGGACGGGCGAGCCGCCGGCTCCCGTCGTCGCCGGCGTCGCGCTGGCGGGACGGGCGCTCACTTCTGGAGGATTTCCTTTTCCTTGGCCGCCATCGCCGAATCGATCTCCTTGATCGTCTCGTCGGTCATCTTCTGGACCTCGACCTCGAGCCGCTTCTGCTCGTCCTGGCTGATCTCGTGCTTCTTTTCGTCGGTCTTCAGCGCCTCCATGCCGTCGCGGCGGACGTTGCGCACGGCGATCCGCGCCTTCTCGGCATATTGGTGCGCCAACTTGGCCAGTTCCTTGCGCCGTTCCTCGGTGAGGTCGGGAATCGGCAGCCTGAGGCTCTGGCCGTCGCTGATCGGGTTGAGGCCGAGCCCGGCGGCCCGGATCGCCTTCTCGACCGCGTTGACGTTCGAGCGGTCCCAGACCTGCACCGACAGCATCCGAGGCTCGGGGGCGGAGACGGTGGCGACCTGGTTGATCGGCATGTTGGCGCCGTAGACCTCGACCGTCACCGGATCGAGCAGGGTGGTCGAGGCTCGGCCGGTGCGAAGGCCGCCGAGATCGTGCTTCAGCGCTTCGACCGCGCCGTGCATCCGGCGCTGGATGTCGGCCTTGTTGTAGGCGGGCATGGTCTCACTCCTCGTTCTGGACGATCGTCGCTGTGCCCTCGCCGCTCAGCACCCGGGCGAGGTTGCCCTGCTCGCGGACGTTGAAGACGACGATCGGGATGTCGTTGTCGCGGCAGAGCGCGACGGCGCTGGCGTCCATCACCTTGAGGTCGTCGGCCAGCACCTGGTTGAAGGGCAGGCTGTCGTAGCGCCTGGCGTCCTTCTTCTTCTTCGGGTCGGCGTCGTAGATGCCGTCGACGCTGGTCCCCTTGAACAAGGCGTCGCAGCCCATCTCCGCGGCGCGCAGGGCGGCGGCGGTGTCGGTGGTGAAATAGGGGTTGCCGGTGCCGGCGGCGAAGATGACGATCCGGCCCTTCTCGAGATGGCGAAGCGCGCGGCGGCGGATATAGGGCTCCGAGACGGTCGGCATCGGGATCGCGGACTGGACCCGGGTGTCGACCCCGGCGCGCTCGAGCGCGTTCTGCAAGGCGAGTGCGTTCATCACCGTCGCCAGCATGCCCATATAGTCGGCGCTGGTCCGGTCGAACCCCTGCGCCGCCGCGGCGAGCCCGCGGAAGATGTTGCCGCCGCCGACGACCAGGCAGAGCTCGTGGCCCGCGGCCTGGGCCGCGGCGATCTCGCCGGCCATCCGGTCGGTGGTCGCCGGATCGATTCCGAACTGCCCGTCCCCCATCAGGGCCTCGCCCGAAAGCTTCAGCAGGATCCGGTTGAAGCGCGGGCGCGGCATGGGGTTTGCGAGGTCCGATCGGCGAGAGAAACGGCGGGGTGGCGCACCTTAATCGGGGCGCGCCACCCTGCCAAGCTGGCTTACGCGTCGGCGGTTTCGGGCTTGCCGACGCCGGACGCGGCCGCGACTTCGGCGGCGAAGTCGCTTTCCTTCTTCTCGATTCCTTCGCCGAGCTGGAAGCGGACGTAGGCGTTCAAGGAGATGGCGCTGCCCAGGCGCTTGGCCTCGGCGGCGATGACGTCCTCGACCTTCGTCTTGTTGTCCATGACGAAGAGCTGGCTCATCAGCGCGTTCTCCTTGCGGAACTTGGCCATGGCGCCGTCGACCATCTTGGCGACGATGTCGGCCGGCTTGCCGCTCTCCGCCGCCTTCTCGCTAGCGATGGCCCGCTCGCGCTCGATCAGCGCCGGATCCAGCTCGTCGCCGGTCAGCGCCTGCGGATTCGCCGCGGCGATGTGCATGGCGAGCTGCTTGCCGAGCTGGGTCAGGGCTTCGCCATCGGCCTCGCTCTCGAGCGCGACGAGGACTCCGATCTTGCCGAGACCGGGCTTGACCGCGTTGTGCACGTAGGAGACGACCACGCCCTGCGGGACCTGGAGGACCGCCGAGCGCCGGAGCGACTGGTTCTCGCCGATCGTCGAGATGTTGGCGGTCAGCTTCTCCTCGACGGTGCCGCCGCCCGGATACCCGGCCGCGAGGATGCCCTCGACGGTGCCGACGCCCTGGAGCGCGAGCTGGGTGACCGAGCCGACGAACTCCTGGAACTGCTCGTTCTTGGCGACGAAGTCGGTCTCCGAATTGACCTCGACGACGGCGCCGCGATTGCCCTCGACGGCGACTCCGACGAGGCCCTCGGCGGCGGTCCGGCCGGCCTTCTTGGCGGCGGCGGCGAGGCCCTTGGCGCGAAGCCAGTCGATCGCCGCTTCCATGTCGCCCTGGACCTCGCCCAG
>DASVVX010000039.1:0-4760 GCA_036386295.1 Allosphingosinicella sp.
GTCGCTTCGCCTTTCGCGGCGAGTATGAGGCTCCCCAGCGTCGGCTGCGCAGGGCGCAGGAGCACGACCCAGTGCGTGTAATCCGCGATGAGCGTCATGGGGTGGCCGAAGCCTCGGATCGTCTCGTTCATGCCTCGTCATTGCGAGGAGCGAAGCGACGAAGCAATCCAGTTCTGCGCCGGGGGCCGCGCCGGATTGCCGCGCTTCGCTCGCAATGACGCCCGAGTCACGCCAGCCAGGAGACCACCGGCCGTCCCGCCGCGCGCGCCGTCACCGCCTGCACCAGCAGAACCATGTGCACGGCCAGCGAGATCAGAGTCCAGGCCGCGACCGCGACCAGGCCCCAGTCCGGCCGGCCGGCGATCAGGAAGGCGAGCAGGATCACCATGTTCGGGTTGCGCCGGGCGGTGACGAGCCGGAAGCGACTGTCGAAGCGGCGCCAGACGTGGATGTGCATCCCGAAGCGCAGGATGAAGGCGCCCTCGATCAGGCGCTGGACGACATAGCCGCCGACGATCACGGCGAGCGTCCACCAGAAGACCTCCTGCGCGAGCGGCCGTCCGTAGGCATGAAGTCCGACCCCCCACGCCCACCACCAGAAAGGCGGATGGACGAGATCGATGCCATGATCGATCGCCTCGCCGACCTTTGAGGAGGTGATCGTGCAGCGGGCGAGCTTGCCGTCGACGGTGTCTAGCACCATGAAGGCCAGGCCCGCCGCGAGCCCGGGCCAGTACCAGCCGCGCCAGAACAGCCAGGTCGCGAGTAGGCAGAGCAGGGCGCCGACCAGCGACACCTGGTTCGGGGTCATGCCGATCCGTGCCGCCCAGCGGGTCAGCACCAGAGCCCATTCCGGCCACAGATATTTGGTGAGCAGGTCCGTGACGCCCTTGTAGGCGCCGAAATAGCTCGCCCGCTCGAGCGAGCGGACCGTCCCCGGCTCCAGCCGCTCCATGAACGGCCGCTCCTTCTTGCGCAGCTCCTCATTCTCGAGATCGTCCGCTGTCTCCCATGGGAGTATGTCCCTCGCGGCGAGGACCTTGCGTCCTTCCCGCATCCCCCGCGCGATCGCCTCCCTGGCTTCCGTGGCATGGGCCAGAACCGTCACTCCGCCGCGAGTGACCAGCAGTCCCGGCCGGGCGGCGACGAGCTTCAGCCAGGAGGGATCGAAGGCGAAGTCGAGATTGACCAGAAGCTCGCCGTCGTCGCGGACCTCCAGCCCCTGCGCCCGGGCCATCCGGCTCAGCCTCTCCTCCGCCGTCAGCCCCCACAGCCGGGTCGGGTTCGAGCCCACGGGAGCGACGGCGGTCACGCCTTCAGCCCCGCCGAGATCCGCTCGGCGCTCCTCAGCGCCAGGGCGACGATGGTCAGAGTCGGATTGGCCCAGCCGCCGGTCGGGAAGAGCGACGATCCCGCCACCCAGAGGTTGGCGAGGCCGTGCACCCGGCCGTCCGGGTCGGTGACGCTGGTCCTGGGATCGGTCCCCATCCGGGTCGTCCCCATATGATGATAGCCGCCGATCGGGTGCGAGGAGACGAGCGGGTCGGTCTTCCACCGGCCCGAGGCGAGCCAGTCGGCCGGCTCGACCCTGCCGAGCCCGAGCCGCTCCAGCTCCCGGCCGAGCGTCTCGACCAGGATCGCGACGCTTCGAACGTCGATCTCGCTCAGCCGCCAGTCGAGCCTGACCCGCGGCACTCCCGTGGCGTCCCTGTCGCCGCTCAGGGTGATCCGGCTGTCGGGATTGGGCGCCTGCTCGCCGCGGACCAGCAGGGCGACGTCGAGATTGCCGAGCTTGTGGAGCAGCCAGGGGCGGGCCGGATCGACATGGCGCTGAGCCCAGCCCGCCGCCTTCTTGGTCACCATCCACAGCGCTCGCCCACGCTTCGTCGGGGCCATGCTGTGCTTGAGACCGGAATAGGCCTTCATGCCGATGAACTGGCGCCGGCCCTGCGGCTGGCGGGCGACGATCGTCAGCGAGGTGTTGAGGATGGCCTCGCGGCGCTGAAGCGCCTCGGACGGGCTGATCAGCGCGGCGAGGTCCTGGCCGCCGATCCGGTGGCGCCGCCCGAACGCCTTGAGAAGCGGCCACGCCGCGGCTTTCACGACGCGCCCGCCGCGGGCATGGGGATGCTCCATGAAATAGCGGCCCACCTGGTCGTGCTCGTTGCCGAGTCCGGAGGCGAGCAGGAGCCGCGGATTCTCGATCCCGCCAGCGGCGAGGACGAACGCGGGGGCCCGCACCATCAGGCGTCCGCTTCCCAGCGACCGCGCCTCGACCCGGTCGATGGCGCCGCCCGCCGGGACGATCGCCGTCACCGTGGCGTGGGTGACGATCTGGCACCTCGGATCGGCTTCGAGGTCGGCGCAGCTCTCCCAGGCGAAGCGGTTGAAGCGCCGGTCGAAGGTCCAGAGCGGGGTCTCCAGCGCCTCGAAGCTCGGCAGCGGCACGCCCGCGCGCCGGAGGTCCTCGGGATCGGGCCGCCTCGGCGGCAGCCCGAACAGCGGCCGCGCCTCGTCATACCAGCGCGCCAGCTCGCCCCAGGCCAGCGGCCAGCCCGAATGCGGGACGTAATCGCGCGCCTCGAGGTCGATCGGGTCCAGCTCGGCGCAGCGCCCGCCCCAGATGGCGGTGGTCCCGCCGAAGAAGCGGAGCCGGCTGTCCTCGAGGTCGTAATAATCCTCGCCGTCGTTCCCGCCGGCGTTGAGATCGGCGACCGGCGGCTCGTAATCGAGCCCGCCGCTCTCCAGAAGCGCCACCCGGCGGCCGCGCTTCAGCAGCCGCCGCGCCAGGCTGATCCCGGCGGCGCCGGCGCCGATCACGCAGACATCGGCTTCCAGGGCGATCGGCCCGGGAATCTGTGCGAGGTCGATCATTCCGTCACCCCAGCGAAGGCTGGGGTCCATGCCGACTCAGTATGGATGCCAGCCTTCGCTGGCATGACGGAGTGACTCACCTTCCGAACAACTCCGCCTCGACCTCGCCCGACAAAGTCCCGGCCAGCACCGCGTCCTGCGCCCAGCGCAGCTCGTCGGCGAGATACCGGTCGGCGGCATAATGCGGCACATTGCGGCGGATTTCGGACCGCGCCGCCTCGAGCGGGGGCGAGCTCTTCAGCGGGGCGTGGAAATCGCAGCCCTGGGCCGCCGCCAGCAGCTCGATCCCGACCACGCCGGCGGCGTTGCCGGCGATCCGCCGGGCCTTGGTGCCGGCATGGGTCGCCATCGAGACATGGTCCTCCTGGTTTCCCGAGGTCGGCACCGTGTCGACGCTCGCCGGCCAGGCCAGGCTCTTGTTCTCCGACACCAGCGCCGCCGCCGTCACCTGGGCGATCATGAAGCCCGAATTGACCCCGCTGTCCTCGACCAGGAAGGGGGGCAGCCCGCTCATCTTCGGGTCGACCAGCACGGCCGTGCGGCGCTCGGAGAGGCTGCCCACCTCGCACATCGCCATCGCCAGCGTGTCGGCGGCGAAGGCCACCGGCTCGGCGTGGAAATTGCCGCCCGAGAGCGAATCGCCGCTTTCCGGGAACAGCAACGGGTTGTCGGTGACGGCATTCGCCTCGATCCGAAGCGTCGCGGCGACATTTCCCAGCAGGTCCAGGCAAGCGCCCATCACCTGCGGCTGGCAGCGGAAGCTGTAGGGGTCCTGCACCCGGCCGCAATCGTCGTGGGAATGGCGGATCTCGCTTCCGTCGATCAGCCGCTTCAGCACCGCCGCGACGGCGATCTGGCCCGGCTGGCCGCGCGCGGCGTGGATTCGGGGATCGAAGGCGGCATCGGTGCCCTTGAGCGCGTCGAGCGACATGGCGCCCGAGATCAGGCCCGCGGCGAACACCCGCTCGGCGCTGAACAGGGTGTCGAGCGCCACCGCGGTCGAGACCTGGGTTCCGTTGATCAGCGCCAGCCCCTCCTTGGGCCCCAGGACCAGCGGCTCCAGTCCGAGCGCGCGCAGCGCCTCGCCGGCCGGCATGACCGTGCCCCCGAGGTCGATCCGCCCTTCGCCGAGCATCGCCGCGCTGAGATGGCCGAGCGGCGCGAGATCGCCCGAGGCTCCGACCGAGCCCTGGGCGGGCAGGCAGGGCAGGGCGTCGGCCTCGAGCAGGCGCAGGAGCCGCTCCACGACCTCCCGCCGCACGCCCGAATGGCCGCGGGCGAGACCGACCACCTTCGTCGCCATGGCGAGCCGCACCACCGGCCGGGACAGGTCCTCGCCCAGGCCGCAGCTGTGCGAGAGGACCAGGTTGCGCTGCAGCTCGGCGAGCCGGTCGGCCGGTATCCGGGTCTGGGCGAGGAGGCCGAAGCCGGTGTTGACGCCGTAGACGGTGCGTCCGCTCTCGAGGATGGCGCCGACGCAGGCGGCTGCCGCGTCGATGGCGGGCCAGGCGTCGGCGGCGAGCTCCACCGGAGCGCCGGCCCACACGGCGCGAAGCTCGGCGAGGGTGACCGAGCCGGGGCGGAGGGCGATCATCGCGTCGCCCCAGCGCAGGCTGGGGCCCCGGGGGGCGAAGGGCACCGGCGCTTTTCACCCGCCGGGGTCCCAGCCTTCGCTGGGACGACGCTCACGCGCCCACCATCGGCAGGTCCAGCCCCTGCTCCCGGGCGCAGTCGATCGCTTCCTCATAGCCGGCGTCGGCGTGGCGCATCACCCCGGTGCCCGGGTCGTTCCACAGCACCCGCTCGAGCCGCCGCGCCGCTTCGGGCGTGCCATCGGCGACGATCACCATCCCGGCGTGCTGCGAATAGCCCATGCCCACTCCGCC
>DASVVX010000040.1:0-20759 GCA_036386295.1 Allosphingosinicella sp.
TGCCTTCCCGCGACGCTCGCCGCCGTCCGCGCCGGAAAGACTCCGAAGGGGTCGGTGATCGCCACCGCCGAGCTCGCCGGAACGATGGCGGCCAAGCGCACCGCCGACCTCATCCCGCTCTGCCATCCCCTGCCGCTGACCAAGGCGGCGGTGACGATCGAGCCCGACGAGGCCTTGCCCGGCTTCCGGGTCCGCGCGGAGGTGAAGACGGTCGGAGCGACGGGCGTCGAGATGGAGGCGCTGACCGCGGTCACGATCGCCTGCCTCACCCTGTTCGACATGCTCAAGGCCATCGACCGGACGATGGAGATCGGAGCGGTGAAGGTGACTTCGAAAGAGGGCGGACGGTCGGGCGGCTGGCCGGCCGAATGATCTCCTTCGACGAAGCGGTCCGGCGGGTCGCGGAGGCGGCGCGGCCGCTCGGCGGCGAGCCGCTGCTCCTTGGCCGGGCGGCCGGCCGGGTGCTGGCGGCGCCGGTCTTGGCGAGGGTTGATTCGCCGCCGGCCGATTGCTCGGCGATGGACGGCTATGCGGTTCGGGAGGCCGACCTGCCGGGCCCGCTGCGACTGATCGGCGAGTCCTTCCCGGGGGCCGGTTTCGGCGGTGCCGTGGAGCCGGGAACCTGCGTCCGGATCTTCACCGGCGCCCCGGTGCCGGCGGGGGCCGACCGGGTCGTCATCCAGGAGATGGCGGTGAGGACCGGCGATGAAGTGACAGTCGCCAACGTCCAGGGGGCCGCCCGGCACATCCGGCCGAGCGGCTCGGATTTCCGCTCCGGCGACAGGCTTGTCGAAGCCGGAAGGCGGCTGGATCCGAGAGCGCTCGTCGCGGCGGCCGCGGCCGACTCGGCTTGGGTCGAGACGTGGCGGCCTCCGGCGGTGCTGGTGCTCGCGACCGGCGACGAGCTTGCCGCGTCGGGCGAGGCGCGGCTTCGCCCCGGGGCGGTCCCGGACAGCGTCTCGCCCGGGCTTTCGGCCCTGGTCGACATCTGGGGCGGCCTCGTCCTCGGATCGCACCGGCTCGGCGACGACCTGCCGGCGATGGAGAGGTCGGCCGGGAAGGCGCTCGATGAGGCCGACCTCGTCGTGGTCACCGGCGGGGCGTCGGTCGGCGAGAGGGATTTCGCCAAGGCGATGTTCGAGCCGCACGGTCTCGACCTGATCTTCTCCAAGGTGGCGATCAAGCCCGGGAAGCCGGTCTGGTTCGGCCGCGCCGGCGGCCGATTGATCCTGGGCCTTCCCGGCAACCCGACCTCGGCCATGGTCACCGCGCGGCTGCTGCTCGCCCCCCTCGTCGCCGGTCTCGCCGGCCGAGCGGGAGCGCTCGAATGGCGCCGGCTGCCCCTGGCCGCGCCGCTGCCGGCCTGCGGCGACCGCGAGACCTTCCACCGCGCCCGGCTGACCGACGCCGGCACTGCGCCGCTCGCCGACCAGGACAGCGGCGCGCAGCGGGCGCTGGCCGAGGCCGACCTGCTCCTGCGCAGCCGCCCGCACGACCCGGCGCGCGAGGCCGGGGAGGAAATGGAGGCGCTCGATTTCTGACCCAATTCCTCCCCCGGATCTCCGGGGGAGGGGGACCATGCGAAGCATGGTGGAGGGATTCTTCAAGCGTCCGAATATCCCCTCCACCGCCCCTGCAAATGCAGGGGAGGAATTCAGGCGGTCAGGCGAAGATCAGCTTCGCTCCGGCGATCAGAAGGACCAGGCCCAGGCCCTGGAGCAGTCGCGGCTTGCGCAGCCGGCCGGCGCCGAGCCAGGTGCCGACGACGGCGCCCGCCGCCACCGCCGCGACCAGGATCGGAAGCTCCGCGGGCAGCGAGCGCACCGACGCCCAATTGCCGGCGAGGCCGGCCAGGGAGTTGATGAAGATGAACCCGGCGGCGATCCCCGACGTCCGGCGCGCCTCCTCCCAGCCGAGCAGGACGACGAGCGGGCTCAGGAAGATGCCCCCTCCCGTACCGGTCAGCCCGGCCAGCAATCCGAGGCCCGCCCCCGTCGGCAGGGCGACGGCGAGGGACGGCGGGCGAGGCTCGCGCCGCGCCAGCCGCGCCGGCTGCCAGAACAGCCGCGCGGCGGCGGCCCACAAAATCAGGCCGACGAGCGGACGATAATATTCGGGCGGGAGGCTGAAGCTCCCGCCCAGGAACGCCGCCGGCGCGGCGGTGAGCGCGAAGGCGGCGAGCAGCCGGAAGTTGATCTGGCCGGCCCAGCCGTAGCGGACGAAGCCGAAGCCGGCGACGACCAGGTTGAGCGCGAGGGCGGTCGGCCGCATCGTCTCCGGCGCCACCGCGAACAGCGCCATGATCGCGAGATAGGCCGAGGCTCCGCCATGGCCGACGGTCGAATAGAGCGCCGCCGCCAGCCCCATCAGCAGCGCGATCCAGAGGAGGGCGGTGGGGTCCATAAGTCTCCGTCATTGCGAGGAGCGAAGCGACGAAGCAATCCAGTGGGGCCTCGAAAGCCGCACTGGATTGCTTCGCTTCGCTCGCAATGACGGGGAAGTTAGCCCCCGGTCACGCTCATGTGCCTCGCGACCGCCGGCCGCACCGCCTCGATCCGGAAGTCGTGGCGGCGCGGCTTGCCGGCGAGGAGCCGGTCGAGCGCCTCGTCGACCGCTGCCCGCCCGCCGGAGCGAAGCAGGTCGCGAAGCTCGACCTTCTGGTCGTGGCCGAGGCAGCCGTAGACTGTCCCGGTCGCGGCGACCCGGATTCGGTTGCAGCCGCCGCAGAAATTGCCGGTCAGCGGAGTGATCAGCCCGAGCCGCACCGACGTCCCGCCGACGTCGAAATAGCGGGCCGGGCCGCCGGTCCGGACCAGGGTCGGGACCAGGGCGAACCGTTCCTCGAGCCGCCGCCGCACCGAATCCAGCGGCAGATAATGGCGGGTCCGGTCCTCCTCGACCGCTCCGAGCGGCATCGTCTCGATCAGGGTGAGGTCGAAACCGCGGCCGGCGCACCAGGCCAGCATGTCGCCGATCTCGTCCTCGTTGAGGCCCCTGAGGCCGACCATGTTGATCTTGATCCTCAGCCCCGCCGCTTCGGCCGAGTCGAGGCCCGCCATGACCCGGCCGAGGTCGCCGCCGCGGGTGATGTGGCGGAACCGGTCCTCGCGCCGGCTGTCGAGGCTGACGTTGATCCGGCGCACTCCGGACTCATGCAGCCGGGCCGCGTGATCGGCCAGCTGAGTGGCGTTCGTGGTCAGGGTCAGCTCGTCGAGGCCTCGGCCGATCCGGCGGCCGAGCCGGCCGACCAGGTCCGCGATGCCGCGGCGAACCAGCGGCTCGCCCCCGGTCAGCCGGATCCGGGTCACGCCGCGGGCGATCAGCAGGTCGGCGAGCGCCTCGATCTCCTCAAGGGTGAGGATGTCCCGCTTCGGAAGGAAGCGCATGGTCTCGGCCATGCAATAGCGGCAGCGCAGGTCGCAGCGGTCCGTCACCGACAGGCGGACGTAGCTGATCCGCCGGCCGAACGAATCGACCAGCCCTTTCGGCTGCGGGGCGGGGGTCGGCTGCACGGCCCTTTGCTAGGCTCCCTGTCCGGCCGGTCAATAGCAGGCCCGGCCGGACGGGCGGACGGCGATCGCCGCGGCGACCGCCGACGGGATCAGACGACCTCGAAGAAGAAGAGCCCGCGGTCGAGATACTTGCCGACGTCGTGCCACGAAAGCTGCATCAGGCACGAATTGCCGAAATAGCCGGTCTTCTCGACCCCGGCCGGGACCTTGATCGTGAAAGACTGGCTCGCGGTCGCTCCCGGGGCCAGCGAGAAGCCGAACGGCTGGGGCTGGGCGTAGGTTGGGAATCGAGCGTCGAAGGTCGTCATGAACTCGTCGTTGCCGACGATCGCATTGCGATTGCCCACCGCGACCGAGACCGCCAGATATTGCCAGGCGACCGGATCGGGATTCTGCACTCCGACGCTGTAAGGGAGCGACCCGCCCGGCGGCACCCCGCCGCCCCAGCTCTGCCAGACGATCATCGGCGACTCGGCCCGCCCCATCTTCTTCTCGAATTCCTCCTTGGTGAGGCCGGTGAAATGCTCGCCCTTCTTCTCGCGATTCTTGCGTTCGCGGGCGATTTCCGCCTCCGCCGTTTTCCACGCCTTGGCCACCTCCGCGGCTGTACGTCCTTTCTCGCCGGCCATGTCGTCGCTCCTTTCATGGAATTCAGGCGCAACATTATATGCCGACTTGACCTGGACGTAATCGACTACTGTCGCCGTTCCGGAGATGACTTGAGCCATTCTGGTGACGGTCGCGGCGGCGAATCGCCGCCCAGGCGAGCTTGGACGAAAGGGTTCAGCCGCGAACGCGGATCTCGTCCCCCGGCGCCAGCTCGACCTCCTCGCAATTGTCGCCGGGGCCGGCGCGGTCGACGACGAGGAAATCGCTTTCGTCGAGGACGAGCAGGAAATGGTGCCAGACGCCTTTCCGGTAGTGGACGCCCTGATGCCCCCCGGCGCGGAAGAGGCGTATCCCCGCCGGGTCGAAATCCCCCGGCGGGGCGACCGCGACGAGGTAGGGGCGGCCGCTCAGCGGGAAGAAGGTCTGGCTTCCCAGGGGGTGGCGCTCGAAACCGCGCAATACGGCCTCGGCGAGCGGCCTGGCGCGGAACAGGCTGACGACCGCGCTGCCGCCGTCGTCCACATCCACCTCGGCGAGGCGGTCGTAGCGGATCGCATGGCCGTCGTTGATGTCCAGCCTCACCGCGGCGTCGCTGGCCTCGATGACGCTTCCGAACGGGGCGAAGGCCTGGGCGGTCAGCGGCTCGGGGATCATGTCGCGCATTCGGCGAGCTTGGCACAGAGCGGCGTTTCGGCCTAGCGTGCCGATGAGCGATGCATAAGGACGAAAGCTATCCGCGCGACTTGGCCGGCTACGGCCGAACGCCTCCGCACGCGCAATGGCCGGGTGGAGCCCGGATCGCCGTCCAGATCGTGCTCAACTATGAGGAGGGCGCCGAGGCCAACGTCCTCGACGGCGACCCGGCCTCCGAGGTCTTCCTCTCCGACATCGCCAATGCCGCCCCGGTCCAGGGCGCCCGGCACATGAGCATGGAGCAGATCTACGAATATGGCTCGCGCGCCGGGGTCTGGCGGCTGCTGAGGCTGTTCGAGCGCTTCGCAGTGCCGGTCACCGTCTTCGGGGTGGCGCTCGCGATGAAGCGCAATCCGGCGGTGGTCGAGGCCTTCCTCGAGGCCGGCCACGAGATCGCCTCGCACGGCTGGCGCTGGATCAACTATCAGTGGGTCGGGGAGGCCGAGGAGCGGGCCGACATGGAGCGCGCGATCGAGGTCCACCGGGCGCTGACCGGGGAGCGCCCGCTCGGCTGGTATACCGGCCGGACCAGCCCCAACACGCGCCGGATCGTGGCGGAGGAGGGCGGCTTCCTCTACGACGCCGACGATTATTCGGACGATCTTCCCTTCTGGGCCGACGTCGGCGGCAACCGCCACCTGATCGTCCCTTATTCGCTGGAGACCAACGACATGCGCTTCGCCAGCGCCAACATGCACACCGGCGGCCAGTTCTTCGACTATCTGCGCGACACGTTCGACGGGCTCTACGCGGAAGGGGAGGAACGGCCGAAGATGATGTCGGTCGGGCTCCACTGCCGGCTCGCGGGGCGGCCGGGCAAGCTCGCCGGCCTCGAGCGGTTCCTCCGCCACGCGCTCGGCCACCGGGACGTCTGGCTCTGCCGGCGAATCGACATCGCTCGCCACTGGCGCTCGGTCCATCCGAATGTTTGAGGACCTGCGCCGCCACCATGTCGACCTCGCCCAGCCGCGCCTCGGCTCGGAGGTCGTCTACGCCACCGACGATTTCTTCGCCGACAAGTCGCGCCTCATCGATCCCGCCGAGCCGGTGTTCATCCCCGGCAAGTACGATTCCAACGGCAAGTGGATGGACGGCTGGGAGAGCCGAAGGAAGCGCATCCCCGGGCACGACTGGTGCGTGGTCCGGCTGGGCGTGCCCGGGATCGTCGCCGGCTTCGAGATCGACACCCGCCATTTCACCGGCAATTATCCGCCCGAGGCCGAGATCGGGGTGTGCCGGAGCGACGTCCGGCTCCCGGACGAGCGGACCGCCTGGACGAGGATCACCCCGCGGCTGAAGCTGAAGGGCGACGACCGAATCTTCGTGGCGGTGAACCATGACGAGCCGGTGACCCATGTGCGGCTCAACATCTTCCCCGACGGCGGGGTCGCCCGGCTCCGGGTCTGGGGGAAGGTGGCCAAGGACTGGTCGAGGGTCGGCCCGGACGAGCGGCTCGACCTGCTGGCGATGGAGAATGGCGGGCGGGGAATCATCGCCAACGACGAGCATTACGGCCGGGTCGAGAACCTCACCGCTCCGGGGCGCGGCGCGAACATGGGGGACGGCTGGGAGACGAGGCGGCGGCGCGAGCCCGGCCACGACTGGGCGATCCTCAAGCTCGGCGCCCCGGGCCGGATCGACGAGGTGGTGGTCGACACCGCCCATTTCAAAGGCAATTACCCCGACCGCTGCTTCCTCCAGGCCGCGCCCGCCGCCGCCGGCTCCCCCGACGAGATCGCGGCGGCGTCCGAGCGCTGGCCGCTGCTGCTGCCGCCGGCGAAGCTCAAGGCGGACAAGGTCCACGTCTTCCGCGACAGCCTCGCCGATCTCGGGCCGGTGAGCTTCGTCCGGCTGAACATCGTCCCCGACGGCGGGGTGAGCCGGCTCAGGATGATCGGGCGGGTGGCGCAATGACTGGCCGGGCACACAGATATTCCCTCTCCCCATGGGGGAGAGGGCAGGGTGAGGGGGTTCGGATTCGGAGACCATGTCTCGACGGCCGTGCCCTCTCAACCCGACCCTCTCCCCGCAGGGGAGAGGGAGAGGAGCGGGCGGCTCGATGAGCGCTCTGTTCGAACATTCGCCCTGGGTCGAGGAGCGGGCCGATGCCCGCCCCTCGTCGGGCGACCGGCTCGCCGACCTGATGGCCGTCGTCCGCGAGGCCAGCACCGGAGAGCAGCTCGCCCTGATCCGGGCCCATCCCGAGCTCGCCGGCAAGGCGGCGGTCGACGGCAGCCTCACCGAGGCCAGCGCCGCCGAGCAGGCGAGCGCCGGGCTCGACCGGCTCAGCCAGGCCGAGTTCGACCGTTTCCACGCCCTCAACGCCGCCTATCGCGAAAAATTCGGCTTCCCCTTCATCATCTGCGTGCGTCTGACCGACAAGGCGGGCATCCTCGCCGCGATGGAGCGCCGCCTCGCCAACGACCGCGACACCGAGGTCGCCGCCGCGATCGAGCAGATCGGCGAGATCGTCCGGCTTCGCCTGGAGGACATGACGTGAGCACGCTTTCCACCCATGTGCTCGACACGATGCACGGCCGGCCGGCGGCGGGGCTCGCCGTCGTGCTGGGCGGGCCGGACGGCGAGATCGCCCGGGCCTCGACCGACGCCGACGGCCGCTGCCCCGGCCTGGCCCCGGGCGACCTAGCGCCGGGCCGCTATTCGCTGCGCTTCGCCGTGGCGGATTATTTCGAGGGCCTGGGCGTCGCGATGCCCGAGCCGCCCTTCCTCGGCGAGGTCACCGTCGACTTCGGAATCTCGGCCGGCGGCGGCCATTATCACGTGCCTCTGCTCGTCTCGCCCTACGGCTACTCGACCTACCGGGGCAGCTGAGCGATGGGCGTCGACCTCGGCGAATGGCTCAACCTCGCCATAAGATGGCTGCACCTGACGGCGGGGATCGCCTGGATCGGGTCGAGCTTCTATTTCGTATGGCTCGACAACCATCTGACCCAGCCCGCCGAGGGCGACGCCTCGGGCGAATTGTGGTCGGTCCATGGCGGCGGCTTCTACCACAACCAGAAATACCAGGTCGCTCCGGCCAGCATGCCCGAGCACCTGCACTGGTTCAAATGGGAGGCCTATTTCACCTGGATCAGCGGCTTCTCGCTGCTCGTCCTCATCTATTACGTCGGCGCCCAGAGCTTCCTGATCGATCCGGCCAAGGCGGCCCTGACCCCGGCCCAGGGCATCGCCATCGGCCTCGCCGCGCTGGCGCTCGGCTGGCTGGTCTATGACGGCCTGTGCCGGTCGCCGGTCGGCCAGAGCAACCTCGCGCTCGGAATCTTCTGGTTCGTCTGCCTCGTGCTCGCCGCCGCCGTCCTCGACAGCCTGTTCAGCTCGCGAGCGGCCTATCTCCACGTCGGGGCGATCGTCGGCACCGCGATGGTCGCCAACGTCTTCCTCGTCATCATCCCCAACCAGCGCAAGGTCGTCGCCGACCTGATCGCCGGGCGGACTCCCGAGGCGAGGCTGGGCGCCCAGGCCAAGCAGCGCTCGCTGCACAACAATTACATGACCCTGCCGGTGCTGTTCATCATGATCAGCCCGCATTACCCGATGACCTACGGCGCCGACCGGCCCTGGCTGGTGCTCGCCCTGCTCGGACTCACCGGGGTGGCGATCCGCCACGTCTTCAACCTGCGCGGCCGCGGCAAGGCGACCGGCCCCACGATCTCCGTCGCGACCGTTCTCGCGTTCGCCAGCGTCACCTACGTGACGATGGAGAAGGGGGGCGCCGGCGGAGCCGCCGGCGCGGTCTCCTTCGCCGAGATCGAGCCGATCCTGGCCACCCATTGCGCCGGCTGCCACAATGTCGACCCGCCCCCGCTCGGAGTGGCGCTGGACAGCTGGGAGCATGCCAGCGCCGCCTCGGCCCGGATCAAGCGGGTCGCGGTCGATTCCCACGTCATGCCGCTCGGCAACCCGACCGGAATGACTCCGGCCGAGCGCCGCAAGCTCGGCGACTGGATCGCCGCGGGGAGCCCGAGATGATCCGCTTCCTCCTCGACGGCGAGGTCATCGAGATCGCCGACCCCGATCCCACGGGCACCGTCCTCGACCATCTGCGCTACACCCTGCGCCGGACCGGCACCAAGGAAGGCTGCGCCGAGGGCGATTGCGGCGCCTGCACGGTGCTGCTCGGCGAGCTTGCGGGGGACAAGGTGGAATGGCGGGCGGTCAACGCCTGCATCCTCTTCCTGCCCATGCTCGACGGCAAGGCCCTGAGGACGGTCGAGAGCCTCGGCGGCGACCATCCGGTCCAGCGCGAGATGGTCGAGCGCCACGGCTCGCAATGCGGCTTCTGCACGCCCGGCTTCGTCATGTCGCTCTACGGCCGGAGCCTCGGAGCGCTCGGCACCGAGGGGGTGCCGGTCGGCGACGTCATCGCCGGCAACCTCTGCCGCTGCACCGGCTACGGCCCGATCCTCGCGGCCGGCGAAGCCGTGCCGCCGGCCGAACCGGAGGAGGACGGCACCCTCGAGGCCCTGCGCGCCCTCAAGCACGCCTACGGCCATCCCGCCACCGCCGACGAGCTGGCCGACCTCCTTCTCGCCAACCCCGAGACCCGGATCGTCGCCGGGGCGACCGACGTCGGCCTGTGGGTGACCAAGCAGCTCCGCGACCTCGGCCCTACCGTCTTCATCGGCGACATCGCCGACCTGAGGCGGATCGACGAGGGGCCGGAGGCGCTGACCCTGGGGGCGGCGGTCCGCTATTCCGAGGCCCGCGAAGCGCTGGCGCGCCTCCACCCGGACCTCGGCGAGCTCATCCGGCGGATCGGCGGAGTGCAGGTCCGCAACGCCGGAACGATCGGCGGCAACATCGCCAATGGCTCGCCGATCGGCGACATGCCGCCGGCCTTGATCGCGCTCGGCGCCGAGCTCACGCTCCGGCGCGGGGCCGAGCGCCGGACGATCCCGCTCGAACATTTCTTCCTGAGCTACGGCAGGCAGGACAGGGCGCCCGGCGAGTTCGTCGAAAGCGTCCGAATCCCGCGTCCGTCGCCGGACATGCTGATCCGCATCGTCAAGCTGTCGAAACGGTTCGACAGCGACATCTCGGGGGTGTGCGGAGCCTTCGCCCTGCGCATCGAGGACGGCGCCATCGCCGCCGCCCGGGTCGCCTTCGGCGGAATGGCGGGAATCCCCGCCCGGGCGCCCGGCTGCGAGGCGGCCTTGACCGGCCGGGCGTGGAGCGAAGCCACGGTCGAGGCCGCCGCGCAGGCGCTCGCCAACGACTACCAGCCGCTCGACGACCTGCGCGGCTCGGCCGGCTATCGCCGCAAGGTCGCCGCCAACCTGCTTCGACGGATCTGGGCGGAGCGGAGCGAGCCCGTCAGCGTGCTCCATGGCTGAAGGCGCCGTCCACCGGCCGCTGCCCCACGACAGCGCCGACCTCCACGTCGCCGGCGCCGCGACCTATGTCGACGATATCCCGGAGGCCCCCGGCACGCTCCATCTCGCCTTCGGCCTCGCCGCCGACGGCCATTCGAGGCTGAACGGCCTCGATCTGTCCGCCGTTCGCGCCGCGCCGGGCGTGGTGGCGGTGTTCGCCGCCGAGGACATTCCCGGCGAGAACAATGTCGGCCCGGTCTTCCATGACGACCGGCTCTTCGCCGAGGACGAGATCCTTTATCCCGGCCAGCCATTGTTCGTGGTCGCCGCGACCGGCGCCCGCGCCGCGCGCAGGGCCGCCCGGCTGGCCAAGGTCGAAACCGAGCCGCTTCCCGCCCTCGTCACCATCGCCGAGGCGCTCGACGCCGATTGCGACCTCGAACCGCCGCAGCGGATGGCGCGCGGAGACGCCCAGGCCGCGCTCGAGGGCGCCGCGCATCGCCTGTCGGGCACGGTCGAAATGGGCGGGCAGGAGCATTTCTACCTCGAGGGCCAGGCGGCGCTCGCCACGCCGGGCGAGCGGGGCCGGATCCATGTCGTCAGCTCGACCCAGCATCCGAGCGAGGTCCAGCATCTGATCGCGGAGCTGCTCTGCCTGCGGAGCGCCGACGTGACGGTCGAGGTGCGGCGGATGGGCGGCGGATTCGGCGGCAAGGAGACCCAGGCCGCCGCCTACGCCGCCGCCTGCGCCCTCGTCGCCGCCAAGACCGGCCGCCCGGCCAAGATCCGCGCCGACCGGGACGACGACATGGCGATGACCGGCAAGCGCCACGATTTCCGGGCGGACTATGACGTGGGATTCGACGGCGAGGGCCGGATCGAGGGGATCAGGATCGACCTCGCCTCGCGTTGCGGGGCGACGGTGGATCTCAGCCTGGCGATCAACGACCGCGCCATGTTCCACGCGGACAATTGCTATTGGCTCCCGGCGGTCGAGATCGCCTCGCGCCGCCTCAGGACCCACACCGTCTCCAACACCGCCTTCCGAGGCTTCGGCGGTCCGCAGGGGATGATGGCGATCGAGCGGGTGATGGACGCCATCGCGGCGCATCTCGGCCTCGACCCGCTCGCCGTGCGCCGGGCCAATCTCTACGGCCCCGGCCGGGACGTCACGCCCTATCACATGACGGTCGAGGACAATGTCGCTCCCGAGATCATCGCCGAGCTGGCGGAGAGCGCCGGCTATGCGGAGCGCCGCGCGGCGGTGGAGGCGTTCAACGCGAGCCACGACGTCCTCAAGAAGGGCCTCGCCCTGACCCCGGTGAAGTTCGGGATCAGCTTCACGACCACCCATCTCAACCAGGCCGGAGCGCTGGTGCTCGTCTATGCCGACGGCTCGATCCATCTCAATCACGGCGGCACCGAGATGGGGCAGGGGCTGATGATCAAGGTCGCCCAGGTGGTGGCCGACGTGTTCCAGGTGCCGGTCGAGACGGTCAAGGTCAGCTCGACCCGGACCGATAAGGTCCCCAACACCTCCGCCACCGCCGCCTCCTCGGGCTCCGACCTCAACGGCATGGCCGCGAAGAACGCGGCGGAGACGATCAGGGAGCGGCTCGACACCTTCGCCGCGGGGCAGGAGGGATCGGAAGGCTGGAGCTTCGGCGAGCTCTGCCGCCGCGCCCATCTCGCCCGGATCCCGCTGCTCGCGACTGGCTTCTACGCCACGCCGAAGATCCATTACGACCGGGCCAGCCACAGCGGCCGGCCCTTCCTCTATTTCGCTTACGGGGCTGCCTTGAGCGAAGTGGTGATCGACACTCTCACCGGCGAGCACCGGGTCGTTGCCGTCGACATCCTCCACGACGTCGGCCGCTCGCTCAACCCGGCGATCGACCTCGGCCAGATCGAGGGCGGCTTCATCCAGGGCATGGGCTGGCTGACCACCGAGGAGCTGGTCTTCGACGGGCGCGGGCGGCTGCTCACCCACGCGCCTTCCACCTACAAGATCCCGACCGCCAACGACCGCCCGGAGCGGATGGAGATCGCGATCTGGGAGCGGGGCGAGAATCCCGAGCCGACCATCCATCGCTCCAAGGCGGTCGGCGAGCCGCCGCTGATGCTCGCCATCTCGGTCTTCTCGGCGCTGACCCAGGCGGTCGCCGCCGCCGCGCGCGGCAAGGGCCTGCCCAGGCTCGACGCCCCCGCCACGCCCGAACGCCTCCTCGCCGCGATCGACGAGCTTCGGGCGCGATGATCCCCGACTGGCTGGAGGTGTTGCGCGGCGCGCGCGGGCGCGAGCCGGTCGCGCTCGTCACCGTGCTCTCGACCGAAGGCTCCGCGCCGCGCCGGGCCGGAACGCGGATGGCCGTCACCGCCGCCGACAGCGTCGGGACGATCGGCGGCGGGGCGCTCGAATACCGGGCGATCGACCAGGCGCGGCGGATCCTCGCCGAGGCGCCGGGAAGCTGGCGGGTCCAGGACTGGCCGCTCGGGCCGCTGCTCGGCCAGTGCTGCGGCGGGCAGGTCCGGCTGATGATCGAGCATGTCGATCCCGACCCGGAGCGGTGGGACTGGACCGACCATGTCGAGCGGCGCAAGCCGGTCGCCACCTATTTCTACGATTCGAAGAGGCCGGTGGAGCGCTTCGCGGCCGAGGATGTCGAGGCGGGCGTCAAGCCGCCGCTTCCGCCCCGGGCCGAAAAGCCGCGCAGGGGCACGATCTTCATCGAGCCGGACGACCGGCGCCGCCACCGTCCGCTGCTGATGTTCGGCGCCGGCCATGTCGGGGTGGCGATCGCCGACCGCCTGCCGCGACTGCCCTTCCGGGTCGCCTGGTTCGATTCGCGCGCCAACCGCAACTTCCCCGGAGTGGCGATGCTCGACGACGACGCCCAGGTCGCCTGTGCCGAGGCGGCCGAGCGGGGAGCGGCGGTGCTGATCTTCACCCACGATCACGCCCTCGACTATCGCCTCACCGCCGCGGCGCTTCGGTCCGAGGCGGAATTCGTCGGGTTGATCGGCTCCGCGACGAAGCGCGCCCGCTTCCTCTCGCGGCTTCGGGAGGAAGGCGTGGATTCCGAACGCCTCACCTGTCCGATCGGAATCCCCGGAATCCCGGACAAGCAGCCCGACGTCATCGCCATCGCCGTCATCGCCCAATTGCTGATGCTGGGGGAGGTGGCCGAATGACCGTCCAGGCTTTTCGAGGCGAGATCCTGACCGTCCCCGACGATCCCGCGCAGGGCGGCGAGATCCGCCATTTCCCCGACGGGCTGCTTCTGATCGAGGACGGCATCGTCGCCTCCTGCGGCCCCTGGGCCGACCCCGGCCCGGTCGTCATCGAGCATCTGCCCGGCCTGATCGTCCCCGGCTTCGTCGACGCCCACGTCCATTACCCGCAGGTCGAGCGCATCGCCTCGCACGGCGAGCAGCTCATGCAATGGCTCGAGCGCCACATCTTCCCGGCCGAGAAGGCGTTCGCCGACCGCCGCCATGCCGACGAGGTCGCCGCCTTCTTCCTCGACGAGCTGCTCCGCCACGGAACGACGAGCGCGCTCGTCTTCGCCACCGTCCACGCCGCTTCCGTCGACGCCCTGTTCGAGGCCGCGCTCGAGCGCGACATGCGGATCGTCTCCGGCAAGGTGCTGATGGACCTCGGGCCGGAGGGGCTTCGCGACAGCGTCGAATCCGGCCGCTCCGAGAGCGAGGCGCTGATCGCCCGGTGGCGCGGCCGCGGCCGCCGCAGCGACGCCGTGGCTCCGCGCTTCGTGCCCACCTCCAGCGCCGCGCAGCTCGCCGACGCCGGCGCCCTGGTCGCGGCCAATCCGGACGTGCTGATGCACACCCACCTGTCGGAGAATCCCGGCGAGATCGAGTTCGTCGCGAGCCGCTTCCCCGATTCGGCCGACTATCTCGACGTCTACGACCGGTTCGGCCTGGTCGGGCCCCGCTCGGTCTTCGCTCACTGCGTCCACATGAACGACCGGGCGCTGGCGCGGATGGCGGAGGCGGGGTCCGGAATCGCCTTCTGCCCGACCAGCAACATGTTCCTCGGCTCCGGCCTGTTCGACCTCGCTTCGGCCGACCGCCACCGGATCGCCATCGGCATCGGCACCGACATCGGGGCGGGCACCACCCTCTCGATCCTCCACACGCTCGGCGAGGCCTACCGGACCTGCCAGCTGAGGGGCTCCAGCCTCGACCCGTTCCGGGCCCTCCACCTCGCGACGGCGGGCGGAGCGCGGGTGATGGGGATCGCGGACCGGGTCGGGTCGCTCCTGCCCGGCCAGGAGGCCGACTTCCTCCTCCTCGACTCCTCCTCGACTCCGCTCCTCGCCCGCCGCTGCGCCGGAGCCTCGCTCCACGACCGCCTGTTCGCCCTCCAGGTCCTCGGCGACGACCGCGCCGTCGCCGCCACCTACCTGCGCGGCCGCCGGGCCTGGTCGAGGCCGGTCTGAGCCCGCTCCCCTCCCTCCCGCCGGCCCCCGCGACCGGGGCAGGGCTTTGACGGCATTGCGCGAAGCCCTAAAAGCGCCGCATTGCGATTGCAGTCGAAGCGCCCATATAGGCCGGCCGCGGCTCGACCGCCGCGGGCCCGGACCAACCTGAGGATGGCAAGAGACGTGAAACCCGCCGTGACGATCCGCCCGAGCTTCTGGAGGCGCGAGCATCATCTCGACCGGATGACGTTCAAGGAGCTGGTGGTCGCCTATCTGACCTATCCCGCGATCATCGTCTACCTGGCGCTGGCCGCGGCCTCGGCCGGCCTGTTCGCGCTCCGCCCGGCGCCGCTCGTCCCGACCCTCGCCGCCGTCGCCGCCGCCAGCCTCGTCTACCCGCTCGTCTGGTACCTCCTCCACCGCTGGGTCCTCCACAGCAAGTGGATGTGGAAGAGCCGCCTCCTCGCCCCGACCTGGAAGCGGATCCACTACGACCACCACCAGGACCCCAACCACCTGGAAGTCCTGTTCGGAGCCCTCCACACCACCCTTCCGACGATCGCTCTGGGCGTGATCCCGATCGGCTGGGCGCTCGGCGCCTGGCTCGCCCCGACGAACCCGGATGCGCCCCTGGGCGCGGCGGCCGCCGCCTTCGCCACCGGCCTCGTCACCACCTGCTTCTACGAGTTCGTCCACTGCATCCAGCACCTCGCCTACAAGCCGAGGCGCAAATGGCTGGCCGAGATGAAGCGCCGCCACATGGCCCACCATTTCCACGACGAGACCGGCAATTTCGGGATCACCAGCTTCCTTTGGGACAAGCTGTTCGGGACGTTCTACGACAAGGCGAGCGACCGGCCCAACAAGAGCCCCACCGTCTTCAACCTCGGTTACACCGAAGAGGTCGCGAAGCAGTATCCGCATGTGGCAAAGCTCAGTGGCGGCGTCGCGACCGGCCACCCGCGCCAGCGGCAAAAAGCCTGACGGTGTCCTCCTGAAAAGCATGTCCTGAGCCAGCCGAAGGGCATGTCCTGAGCGAAGCCGAAGGAAGCCGGACGGTCTTCAACCTCGGCTACATGAGCCTGTCCTGAGCGAAGCCGGACTCGAAGAGGGTCGTCAGACCAACGGCCGGAGGTGGCTGAGAAGTATCCGCACGTCGCGCGGCTCAGCGGGGGCGTCGCCACCGACCATCCGCGCGAGCGCGTCAGGCAGAAGGCCGGCGCCGGAAGCTGACGGGCGCGTCCCGAGACTGCCGTCAGCCCTGACAGGGCGAAACGCCCAGCCTTGCTCCCGCTCCCTTGCGCGCTTCGTCCGCCTTGAGGATGTCGACCTGGACGAATCGATGCTGGGCCGCCGTCCGGCCGTCCCCCAGCACGATCGCCGACCGCTCCTCGCCGAAATTCTGAATCTCGATCTTGCCGGCCGGAACGCCCTTGCCGATCAGGTAGGCGCGAGCCGCCTCGGCCCGCGCCTGCGCGAGGAGGCGGTTCCGCCCGGCCGATCCCACCGTATCGGTGTGCGCCGTCAGCCGCATGACTCGCCCCGGGCCATATTGCGGAAAAAGATCGGCGTAGAAATCGAGCCCCTCCCGTCCGTCGGCGGAGAGGGCGGTCGAGCCGGGCGCGAAGGTCAGCCTCACCGGCTCGATGTCGCACGCGGCGGCGGGGCCGGAGCTCAATCCGGCGGCGGCAAGGGCGGCAGCGGCGAACAGGGCGATTCTCGGCAAGGGCTTCTCCTGATGCGACGATAGAGCGGAACGCCCGTGCCGGGCAACGGCGCGGGCGGGCGGGCGCCCGCGCAATCCGAAAATCGGTTAGGAAGTTGGATAGGAGCGTCGCGCTAGGTCTGCCCTCATGGGCATCCCGATCCCCTTCCGCCGGCGGCGTCCGGAGCTGCCGCCGCGATGGGCCCGGTACGTGCGGCAGCCGGCCTTCACGGCGGAGCAGATCCGGCTTGCGATCTGGAGCGGCCTCCTGCTCGGCCTGCTCCTCTTCGAGGCGATGCCCTACTGGCCCGCGCCCGGCCCGGCCGCCGAAGCGCCGGTCCTCGCCGCCGTCGACCCCTATGCCGAGGCCAGGAGATCGAGGGCGATCCTCGAGGCCCAGGAACGCGCCCCGCCGCCGGTCGGGCCGGCGGTCCCAGAGCGCGGCGATCCGGTCGGGGCGGGGGGCGATCCGGTCGCGGCCGGCGGCTATGTGCGCGTGATCGACGGCGACACCTTCGTCTACGCCGGCACCCGGATCCGCATCGCCGACATCGACACCCCCGAGGTCCACGGCCGCTGCCCCTCCGAAACCGCCCTCGCCGCGCGCGCCACCGCCCGAACCCGCCAGCTCCTCGCCCCCCGAACCTTTGAGCTCCACCCCCTGCCGAGCGGGCGGGACGAGGACCGCTACGGGAGGAAGCTGCGCATCGTCACGGTGGGCGGGCGGTCGGTGGGGGATGTGCTGGTGGCGGAGGGGCTGGCTCGGACCTGGTCGGGGCGGCGGGAGGGGTGGTGCTGAGGCTAACGGGTCATCAGGCCGGCGCCGCTTCTGGGGGTCCTAAGGCGCCTTTTTATGGCTCCACTCCAAGATGTGCATCAGGATTCCGGCATCGGCGTTGTCGTCATTCCACACCGGAGAGCCAAGGTTCCAGTAAAAACGGTGGACCTTGATGCCATTATTATTCGTGGTCGTCGTATTTTTTCCCTTCCCGGTCCGCAGTGAGACGAGCTCACCTTTCTTTACTTGCTTATCAGGGAACCAGTAGACATGCCTTAGCTTATTCGAAACATTTCCCTTGTCAGTGAACGTGTTATCAGCAATCAAATATTCTCCAATATCACAGTCAGCAAGCACGTCGAGCAATATATATTCCTCACTTGCGTCGCCTTCTTTTCTGATCGTATTGATTTGAACGTCCATCTTCGGCCCTTCCTAAAAATTGCAAGCGGGGGCGGGGTTGCCCAAGGAAGCCCCGCCCCTTCCACCGTTAGCCCAGCCGGCTGCACTCGTGGCAAAGCGGCTTGCCGCCCGTGCCCGAGCGGAGGTTCTCCCGCTCGATGTTGTTGCCAGTGTTGCAGTCGGTGTTGTCATGATGGACACTCTGCTTGATCGAGTGCCAGGGGCTCGTGCGTGCCATATCAAATGCTCCATTAGCCGATTGGTGACTCTTTGAGTCGAAATCACTATCTTGGAGCCGTGCGGAGAGGCTTGCCTCTCCACAGGCGCCGGGCGTTCAGCTCAGTGTCCGGGCCATGATCCACATGGCGCACCTCCTTCCTTCGGGAGAAAGGCCGGCCGCGATCCTTCCAACGGGCGTTGCGGCAGGCCGGGAGTCGGGCGGTCGGGGGCTTCGGCCCCCGACCGTTTTGTTTAGGCGGCGTCCTCCATTCGATCGGTCGGCACGTCGACATCTGCGAGATGCATAAAGTCGACCATCGCCTCATAGGTTTCCAGCAGTCGCTTGCGAGCCACGGGATCCTTCCGAATGCGCAGGATTTCCTTCACCTGCGCAGCACTGCGGAAATTCTCGCGCATCTTGCCGAGCTGCTTGAAGAAATCACTCCCTTCCTCCGGCTCAGCCGTCTCGATAATGCGCTGCGCCCCAGCGAAGGCCGAATTGGCGCCCGTCTTCTCGAACACCTTCCGAGCCTCGGGGTGGGCCAGAATTTTCGCGAGCTTGCGGACCTGGACGGGTTGCGCGAGCCGGCCTTCGCCGACCCAGCGACAGAAATCATCGCCGAAGTCCGGATCAGCCGTTAAGCGCTGAATCAGTTCCTTCGAGCGGTGAAGTTCGTCGAAGAACGACCACTTGCCTTCGCCTATTTCCTTATAAGCGCCACCATCGATCGTCAGGAAGCGCTCCATCATGAATGCGTAGCCCTTCATGATCCGGGTCACCGTGGTCTTGCTGGCATGCAGGGTCGTCGCAATTTCATCCAAAGGAATCCCGAGGTCCTTGTTCATGCGGTATACGTGGCCGGCCTTTTCATGGGGGTCCCACCGCACCTTGTTGATCACGTGCCAGTCAGCCAGCATAATCGCCAGCTTCTTCGGATCGAAGTCAGCAGGGAGCACGCGAGCCGGCATCGTCTTCCAGCGCGTGTCCGATTTGTTTTTCGCATGGAGGTCGCCGACCGCCACCCGGCGGCGGTTTCCCTCAACCGACTTGAATTTGCCGTTGCTCAGCGGCGTTAGGATGACCCGCTCGCGCAGGCCGCCGTTCTGTTCGATATCTTTCCGCAGTCGAGACGCGTCGGGCATTTCACGGATGATATCCTCCGGAGTTTTATCTTTGTTTTCCTCCTTCTGATGGAGGTAGCGAAGGCGTGGATTGTCCTCGTCCAACACGATACTTTCTATCGGCACGTCGCGGTGCTCCAGACGGATGGTCTCCTTGCGAACCACCACTTCTTCAAAGGAATGTTCGGTCATCTTTCGTTCTCCGAGTCCCCATACCGTGCCTTACGGTATCAATAGTACGCGGATACCAACAAATTCGATATAGGACAATGCGGGGGCTTGCAATCCGTTTCATGGCGGAATAAATCGATCGGTGCAGATCGGTATCAAACGAGGAGTGATACTGTGAGTGGCCGATACAGTATGAAGATTGCCGCCGCGAAAATTGGCGTTCACAAGCTGACGCTCTATCGGTGGGAGCGGGAAGGCAAAATTCCTCCGGCCAAGCGGTATGCTCGCAAGAATGAGCGAGTCTATACCGATGAGGATATCCAGCGCATCATTGCGTGGAAGGATGCGATTGTAGACCCAGCTAAGGCTAGTGCCGCGTGAAGATTCTCCTCGTTGAGCCAGCGTATTATACCCAGTATCCGCCTCTGGGCCTGCTCAAGCTGTCCACGCTCTATAAGGGACAGGGGCACGAGGTCCGCTTTGTCCGCGGCCTCCACCTCGTCACCCGGTTTGTACCGGACGAGATTCAGGTGACGAGTCTGTTCACTTGGGCGTGGCGTCCCGTTTGGGAGGCAGTGGCTTTCTACAGGGCACTCTTTCCCAAAGCGAAGGTATCGCTTGGCGGTATCTATGCGACGCTTATGCCGGAACACGCACGGGAAAGCGGCGCCCACGAGGTTGTGACGGGCCTCAACAAGGAGGCGGAAGACCTGATGCCCGACTACGAGATGGTGCCTGATTGGCATCGCGACCGGGCCGCTTCGATCGTCTTCACCACACGCGGTTGCATCCGCAAATGCGACTTCTGCGCGGTACCACGATTGGAAGGAAAGCCGTTCCAGATACGCAACACAGGCCGCATCGGCCATCTTATCCATCCCGACCACAAGCGAGTCATTTTCTGGGACAACAACATCCTCGGTGAGCGACACTGGCCGGAGGTTTTCGACGAGCTGCGCGAGCTCGATTTGGAAGCCGACTTTAACCAAGGGCTCGATGCCCGCCTGGTGACGGAGGAGGTAGCTCACGAACTAAAGCGTGTGCGGATTCCTACGATCCGATTCTCCTACGATTTCATCCAGATGCGAAAGAGCATGGAGCGCGCCATCATCAACCTGCGACGGGCCGGGGTTAACGGGCATCGAATGGGTCATGTCGTCTGCTACGTTCTCTATAATCACCGAGACACGCCCGACGACCTGTTCACCCGCGTGCGCGACCTCCTGGCTTGGGGAGTTGCAGCTTACCCGATGCGTTATCAGCCTCTCACCGGAGATTTTGCGCTCAACAAGGATAGCTACGTCGGTCCCAACTGGTCGGAGGAAGAACTGGAAATGGTCGCCGCCGCTCGCCGCGTGATCGGCTTTGGCGGTGCGTTCCCGGCCTACGAGGGGCTGGTCAAGAAGTTTGAGAAAGCGCGCAATTTCGAAGAAGCTTTCGGTCTGCGTGCTCGCAAGGACAAAGAGCCTAGCGCCACGCCGAAACGGGCGAAGGCGGCGACGCACGGCTTTGAATTGAAGGAGTTCGCGTGGGACCTGATTAACATGGGGCGAGACCATCAATTCCCGGCCCATGCACTAGCCGTGAAGGCTTAGAAAACCACAGTTCGCTCAGATGACGTCACCGCTTAAAACAAACCTCCCGATGCCACCCCAGATAGCTCGGATGCGGCCGTAGCTCCGGCCTTGCCGGCGGCAGCGCCCGCCGGCTCTTGTTGACCATCGCCCAGATGCTGTCGGGGTCGTTGACCTGGCGGGAGACGAGGATGTC
>DASVVX010000041.1:0-17522 GCA_036386295.1 Allosphingosinicella sp.
GCATCCCGCCTCCCGAAGCGCTGGTCGCCGCCAGCCACGCCACCGCCGCCGATTACGACGCCCTCTACGCCCGCTCGCTCGAGGACCCGGACGGCTTCTGGGCCGACCAGGCGGAGCGGATCGACTGGGTGCGGCGGCCGACGCGTATCTCCGACTGGAGCTTCGATCCGGTCGACATCAAATGGTACGAGGACGGGATCCTCAACCTCTGCCACAATTGCGTCGACCGCCATCTCGAGGCGCGGTCCGACCAGGTCGCCATTCTGTTCGAGGGCGACGAGCCCGGCACCGGCCGCAGCCTCACCTACGGCGAGCTCCACCGCGAGGTCGTCGCCATGGCCAATGGCCTGAAGGCGCTCGGCGCCGGCAAGGGCGATAGGGTCACGCTCTACATGCCGATGATCCCGGAAGCGGCGGTGGCGATGCTCGCCTGCGCCCGAATCGGCGCGGTTCATTCGGTCGTCTTCGGAGGCTTCTCGCCCGAGGCCCTGCACGGCCGGATCGAGGATTGCTCGAGCCGCTTCGTCGTCACCGCCGACGGCGGGATGCGCGGCGGCCGGCTGGTCCCCCTCAAGGCCAATGTCGACGCCGCCCTCGCCAAGGGCGCCGAGGTCGAGGCGGTGCTCGTCGTCCGCCATCTCGGCAACGACATCGGCTGGACCGAAGGCCGCGACCATTGGCTCCACGACGTCTCCGCCTTCGTTCCCGACGACTGCCCGTGCGAGCCGATGAACGCCGAGGACCCCCTCTTCATCCTCTACACCTCGGGCTCGACCGGAAAGCCCAAGGGCGTCCTCCACACCACCGGCGGCTACGCGGTCTGGACGGCGGCCACCTTCCACTACGTCTTCGACTACAAGCCCGGCGAGGTCTTCTGGTGCACCGCCGACGTCGGCTGGGTGACCGGCCACTCCTACGTCGTCTACGGCCCGCTCGCCAACGGAGCGACCACCCTGATGTTCGAGGGCGTTCCCAACCACCCCGATTTCAGCCGCTTCTGGGACGTCGTCGAGCGGCTCAAGGTGGACATCTTCTATACCGCCCCGACCGCCATCCGGGCCCTGATGCGCGAAGGCGAGGGGCCGGTGCGAAAGCACGACCGAAGCTCGATCCGGCTGCTCGGCACGGTCGGCGAGCCGATCAACCCGGAGGCCTGGCGCTGGTATTACGAGGTGGTGGGCGAGAGCCGCTGCCCGATCGTCGACACCTGGTGGCAGACCGAGACGGGCGGGGTGATGATCACCACCTTGCCCGGAGCCCACGACATGAAGCCGGGAAGCGCCGGCCGCCCCTTCTTCGGAATCGAGCCCCAGCTGCTCGACTCCGAGGGCGCTCTGATCGCCGGCGCGGGCTCCGGCAACCTCTGCATCGACCGCTCCTGGCCGGGCCAGATGCGAACCGTCTACGGCGACCACGAGCGCTTCGTCCAAACCTATTTCTCGACCTACCAGGGCCGCTATTTCACCGGCGACGGCTGCCGCCGCGACGAGGACGGCTATTACTGGATCACCGGCCGGGTCGACGACGTCCTCAACATCTCTGGCCACCGCCTCGGCACCGCCGAGATCGAGAGCGCTCTGGTCTCCCACCCGCTCGTGGCGGAGGCCGCCGTCGTCGGCTACCCGCACGACATCAAGGGCCAGGGCATCTATTGCTACGTCACCCTGATGGAAGGCGAGGAGGGGAGCGACTCGCTCGAGAAGGAGCTGCGCAACCACGTCCGGACCGAGATCAGCCCGATCGCCAGCCCCGACCTCATCCACTTCACCCCGGGCCTTCCGAAGACCCGCAGCGGCAAGATCATGCGCCGAATCCTGAGGAAGATCGCGGAGAACGATTTCGCAAGCCTCGGCGACACGAGCACGCTCGCCGATCCGGCTCTGGTCGACGGGCTGATCGAGGGACGCCGCAACCGATAGCGTCAACCCGCAACCCCGTGGCGGTACGGGAATAGGTCGGAAGGGAGGGGACGATGACCCAAGTTCAGGCGGACCCGGCGACCGGCGGCGGCGGCGATCCCGGGACCAAGCCTTGCCGAGCCTGCTGGCATCCGATGCCGAAGCCGGCGAATAAATGCACCAAATGCGGCAGCGTCCAGGACTGGCAGCGCTATCTGAATTTCAGCGGGACGGTCCTCGGCCTGCTGGTGGCGCTGATCAGCGTGCTGACGTTCGCGATTCCGATCTGGACTCGAGTCATCGTCCCCAAGGCGCCGCGCCCGAGCGCCGTCCTGGTCGAGGTGGACAATGGCGGTCGTTCCACCTTCGCGGTGTCGAACGCCGGGACCGCTCCGGCGGCCGTCGAGCACATATTGGTCAGCCGCGGCGACGGCGTGGCGAAGTTCGACCTGACCGGCCTCGGCCCGGGGGAGCGGGTGATCCAGCCGAACGACGTGAAGCTGCTCAACCTTCGGCTGCACATAACCAACACCGAGATCGACATCCGGGAACTGGTCAAGATGTTTCGAAGCCAGGAGAAATGTCAGATATTCCTCAGCGTCGTCACCCCCTCGGGCAGCCGCGAAAGCACCCGGGTGGTGACGACGACCGCCGGCCAGGCGCCCGACGAACCCGGCTGCGATTTCAAGCTGCGCAGTCTCATCGTCGCCACGGCGGCGCGTCTGAGCAACGACCCCGCCTATCTGGAGACGATCTGCAAGGTCGGTGAGACGCATCCCGCGAACCCGGCCAACCCGCAGCCGCCGCCCCGCTGCCGGGCCCTCGCCGCAGCCCGCGAAGCCGGTTAGCGGCGCCGAGTCCGCGCCGCGGAAGAGCGCCAGGGGGCCCTTGCCTGGGCAGGTCGTTCATGATATGTTCTGACAGGCTCTTTGAACTGGGCGTCCCGGCCGATTCCGTGCGCCCCGCAGAATCGAAATCCGTGCCGAGCGCGCGCCTGTGATTCTCGACCCGCGGCTGGAAGGTCACAATGAAATTCCACCGGGCACTTTATGAACTTTGTCTTGGCTTGCGACAGCCTGCAAGGTCTCGGAAGGCCGGCCCCTCACCTTGTCCCGTAGGTCCGGTCCCCCGCGTCCCCCAGCCCCGGCACGATATAGCCGTGGTCGTTGAGGCTCTCGTCCATCGCCGCCGCCCAGATCGGGACGTCGGGATGGGCTTCGCGGACCGCCTCGGCGCCGGGGCGGGAGGCGAGCAGGCAGACGAAGCGCATCTCGGCGACCCCCGCCTCCTTGAGCCGGTCGATGGCGGCGATCGCCGTGTGGCCGGTGGCCATCATCGGGTCGACGATGATGACGAGGCGCTCGGCGCAATCCTCGGGCGTCTTGAAATAATATTCGACGCACTGGAGCGACACCGGCTCTCGGTAGAGGCCGATATGGGCGACCCGGGCCGAGGGCAGGAGGTCGAGCATGCCCTCCGCCATGGCGAGGCCGGCGCGGAGGATCGGGGCGATGACCAGCTTCTTGCCGGCGATGGCGGGCGCCTCGGTCGTCGCGATCGGGGTCTCGATCGTGACGAGGTCGGTCGGAAGGTCGCGCGTGACCTCGTAGCAGAGCAGGGTCGCGATCTCGCGGACCACCGAGCGGAACAGCTGGATCGAGCTGTTCCGGTCGCGGAGCAGGGTGAGCTTGTGCTGCACCAGCGGGTGCGAAACGATCGTCAGTCCGTCCATGTCTAGAATACCGTCCCGTCGCTGATGATGGTGAAAGGGGGGCCTCCGCCCGGCCGGAGCTCGGCGGCGATCCGGCGGCCCGCCGCCCAGCTTCCGCCTTCGAGCATCCGGGCCAGCGGAAAGGCGTCGGCGCCGACTCCGAGCCGCTCGCGCACCCGCGGCGCCATCCGGTCGAGCAGGGCGACGGTCATCGCCCGCCAGGCGACGATCAGCGGGTCCGACACCGGGTGGGCGCGCCCCGCGTCGGCCGGATCGGCGAGCGCGAGCACGCCCGTGTCGACGAACAGGCCGCCGTTGCGATATTCCGCGAGCCCGGTCAGCCCGTCTATCTCAACCACCTCGAGGCCGGCTTCCTCGAGCGGCTCGATCAGCGAGTAGGCGAGCCATTGGGAGAGCTTGTGGAGCGGCACCAGCCCGTCGCTGGCATCGCTGCGCCGGATCGCCGGATGGCGCCAGCAATCGCCGAGCGGGACGCCGTCGACGACCAGGCGGTCGGCCCAGATCGGCCCGAGCGCCTCGAGCAGAAGCTCGAGGATCGCCGCCGCGGGCAGACGGCCGCCCTCGGCCCGGCCGGCGAGAACGTCGTAGAGGCCCCCGGGGCGCCCGCCCGCGAACAGGTCGGGACGCTCGGCGGCTCGCGCTCCGAGCCGGCGAAGGAGGGCGGCGCGGCCGTCGAGCCCCGCGAGCGGGTTGCGTTCGGAAACCTGGAAGCCCCGCGCCAGGGTTTCCGTGTCGAGCCCGGCCAGGTCTTCCAGCTCGCCCGCTTCGAACATCCGCTGGCTGGCAACGGCGAGACCCTCGGAGCGGCTCAGGGTCCGGCCGCTTACGGGGTCGGTGAAGCGCCAGCTTGGGCCGGCGCCGGCATCGAGCAGGACGGACAGGATGATCAGGTCGAAGGCGGCGCGGGGGCCGGCCGGCTCCGGCGCTCCGGCGACGAAATGGCGCGCCCGGGCGTGGAAAGGGATGGCGAGGTCGGGATAATTCTCCCGGGTCACCGCCGCGGTCAGCTCGGCGGCGTCGTGGAGCCGCTCGAGATCGACCCGCCAGCCCTCGACCCGGCCTTCGAGCGCGAGGTCGAGCATCTCGTGCGCCCGTTCGCGGACGGCGGCCGCGGGCAGGAGGCCCGCTATGGCAGGGTTCGCCGTCATTGCGAGCGCAGCGAAGCAATCCAGCCCAGGGGTTTTCGCAGCCGCCGCGCTGGATTGCCGCGTCGCTGCGCTCCTCGCATTGACGGAGTCATGCCTAGAACTTGCCCAGGTCGCGTCCGACCACCTTCTTCAGCGCGTCCTCGCTCGGAGCGCCCTCGGGTGTGAAATAGCCGGCCGCCTTCTTCGCCTCCATCTCGACGCTGGCGTCCTCGGGCACCAGCCAGTCGGGGATCGGCACCCGCTCGCCGATCTCGATCCCGCCCGAGACGAGCGCGTCGTATTTCATGTTCGACATCGAGACGAAGCGGTCGATTCGGCGGATGCCGAGCCAGTGGATGATGTCCGGCATCAGCTGCTGGAAGCGGGCGTCCTGCACTCCGGCGACGCATTCGGTCCGCTCGAAATAGGTCGCCGCCTGGTCGCCTCCGGGCTGCCGCTTGCGGGCGTTGTAGACGAGGAACTTGGTGACCTCGCCCAGCGCCCGGCCCTCCTTGCGGTTGTAGACGATGAGTCCGACTCCGCCCGCCTGCGCCGCCCGGGTCGCTTCCTCGATGCCGTGGGTGAGGTAGGGGCGGCAGGTGCAGATGTCCGAGCCGAACACGTCGGAGCCGTTGCATTCGTCGTGGACCCGGCAGGTCAGGGTCTTGCTCGTGTCGCCGAGGAAGGCGGGATCGCCGAAGATGTAGAGGGTCATCCCCCCGATCGGGGGGAGGAAGACGCTGAGGTCCGGCCGGGTGACGAGCTCGGGATACATCCCCCCCGTCTGCTCGAAGAGGCAGCGGCGAAGGCTGGTCTCGTCGACCTCGAATCGCCGGGCGACGCCGGGCAGCCACCAGACCGGGTCGACCGCGATCTTGGTCACCGAGACGTCGCCGGCCTCGTGGACGATGTCGCCGTCGACCTCGAGCCGGCCGGTCGCGATGGCGGACTGGATCTCGCCGAGAGTGAGGCGGGCCTTGGTGATGGCGATCGACGGGCGGATGTCGATCCCTTCGGCGATCAGCTCTCCGAAATCCTGGGCCACCCGGTGCCCCCAGGGGTCGAGCGAGACGATCTTGCCCGGATCGCCCCATTGCGCGTGCGGGCCGATCTCGCAGACCGGCGAGGTGTCCTGGAGGTCGGGCTTCGCGTTCGGGTCCATCGCGCCCGACGAGATCGCGAGCGCCCGGTAGATCGAATAGGAGCCGCCGTGCGCTCCGATCGCGTTTCGGTCCGAGCGGGCGTTGACGGTCGCGACCACGGGTCCGCGTTCCGCCGCGGTCGGAGCGCCCCAGGTCAGCGGGAACCGGACCGGTCCGCGCGAGCCGGGATGCGACGTCAGCCGGATATGGCCGCTCTTCCCGTCCGCGCTCATCGATCGTCCTCCGCTTCAGTCGCTCTCAACCGGGCAGACGCTACGACAGCGCGACCGGAGTGGCTAGGGCGGTAATGGTGCCGGGGCCCCGGCCGCGGTTGTTCGTCGCCCGGGGGCCTGCTACGCAACCGGCCCGCAGGTGGAGAAATACAGGATGTCGTCACAGCTTTCGAAAGCCGCTTCGGACGGATCGCCCGACTCGGCAAGGCGCGCCTGGTTCAGACCCGCCTTCAGTCGGCTCGAGACCGGAGAGGCCGAGGGCAACGACAGCATCGGGAACGACGGCGGCCAAGTCTCCTAGCGCCCCGATCGTCCCGGCCGATGCGCTGGGCAAATATTCCCTCGCCCGCCCAACGGGCCGCCATTCTCAGCATGGCCGAACGCGCTGCCGGCGCTCGCCCCGAATCGCCAGGGGTGCAGCTGGCTTGGGCGAACGCGCTCGAAGGCGCCGGCGAGCAGGAAGCGGCGCTTGGGCGACTGGAGGCGGCGTGCCGCCGCTTTACGGACGACGAAGCCGTCCGTTCCGCCTTCGCCTCGGCGTTGGGCCGCGCGGGCAGGCTCGATTCGGCTCTTGCCGAGACCGGGCGATCGCCCGGAGCCGCCTGGGCCGCCAAGCTCGAGTTCCGGCTGCTGATGCGCGCCGGCCGTTTCGAGCATCTCGAGGCGCGGGAGGCGGCGCTGGCGGAGGCGGATCCGACCGATCCCGATCTCCTCGAATATCGCGCACTGAAGTGGCGCGACCGGCCTGAGAAGGTGCTGAGCATCTGCGAGCAGGTCCAGGCCCGCGATCCGGGAGCCATGCATGCGCTCTACCACAAGGCGCTGGCCCTGATTCAGCTCGGCCGCGCCGGCGAGGCCGCCGAGCTGATGGGCCTCGACCGCTACCTCCGGATCGCGCCGCTGGGAGCGCCTGACCGGTTCGACGGCGACGAAGCCGCCTTCCTGGGTCAGCTCGGCCGGGAGATCGCCGCCAATCCGACCCTCCATTCCGATCCGGCCGGGCATGCCACCAGGCAGGGGCTGCGCACGGCTACCTTCCCGCTGCCCGGCGATGGCGCCGGGCAGGCGCTGGTCCGGGCGATCAAGGCGAAAGTCGGCGAATATGCGGCCGGCCTTTCGGGCGATCATCCGTTTCCCGCCGCTCGGCCCGGGCTGGCGACCTTCAAGAGCTGGGCGCTCCTTTTCGAGGGCCGCGGGCACCAGCGGCACCACCACCACCCGGGACCCTGGCTGACCGGAGTCTATTACGTCGCCGCTCCGGCCGGGCCGCCGCGGCCGGGCGCGCTTCGGATCGGCGCCCTTCCGGCCTGGCTTGACGCTCGGCCGCCCTGGCCGGTGATCGACGTCGAGCCCGCGCCGGGGACCCTCGTCGTCTTTCCCTCCTTCGTTCCGCACGAGACGATCCCGAGCGGCTCGGATGAACGGCGGATCTCGGTGGCCTTCGACGTCGCCCGTGCGGGATGAGCGCCCAGCCCTATCTGGTCGCGTCCCGGCAGGGGCTTTACGCGGTGCGCCGCGACGGCTGGCGCCGGCTCGTCGAGGGCCGCTTCTTCGGCATCGTCTGCAGGGGCGAGCAGGTTTTCGCTTTCCGACACGGGGCGCCTGGCCGGGAAGCCGATTCCGGCTGCGTGGTCCGCTTCGAATGGCGGTCGGGCGAGCTCAGGCAGGGCGACATCGTCGTGGAAGGCCTAGACCATAATTGCCACCAGCTCGATTTCTTCGACCACGCCTTCTTCGTGGTCGACACCCTCAACCAGCGCATCCTCGAATATGACGAAAGCTGGCGGCCCGTCGCGGCCCACCAGATCCTTCCTGCCGCGGAAAGGGGCGGCCCCGGCCACGGCCATCTGAACTCGATCGCAGGATCGGCGGAGGCCGTCTTCGTCATGCTTCACAACGAGGCTCGCGGACGGCCGAGCGAGATCGTGCTGCTCGACCGCGCCTTCCGCGAGCGCGGGCGAACCACATTGCCGTGTTCGGGCTGTCACGACATCGTGGCGCTGGAGGACGGGAGCCTCCTCACCTGCCTATCGCCGCGCGGCGAGATCGGCGTCGCGGGCGGGGAGGCGGTGGCGATCGACAATTGCTGGACCCGCGGGCTCGTCGTCGGGCCGGAAGAGATTGTCGTCGGCAGCTCGCTCTTCGGCAAGCGCATGGGGCGGGCCCTGCTGCCGGGCTTCGTCACCTTCCTCGACCGCGGCTACCGGCGGACAGCGCGCCTCTATCTCCCGGCCGCGCCGACCCAGATCCGGGCCGTCGGCTTCGATCCCTTCGGCTCGAACTGGGATGCGGCGGGAGCCGCGTGACGGCTGCAAGGTCATGGTGCGCAACGCCGCGGATGATGTATCAAGCGCTCCTCGTTCAGCAGGGATGGCATTGCCATGGTTCGTTTTTCGGTTCGGGCTACCGCCCTCGGAGCGCTCCTGTTTCTGGGGACGGCCTGCGCCGCGCAGGATCGTGCGCCGGCCGCGGCGGCGCCGCAGGAGGCCTTGTCGGCTCAGGCGGCCGAAGCGGCCGCGACCGTCGACGCCTTCCACGCCGCCCTTCGGCGCGGCGACACCGCGGCCGCCTCGGCCTTGCTGACCGAAGACGTCCTCGTGTTCGAGGAAGGCCGGGCCGAACGCAGCAAGTCGGAATATGCCGTTCGCCATCTCGGCGCCGACGCCGAATTCTCGAAGGCGGTTTCCGGAAAGGTCGGCCGGCGCCGGGGAAGCGCGGCGGGCGACTTCGCCTGGATCGCCACCGAGGGCCGGACCAGGGGCAGCTTCCGGGGAACCGAAGTCGATCGAGTCACCGACGAAACCATGGTCCTGCGTCGGATCGACGGCGCTTGGAAGATCGTCCACATCCACTGGTCCTCGGCGCAATCGTCGGTCGAGTGACCGCTTCGGACGGACTGGACCGCTTCGTCGAGGCGCAGGCGGCGGTCTATGACGCCGCGCTGGGCGAGCTTCGCGACGGCCGCAAGCGCAGCCACTGGATGTGGTTCATCTTCCCGCAGCTGCTCGGGCTCGGCTTCAGCCCGATGGCCGTGCGCTACGCCATCGCGTCGAGGGAGGAAGCGCAAGCCTATCTCGCCCATCCGATCCTCGGGCCGCGACTGCGCGAATGCACCGAGACGGTCAATGCCCACCGCGACCGTTCGGCCGAGGCCATATTCGGCCCGGTCGACGTGATGAAGCTTCGCTCCTCCATGACCCTGTTCGAGCTCGCCGGCGGCGGGTCGCCGTTTCGCCTTTGTCTCGACTGCTTTTTCGACGGGGTGCCGGACCGCAAGACGCTCGAATTGCTCGACGCGCACGCCTGAGGAACTCAAAGGCGCATCACGCCTCGCCGCGGCTCGCGCGTCGCCATCGTGTCGGCGGTGAGCGGCGCGCCCGCGGCCAGCAGGGCCGCGCGCCGGCCGGCCGGGCTGTGGCCGAGCTGGACCTGCTCAAACCGGAGGAGCCCGGCCAGGCAGGGGTCCGCGAGAGCCCGCTCTACGAAGCCCGCCGTGCGCGGCCAGCGCGTCGAATCGATCCCGACCCCGATATGGGCGCCGTTGCGGAAGAAGCTGGCGATGGCGATGTCGGCGAGGCCGATCGAGTCGCCGAACAGGAAACCGCTCTCCGGCAGCTCGCCCTCGAGCCAGTCGAGCTCGCGCGGAAGGTCCTCCACGAGCGACTTCTCGATTCGCGCCGGATCGCCGGGCTCGCCCCAGACCACCGGATGGACGAACTTGGGGTAGAACAGGCCCCAGATGAAGACGTCGCCCAGACGGGTGTCGGCATATTCCTCGAGCCAGCGGGCGCGGGCGCGGTCGTTCACGTCCGCCGGCAGGAGCGGCCGCCGCGGATAGGCCTCGTCGAGCCAGGCGCAGATCACCGAGGAATCGCACAGCGCCAGATCCCCGGCGATCAGCACCGGGATTCGCCGAAGCGGGCTCAGCCGCTCGAACTCGTCATTGCCGTAGAAAGGGGTGATCGGGTCGATCTCGTAATCGAGCCCCTTCAGGGCCAGGCAGGCGAGAACCTTGCGGACATAGGGGCTGACGTAGCTTCCGATGATCTTCATGGTCGCTTCCCGAAAAGGCATGCTAGGCTCCGGCGCAGGCCGGCCGCAAGGGGGCCTTGGCCAAGGCCGGCGGGAGGGAAAGATGAGCGTCGCGGGAAGCTGCCACTGCGGATCGGTCAGGATCGAGGCGCCGGAGCCGCCGCAATGGGTCGCCTCGTGCAACTGCTCGCTGTGCACCAAGCTCGCCTGGCTGGTCGCTTACTATCCGGACGGCGCGGTCGAGGTGACGGGCGAGACGGTGGCTTACGTCTGGGGCGACCGGATGATCGGAATCCACCACTGCCCGACCTGCGGCTGCGGGACCCACTGGCGGACGCTGGGCGAGGATTTCGGCCGGATGGGCGTCAACGCTCGGCTCCTCGACGGCTTCGATCCGGGCGCGGTGGAGGTGAGGCTGTTCGACAATGCCGGCTGAGGAAGGGCGCCCGGCGGGGCCGGTCCATCTCCACGGCTACCGGTACAGCGTGTACAACCGGATCGCTCGGATGGCGCTGCTGTGCAAGCAGGTCGAGCATCGGACGATCGAGGTCGACCCGTTCGCCGAGCTCTCCGAGACCTATTTGCGCCTTCACCCCTTCGGCCGGGTGCCGGTGCTGACCCACGGACCGTTAGAGCTTTTCGAAACCGGAGCGATCACGCGCTATGTCGATCGCGCGTTCGACGGTCCGCCCTTGCAGCCTCGGAGCGCAGCCGCCCTGGCCCGGATGGATCAGGTCATCTCCGTCCTCGACTCCTACGCCTATCGGCCGATGGTCAGGCAAGTCTCCTCGCATGGCTTCCTCCGCCCGTCGTTCGGCGAGGCGTCGAGCCGCGAGGAGATCGACGCCGGCCTGCAGGCCTCGGCGAAGGTCCTCGCGTTCCTGGACGGCGCGGTTCGCGAAGGCCTCGTCCTGAGCGGTCCCGACGTCAGCCTGGCCGACCTCCACCTCGCTGCGATGATGGATTATTTCGTTCGCGCCGGGGAGGGGAAGGCGGCGCTTGAGCCCCACCTCGCCCTGCAGGGATGGTGGGACCGGACGTCCAACCTGGACGCCCTGGAGGCCACCGATCCGTTCGCGGTCCAGGCGGCCTCCGGCTGACGGCCGCGCGGGGCGGCCCCCGCTCAGATCGACCGCGACACCACCTCCTTCATGATCTCGTTGGTTCCGCCGAAGATGCGGGTGACTCGCGCGTCGCGCCAGAGGCGGGCGATGAGGTACTCGTTCATGTAGCCGGCGCCCCCGTGGAGCTGGAGCGAGGAGTCGCACGCCTCCCATTGCAGCTCGGTGTGCCACAGCTTCGCCGCCGAGGCCTCGGCGGCGGTGAGCTCGCCGGCGATGTGGCGAGCGATCGCCCAGTCGAGATGGGCCCAGCCGACCTGCAGCCTGGCGGCGAGGTCGGCGAGGGTGAACTTGGTGTTCTGGAAGTCGAAGACGGTCCTGCCGAACGCCTTGCGCTCCTTGGTGAACTTCACGGCTTCGTCGAAGGCGCGCTGGGCGGCGGCCTGCGCGGCGCAGGCGATCGAGAGCCGCTCCTGGGGCAGCTGGTTCATGAGGTAGGCGAAGCCCGCGCCCTCCTCGCCGAGGCAGTTGGTGATCGGCACCCTGACGTCGTTGAAGAAGAGCTCGGACGTGTCCTGCGAATGGAAGCCGATCTTGTCGAGGTTGCGGCCCTTCGCATAGCCCTCGCGGTCCGCTTCGACGAGGATGAGCGACACCCCCTTCGCGCCGGCATCGGGATCGGTCTTGGCGACGACGATGACGAGATCGGCATGCTGGCCGTTGGTGATGTAGGTCTTCGAGCCGTTGAGGACATAATGGTTGCCGTCCCTCCTGGCGGAGGTCCGGATGCCCTGGAGGTCGGAGCCCGCGCCCGGCTCGGTCATGGCGATGGCGGTGACGGTCTCGCCGGAGACCATGCGAGGGAGCCAGTGGGCCTTCTGCTCCTCCGAACCGTAGGCGACGAGATAGTCGGCGACGATGTCGGAATGGAGGGTGATCCCCGCCGTCGAGCCGGCATAGGCCAGCTCCTCGTCGATGACCGCGTTGAAGCCGAAGTCGAGGCCGGGGCCGCCATATTCCTCCGGCACGGTCGGGCAGAGCAGGCCGGCCTCGCCCGCCTTGGTCCAGAAGGCGCGCCCGATGATCCCTTCCTCCTCCCAGCGGTCGATATGGGGGAGGAGCTCGCGGTCGAAGAAGCGGCGGACGGAGTCCCGGAACTGCTCGTGCTCGGGGGCGAAGGCGGTCCGGCGGGCGGTGTCGAGCATCAGGCGGGGTCCTTGGTCGAGAAGCGGGGGGCGGGGGCGGGCTGGACCACCCCCATAATGTTGAGAAAGGTGCCGCGCATCGCGTTGTGGGGATGCGAGGGCGCCTCGGAAAGCGAGAGGATCGGCGCGAAACAGGCGTCGCAATGTTGGAGAATGTTGCACCAATGCGGGCGGGAGTGGCGAAGGAACGCCGCCTCGAGCTCGGCGCGAAGGCCCGGGTCGTGCTGCCCGCACGTCAGGCCCATCTTCTCCTTGAGGATCGCGAAGAACTCCGGCTCGAGCGCGCCGACCGCCACCCACTCCCCGTCGGCGCATTGGTAGCTGTCGTAATAGGCCCGGCCGGTGTCGAGCAGGTTGACCCCGCGCTCGTCCTTCCACATCCCCGCCGCGCGGAGCGACCAGGTCAGCGCCGACACGAGCGCGGCCCCGTCGACCATCGCGCAGTCGATCACGCTGCCCTTGCCGGTCGTCCGGGCGGAGAGGATCCCGGCCAGCATCCCGAAGGCGAGAAGCATCCCGCCCCCGCCGAAATCCCCGACCGCGTTGACCGGCGGAGTCGGCGGCCCCCCGGCGCGGCCGTAGGTGTGAAGCGCGCCTGCAAGCGCGATATAGTCGATGTCGTGCCCGGCGTAGGGCGCGAGCGGCCCGTCCTGCCCCCAGCCGGTCATCCGCCCGTAGACCAGGCGGCGGTTGTCCTCGAGCAGCACGTCGGGCCCGAGCCCGAGCCGCTCCATCACGCCGGGGCGGAACCCTTCGATCAGCCCGTCGGCGTCGCGCGCCAGCTCGCGGACGCGGGCGGCGCCCTTCTCCGACTTGAGGTCGAGCCGGATCGTGGAGGCGCGCGAGCGGCCGAGGATATCGAACTCGGCCGGGATGACCGGCGCCCGGTCCTCGCGCTCGACGCGGATGACGGTGGCGCCGTGGTCGGCGAGCATCATCCCGGCGAACGGCGCCGGGCCGATTCCGGCGAGCTCGACGATGCGGATTCCTGTGAGCACCCCTGCCATGGCGCGTTGATAGAAGCCATGGCGGCGGTGCGCCAGCGCCGGGGGCGATCAGGGCCTGAGCCCGACCTCGCCGGGCTTGCGCTTGTGTGCGACGATCTCGACCTCCGCGCCCGGCACCGAGCCCTCGAGATAGCCCTGGCGCGGCCGGATCGTGCCGACATGGACCCGGCCGTCCGCGGGCGAGACGTAGCGGACCTCGACGATCCTCTGCCGGCGGAGCCCGAAATCGCGAAAGCCCGGCCTGTCGCGCCTCATCCTTTCCGCCTCGCCGCAGCCCATCGGACCCTCGCGGTCTTCGATCGGATTGTCCTGCCGGTCGTATCGGGTTCGCTCGAGCGTGCATTCCGCCGTCACCGCGACGACGGTGGCCCGGACGGGCGCGTAGTTCGTCCCCAGGTCCCGGAGCGACCAGAGCATCGCTCCGGCGCCGGCCAGGCCCAGGACTCCCGCGATGGCCAGCCCACGCTTCGTCCGCCCGTCCATCCGTCCGCCTCCCTCGAAGCCGCCATGTCACTCCATCCGCGGCGCGCTTTCAAGAGGCGGGGAGGCGGGCGGAAGCGAACGCCTGGCTTCAGCCATGACGGGCCGCGGGTAAGGCGGAGGCGACCCTCCTCGACCGGCCCTCGGGCCCGACGCCGAGGCTCTCAATGAGGCCGGGGAGAAAACCGTCGGGGACGCTAGCTCGCGGACGCGGGCGGCGCCTCTTCGACTTGAGATCGAACCGCACGGTGGAGGCGCGGGAGCGGCCGAGGATGTCGAACTTGGGCGAGATCACCGGCGGCCGATCCTCGCGCTCCACCCGGATGACGTGGCGCCATGGTCGGCAAGCATAATCCCGGCGAACGGCGCCGGGCCGATGCCGGCGAGCTCGACGATGCGGATTCCGGAAAGCGGCGCTGCCATCGGCCATGCATAAGGCGATGGGGACGCGACTGACAATCCGCGGCCGCCGCGCCGACCCGCGACGCTAAGCGCAGAGCCATGCCGGACACGAACAGGTGGACGCAGCGCCGGCAGCTTCGGCCATTTCGGATCAAACTCTCGCCCCTCAGGCTTACTTTCACGAATTTTCAGCGGCTTGTTCGGTTGCGAACATGTTAACAGGCGGCGGGGGAGGCGCGAATCGTGGATAGCTTAAGGACGATCGGCCCACGGCCGACGGCTGTGGAAAACGGGAAGATCTGCTCGGCGATCCGGGCCTCGGCGGAGGGAGGTTTCAACCCGGCGCCGTCCGCCGCCAAGTTTCCGGCCCTAGCGTTTCGGCCGGTTGTCGCATGACCCAGATCACGATCTCGCTCGACGACGGCTTCTATACCGTCGACACCAGCGCCGCGCTGACGAATTTCATCGTCCGTTCCCGGAACGGCGACCAGGTCTATGTTTCGGCGGAGGTCGCCGCCAAACTCTACGGCGCGGCAAAAGCCTGGCGATATCTGGAAATCGCTCTCGACCCCCAGTCGGTGCAGGCGAAGCTCGATGCATGGTCTCAAGTGGATCATTACGCCAATGAGGTCTTGTTCCTGAAGACCGTCAACGAGCTTTACGGGCTCTCCTTGGGGCTCTGGCTTCGTCACCAGATCGGCGCTCCGGTTTCGCCCACCGCGATGGCGCAGGAAGCGGCGGCGTTTTTGTACGGGAAGAGCTCCGAGGTGATGATCGCCACCCTTGCGGCCTTCGGCATGCACGACGCGGGGCGGCTTCTGCGGGCAACGACGGACCAGTTCGCGGACCTCGCACCGGGTGTCCGCAGCGGCATTGCGATCGACTACGATACGCTCCACGAAATGGCGGACGACGCGGTGATCGCGGCGAATACCGGGCTCGCGATGGTGAACCTCATCCAGGAGGAGGTGATCGCCGGGTCGATGGGCGACGATTTCATGAGCTTCGTCGATTCGGCCCTCGGCGGCTTCACCGCGGATTTCAACCTCGGAATCGTCCCGCCGCAAACGCTCTCACGGCTCAAGCTGCTCAGCGCGGCGAACGGCGTCATCGATCTGGCCGAGCGAATCGTGGAGCTGTCGAATGAGCTGTACAACGCCCTGACCAGCGACTTTTCCACCTATCCGTTGCTGACCAACGCCGCGCTCGTCCGCAACGCCGCGACGCTGTCGGGTACCGTCACGGTGGATCCGGACGGGCTCCCCCTCATTCTCGGCACCGACGGTCCCGACGTCCGCGCCGGAACGGCCCAGTCGGAGGTCATCTCGACGGGGGGAGGCGACGACAGCCTCGCCGGGGAGGGCGGCGACGACCATCTCCATGGCGGCACCGGCGGCGACCGCTATTCGATAGGAGTCTATCAGGGGAGCGACCTGATCAGCGACGGCGGCGGCAGCGGTACGGACGTCCTCGCGGTCTTCACGGGCTCCGTGTTCAGCCGAATCGATTACGGCTGGTTCAGCGCCGACGGCGACGATCTCGTGATCCGCGGCCGCGCCTCGGACGGCTCTCTTGCGCTCGACATCCGGATCGCCGGAATGGGCACCTCGGCCGGGTCGATCGAGCTGTTTAACCTTTATGCAGGCGACGGGTATACGCTCACGCAGTCCTGGGATTTGGCCCAGTTGTGGATCAACCTCGGAGAAACGGCGCCGCCGGACCCGGTGGTGACCCGGCCGGCCCAGAGCAACGGCTTCACTTCCGGTGACGACAACATCACCCGGGGCGATGGCGGCGATGTCCTGACCACGCACGGCGAAGGAACGGATTTCGTCAACTTTGGCGGCGGTAGCGATACGCTGATCATCGACTATGCCGAGCGTACCGACCCGGTGTGGGCATACGACCTGGGTCTCTACGCGTGGCAGGCAGGAGGGCGTCCCGCAACCGAAATGTCGATGGCGCTCAACCTCGAACGTGTTGTTGTCATCGGCGGCTCCGCCGGAGACTCGCTCGGCGGACTCCCCGAGAATGATATCCTCACGGGCGAGGCGGGCAACGATTGGCTCCGCGGGTACGAAGGGGACGACACCCTCCTCGGCGGCGGTGGCGATGACCGAATCGACAGCGGGCCCGGACGAGACTGGGTGGACGGCGGCGACGGGGTCGACACATGGACGGGCGACTTTTCGGCGCAAACGGCGAATTTGACCCTTCTTCTCAACCTGATCCAGACGCCGAGTGGGGTGACCTTCAGTAACGGCACCCATGTTCGAAACGTAGAGAAAGTCTGGATTACGACCGGCTCAGGCTCGGACATGCTCCGATTTTCAGGATCGCCGACCCAGGCTTCGCTGCCGAACTCCTTCAATACCGGCGAAGGGGACGATCTGCTTTACTTCACCAGCCTGATCGGCCGCTCGCAGTGGATCGGCGGCGACGGTGCTGACAGGCTGATCGCGGACCTGTCCAACAATTCAGATGACATCCGCGGCAGCATCCATCCCACAACGGGTGTCCTCTACAGCGGTACCTGGGCGGCCGGCGACTATACGAACCAAATCTATCTGTATTCGGTGGAGAGCGCGGAAATCAGGGGTGGCTCCGGCAACGACGATTTCACCGGCCATGACCTCAACGACCTGCTGATAGGCAATGCCGGCAACGACAGCCTGCGCGGGCTGGGCGGCGACGACCGCCTGGAGGGAGGAGCCGGCGACGATTATCTGGAACCGGGGCGGGGCCGCGATTGGATCGACGGGGGCAGTGGCCGGGATCAAGCCGTGATCGATCTTGGCGACGAAATGGGCCGGGTGATTTTTAGCACGAACTCCGCGGCAAGCGCAGTGGGACAGACACTTCGGGACGGCACCCATCTGCGCAACGTCGAGCTTGTGTCCCTGACGACGGGCTCGGGCGACGATCTCATCCGGGTGACCAGCGGCGGTCACAGCTTCACGACCATGGCGGGGGACGACGAGCTTCGGCTCACCATGTCGTCGGCGCCGGCAGCCTATGTCTGGTGGAACGGCCATGACGGCGAAGACCATCTCGTCGCCGATCTTTCGGGGGCGACCGCCGCGGTCCAGACCTTCGACGGCTCGCATTACAACGTCACTATCGGCGGCCAGAGCGTGATCACCGCTTATGCGGTCGACCGGTTCACCGTCAGCGGCGGGTCGGGCAATGACGACCTCGTCGGA